>JAISYU010000065.1 GCA_031269685.1 Dysgonamonadaceae bacterium | reverse complement strand
TGTGTGTGTGTGTGTGTGTGTGTGTGTGTGTGTGTGTGTGTTAACAAAATATTTGACATATCCAAATCATGCTCTGATTTAGAACTGACAATGCCTGACGTAATAAAATACTTTTCCGTATTCGGCATCCTCTTCGAGGGACAATATGTGATCGTTTCTTTCATAATCGACGGCAAAATTACATAAAGTTTTTTAATAACCAAATTTTTAGATGAATTTCTTGAAAAATTAATTGTCAGCCGATCGCAGTCAGTACAAAATAATCCGCATAGATGTATATTACCACTAATCACTTCATAACTCCTTATCTCCCGTCAAAACAAGTTCGCCCGCAACACCGAAATAATCCCGTAAACATTAACCGCCATAAAACAGCAGGGGACGCATCACTGCGCCCCTCTGCCCAGGCTGGTAATAGCAACAACACACAATGTTACTAATTACCAGCAGATCGTTATATTTTAGAAAATGTATTTTATTCCGAATACAGCCTGCCAGTAAGAACTGATGTCATCCATAAATGTTTTTACTGCTGTCGGGTCGGTAACGGCATATTTCAGCGTGTAATTGTTCCCCGCCGAAGGAGACTGGGTCACGTACAGAGGCTGGGTAGCGACGTAGGTTTGCTTAACTCCCCAGTCTTTGTTGAGAAGGTTCAGGAAGTTGGCGATGTCAAGGCTGAAGCGCAAAGTATGGCTGCGTCCGTTACGTTGCCTTACTTTGATGTCCTGGTAAATGTTCAGATCCAGCTGGTTGGCAAAAGGTGCGATGGCTCCGTTGCGTTCAACGTGTTCCCCGCGATGCTTACTCAGATAAGGATCCTGTTCTATGAAGGCATCAAGTGCTGCCCATGCTTCTTCCTGTGTAGCGTATCCGACTGTGGTTGTTGAACCGTCGGTGTTCTTTTTGTTGTATGACGGGACGAGATGGTCTTTCGCTTCCTCGTAGTCGCGCGGCACGTAAATAAGGTCATTCTCGGCGCGTTTGTCACCATTGGCATCACCGCTGTATGCGTATGTGTACCGGAATGGGCGATAACGCTGGTAAATGAGACCGATGTTGGTTGCCGAATTTTTGCTCCAGTCCTTTGTGTAGGAAGCCGAGAGCAGCAGGCGCCCGTCAAATGAAGCGGCGCTGTAACTCAATTCCTGTGCATTGGGGTCTAATGCGGGACGGTAGCGCCATGCGGATACCGCCTGTGAAGATGTGCCGTCATTAATACTCTTTGACTGTCCGAAGGAATAAGAGCCGTTTACGTATAATCCTTTAAAGATACCGTCGCGGAAGGTTTTCTGCAACTGAAAGGTTGTATAATACGAGTATCCTTTGTTTGTGTTTGTGAGCAGTATCACGTTGTTTGCCGCACCTGCGCTGTAGTATCCGCTGTAGAAGGGACGGGAGTTCTGTCCGCTACCGTCGTTAACAAAGTTACCGGTTTTGATAATTCCGATATTGTCGTGATAGATTGCGTTGATATCTTTGTTGTAGAGGAATTCGACGGTTGCAATCCATCCGTCAAATTTGTAGTCGACAGCAATATTGTTTTTCCACAGGGTGGGATATTTGAACTCCGGGTCGGTGATTGAAATATCGCCCCGTGGCGCTGTTCCTGCCGTTGTCGGTATGTATTGCGCCGGATTTCCGGTGAAGGCAAGAGTTGTGGGTTGCGGAACGGTTCCGAAAAGCACGCCGTTGTTTCCTGCCTGGTTTGTTATCCATACGTAGGGCGGTGTGCCGGCAAAAAGTCCTGTTCCGCCGCGCAGTTGCAATGCTCCGTCTTCCGTAGGGCGATAGTTAAATCCAATACGTGGCGAGAAGAGTGGTTTTGCGTTGGGGTATTTCGATACGTCTACTTGTTTTCCGTCACGATATGTTTCTGCCGCCAATGCAGGGTTTTCCTGAAGGTCTGTATTGAATATGGGCATATCTACGCGCAATCCTGCCGTAACGTCCAGCCTGTCGTTGATGCTCCATTTGTCCTGTGCATACAAGCCTAACTGGAATACTTCCACTTCTGCGTATGGGAATGCACCACCTTCAAGGAGGGAGTAAATTTGCGAGTAGCCTGTCGGTTCAAATCCTGCGATGCTTGTCCCGGCTTTGGTTGCAAGTACATTCTGCTTGAATGCGTCAATCGAGGCAAATCTCCATGTGCCAAGGTAATTGGCGGCATAGCCGTTGAGGTATTTGCGGTAATCGCTCTGTGTGCCGATCGTGATCTGATGCCGGTCAAGGTTGATTACAAAGTTGTCCTGTAACTGCCAGATGTCGGAACTTACCTTATTATTATAGGAGAACAGTTCGCTACCAAAAGTGGTGTATGCGTTTGCTCCGTTAAGGATGTCTACCATAGGGAAGTCGTCTCCTTCCGTTTCGCGGAAGTCACGGATTCTTGAGAAACCTGCCTTGAAGTAGTTTGATGTATTGTCACTGATCTTGGTGTTCAAATCCACCGTCACAATGTCAAAGTTGTTGTTCTGCTTGTAAAACGAGGATGCAAATGGGATTGCGTATTTGTTGGGACCTCGCCCGTTGGGCGGCGTGCCAGATGTTGACGGGTTATTGTTGGTAAAGGATTTCAGATGGAAATATTTTACGCTTAATGTATTATTCGCATTAATATTCCAGTCTACTTTTGCCGTCAAACGATCCGCCTGCGTGTTTGACTTGTTGACGTCGAATTTGCCTGGGTTGTAATTGAGTTCCCGTACCAGAAAGTCAGATAGGTCTTGCAACACCGCCGCGTCGACAGCAGAATTGTCCGTCGTGTAGTTAATCGGTTTTTCCTGCCTGTCTAATTCACCGTTTACGTAATAGAACAGTTTGTTCTTAACGATTGCACCCGAAAGGCTTAATCCATACTGATGGTTTGAATAGTCGGCAACCGACAGTATTTCATCTTTCACGCGGTATCCCCTAAGATCGGGACTTTTTATATATGTATAAGCGGAAGCATGGAAATCATTGCTGCCCGACTTGGTTACGGAGTTGATTCCCGCTCCCGTAAACCCACCGTTGCGTACGTCGTATGGGGCAATCATTACCTGTACCTGTTCGAGCGCTTCGAGCGAGATGGGTTCTGTCTCCGATGCTCCAAGAGCAGGACTCAAGCCAAACGAGTTATTGAACGAAGCGCCATCAACCGTGATATTGTTGTAACGGTAGGAAACTCCTCCAAAATTGTTGTCGATGCTCATTGGCGTCAATTTGGTGAAATCGTTTAGCGAACGGTTGATGGTAGGCAGTTTGTCCATCTCTTCTCTCGTTATGATTTCCTGCGCACCGGTTCGGTTTGTTGAAAATGCAGGGTCTTGCGAGCCAAGCACAACAACTTCCGACAAGACTTTTGATTCTTCGGAGAGTGTTACATTCAGCCTGTAGTCTTCGCCAATTGAAAGGTAAATGTTGTTACTTGTTTTGGTCTCATAGCCGAGATAGGAAACCGAGACCGTGTACGGACCTCCAATACGAAGGTTCATAAGATTGTAAGACCCGTTTGTACGGGTTACTGCCCCATAAACCGTCCCCGAAGGCTGGTGCGTTGCCTTGACGATAGCGCCTACCAGGGCTTCCGTCCCGTCGGTTACGCGACCGTTCATACTTGACGTCGTTACCTGAGCATAAGATAATGTACTTACCATAAGCAGTGCGGCAACAAACAAATGTTTAACTTTCTTCATAATTGATAATTTTTAATGAAACAACCTTTTTAATAAATAATATAAGAATGAATAATTAAATTTTCGGGCGCAAAGGTAAACACTTTTTTTAAATCACCAATAATATTCTTTGAAATTTTATTGTTTTGTTATCAATTTTAATAATAAATACGATAAAATAAACCTTATGGATGGTAGTCTTAGACCGACTATGCTTTGAATTTCGGATAAAATCATTAATTTTGCATCGTTTTTTACTTTAAACTTATAATGATTATGAAAACAAAGAATGTGTTAGCGGCAATGATGTGCTCTGTTTGCCTGATATCGCTGTTAAGCGGTTGTTTGAAGGATAAAGAATCCTATACGAGTGTTAATGTTTCGTGTCCGGCGGTTGTGGGATACCAGGTCTTCAGTGACGGGAAGGCTTCCAAATATTTGGGTGCATTTTCCTATGGCGCTGTTATACCGGCTAATATTTCGGTACTTGACGAATACAATTCCGGCGACTGTGCGACTGTCCAGTTTACATTAGATACGCGGGATCAGGTCACCGGCGCCGACTATTGGATAGGTAGCGATGTTCGCCTGGAAAGGGTGGAACAGACGGCGGTTGCATACAGCAAACAGCCCGAAGATACGACAGGCTGTTCTTTTCCGATTACCTCCGTCAGCCTGCATGAATATTACACCAATGCCTTTAATTATGATGGTAAATTCTTTGTTTATATAACGAACAAGGTTGCCAAAACGCAAAAGGTTGAATATTCTTTACAGTGTGACTGGTTGAGAACCGACGAAAACGGCGCCCGTGTAATGTATCTCAAGGGCAATGTTATCGGTGTTGACGGTGCGAAAGAGACAACGGAATCGGTTTATGCTTTTGATTTGAATGAGATGTTCGACAATCCTTCCGTTTGGCAGGAATACACTGATGAGGCAACCGGTAACAAGTACCGTACGCTGAAGGTTGTGTTGAAATATTTCACTAAGACTTCGGAAGACGAACTGTTATACGGCTACGTTAATAATTCGTCTTCGTTCACGGTTTACCTATATAAAGGATACTGATGTTGATCACGCTGTTTACCCTGATCTATCGTTTTATTGCTTCTCCGGACGGAATGTGGAAGGATCTTGCGCCTGACAGGGACGCCGGTAATGAGAAGTTTCACAATGATTATTTCCATATATTGATAGGGGTCATTGCGCTGGTGGCTTTTGCCGGAGTATTCCTGTCGGGAGGATCGTTTGGTGTGGCATTGAAAGCGGTCATCCGTGAGGCTGTTACTCTTTTCGGAAGTTTATATTTAGCCGCCTATGGTATTCGTTTCCTGGCGAATCGGAAGTTTGGTGTTTCGTTATCGAGGAGGATATGTGAAAAGTATGTTGGTTACTCATCGGCGGCGGTTTATGTATCGGCAATCGCGTCGGCGTTGTTTCCCGCTTTCCCGTGGTTTCATTTGTTTGCGTTGTATTCATTTGTGATAGCGCGGTCTGGGGCGGAATATTATCTTGGGCTAAAGAGTCCGTTTGAAGGGTTTGCTTTTACTGCGACTACGGTCATAGTACTTTCGCCCTGGGCATTAAGAGGATTACTATATGTCGCAATCTGACAGCATACAGATTAGGAACAAGAAGGCATCCTTCGACTACGAGTTTGTTGAGACCTTTACGGCAGGCATTGTGCTGACTGGGACGGAGATAAAGTCTATTCGCTTGGGGAAGGCGAGTCTGGTAGATACTTACTGCATATTTATCAACAATGAGTTGTGGGTAAGGAACATGAATATTTCGGAATACTTTTACGGGACATACAATAATCATGATACCCGCCGCGACCGCAAGTTGCTTTTGAACCGCAAGGAATTAAAGAAGATAGAACGGATGTCTGAAACGACAGGCTTCACGGTAATCCCGACTAAGATGTTTCTGAATGAGAAAGGCTTGGCAAAGGTTGTGATAGCCGTAGCGAAGGGGAAAAAGGAATACGACAAGCGTCAGTCATTGAGGGAGAAAGACGACCGCAGGGCAATTGACAGGGCATTTAAGCGATAGGGAAAGAAGATGGCAATCGGCGATATATTACGGGACCGTATCCTCATCCTGGACGGGGCGATGGGTACGATGGTGCAGCAATACGGACTGACGGAGGATGATTTCCGAGGGACGCAGTTTGCTGCTATAAGAGGCATGTTGAAAGGCAATAACGACGCCCTGTGCATTACCCGTCCCGATGTGATCGGTGAGATTCATGGAAAATACCTTAAGGCGGGAGCGGACATCATAACGAGTTGCACATTCGGCGCCAACCGCATATCGCAGGCTGATTACGGGATGGAGCAATATGTCCGCGAGCTTAACCTTGCCGCTGTTCGCCTTGCCCGCGAGTCGGCTGATGAATACACCCGCCGCAATCCTGCGAAGCCACGCTTTGTGGCAGGTTCTATAAGCCCTACCAACAAGGCTGCATCCATATCGCCCGACGTTACGAACCCTGCTCACCGTAGTGTAACCTTTGACGAGCTCCGCTCCGTGTATCGCGAACAGATAGATTCACTGATCGAGGGTGGCGTAGATCTGTTGCTCTTTGAGACATCCTTCGACACCCTGAACCTGAAAGCGGGACTCTTTGCCGCACGAGAAGCATTTGCCGCATCGGGAAAGGAGATACCGATCATGGTATCCTTCACGATAGGCGATAAAAGCGGGCGGATACTTTCGGGACAGACCCTCGAAGCTGCCGTAGCCTCCATCGCCCATGTCGAACTGCTGAGCATCGGGCTTAACTGTTCCTTTGGCGCTAAGGATATCAAGCCTTACCTGAAACAACTTGCAAGCATCGCTCCCTGCTACGTCAGCGCGCATCCCAACGCCGGACTGCCTAACTCACTTGGCGAATATGACGAGACGCCCGCTTCGATGGCTGACCAGATCCGCGAATACCTTGACGAAGGATTAGTAAACATCATCGGGGGATGCTGCGGGACAACGCCTGAACATATCGCCGCAATAGCGGAAATAATAGACGGCGACATTCGGCGACACGGAAAGCCTGCATTCAGTGACACGGAAAGCCTGCATACAGAGACACGGAAAGCCTGCATACAGAGACACGGGATACCGGCACGTTGATTCTTTCCGGTTTGGAGCCTTTGACGATCGATTCCCGCTCACGATTTATACTTATCGGGGAACGCTGTAATGTAGCGGGTTCGCGTAAGTTTCTGCGGTTGATAAAGGAAAAGAAATACGAAGAAGCGACAGTTATCGCCCGCCGCCAGATAGAAGACGGGGCGCATGTCATAGACATAAACATTGACGACGGCATGTTGGACGGCGTTGCGGAGATAACAAACTTTATCAACCTTATCGGCTCCGAGCCTGATATAGCGCGTGTGCCGGTAATGCTTGACAGTTCGGACTGGAATATCCTCGAAGCAGGGCTTAAGTGTGTACAGGGGAAACCTATCGTAAACTCCATCAGCCTCAAGAACGGCGAAGCCGATTTCCTTGAAAAAGCTCGCAGGATAAAGTCATACGGGGCGGCAGTGATAGCAATGGCGTTCGACGAGCGCGGACAGGCAGATACATACGAACGGAAGATAGAGGTCTGCGAACGCATGTACCGCCTGCTGACCGGTGAAGGGGCGCGCTTTAACCCTTCGGATATAATCTTCGACCCTAACATACTGACTATCGCAACGGGAATCGAAGAACACGACGGTTATGCGGTTGACTTTATCAACGCAACAAAGTGGATCAAGGAAAACCTGCCAGGCGCGAAAGTCAGCGGCGGAGTCAGCAACCTCTCTTTTTCCTTCAGGGGAAACAACTACCTGCGGGAGGCGATGCACGCAGTATTCCTCCATCATGCCATTGATGCCGGAATGGATATGGGAATCGTAAACCCTTCGACGCAGGTGCAGTATGAAGACATTCCGAAGGATTTCCGGAAACTGCTCGAAGACGCCGTCCTAAACCGGCAAAAAGACACCGCCGAAAAACTCCTCCAATACGCCGGGCAATCAGGCAGCGCAGCCTCCGGCGCGGACAAGCATCCCGACCGGCAAAACATTCCCCTCGACGAACGCTTGCAGCAGGCGCTTATAAGGGGTATTCCCGAATATATCGAAGAAGACCTCGCCGAAGCGCTTAACGTTTACAGTTCACCGGTCGAGATAATCGACAAGCCGCTGATGAAGGGACTCAACATCGTCGGTAACCTGTTCGGTGAAGGGAAAATGTTCCTGCCACAGGTCGTCAAGTCCGCCCGCACAATGAAACGCGCAGTCGCATTCCTCCAGCCGCATATCGAAGCCGCTAATGCCGGCAACGCAGAAAAGGCAGGAAGAATACTGATGGCAACCGTCAAGGGCGATGTCCATGACATAGGCAAAAACATAGTATCGGTTGTCCTTTCCTGCAACAACTATGAAGTGATAGACATCGGGGTAATGGTGCCCGCCGAAGAGATAATAAAACAAGCCGTAAGCAATAACGCAGACATAATAGGACTCAGCGGACTGATAACGCCAAGCCTTCAGGAAATGGCAGCCGTAGCAGGGGAAATGGAACGCTCAGGGATAGAAATACCTCTCATGATAGGTGGCGCAACAACCTCCAAACTGCATACGGCGCTCAAGATAGCGCCCCTCTATCACGGGGCGGTCGTACAGGTATCCGATGCCTCGCGCGCTGTCCCCGTCGTCGGCGCCCTGCTCAATAAGGCTACCAGGAACACCTTCATCCGACAAGTCAAGCAGGAACAGCAGGCATTACGGGAAAAGCAAACCGGCAGCAAGGAATTAGTCCCGCTCGGATACGCCCGCAATCATTCCCTGAAAATAGACTTCTCCGGCTATACCCCTCCCCGTCCACGATTGATTGGTAATAAAATAATCGAACGCATACCCGTTGCCAGCCTCATCACATACATCGACTGGGCATTCTTCCTCTCCGCATGGGAAATTCCTCCACGTTCCAAAGACCCCGAAGCCCTCAGCCTCATTGCCGACGCAAAGAGCATGTTATCGGAATGGAAATCATGCGACGAACGGCAAGTTAAAGCCGTCATCGGTTTCTATCCGGTCAGGAAAGAAGGCGACACTCTGCTCTTTGACCTTCCGTCGGGAATAACAGTAGAAGTTCCTTTCCTTCGCCAGCAGGAAAAGCGCGACGATGACACTTACCGTTCGCTTGTGGACTATGTCGCAGGCAGCGATTATGTCGGACTGTTTGCCGTGACGGCGGGGAATACGCACCTTCGCCATGAATGTGGCTGTAACGCCAGGCACGACACCGACGACTACCGCTCGCTGCTGGAACAGACACTGCTCGACCGCCTTGCGGAAGCTGCCGCGGAGTATCTCCACGAGCAGGTACGCAAAGACTATTGGGGATACGAGGCGGATGGGAAACACCATTCAACCGAAACCAAAGAAAGATACCGAGGCATCCGTCCTGCATCCGGTTATCCTGCCTGCCCCGACCTGAGCCTGAACTTCTTCTTGAAGGATATGCTCGACACCGGACGCATCGGCATTGATTTCACCCCGAACGGTGCAATACTTCCCCTTGCCTCCGTCGCCGGCTTCTACTTTGCCCACCCTGAAGCGAAGTATTTTATGGTCGGTGAAATAGACGACGAACAACTTACCGACTATGCCGCCAGGAAAAACATCACAGTCGGTGATGCCGGAAAATGGGTTAGGAGGTAAGGTAGGGCGTAAGCCTTATTTTCTCTCGTTTACTTGTTAACTTATCAACTCGTTATGTCGGAAACTTCGGGATTTTCCACAATGCAAACCTAAAAATAGCAAATACTATTACCTTCAACAGTCCCCGTCTCTTCAATTCCAAATCATGGAACATGGGCGGACATTCTTATATATCCGGTAATCTTTTAGATCGTAATAATATGATTACCGTTTCAAATAACACAAACTCTAAGTCTTTAAGGCACTTACCCGCATCATTTGGGGACATCCCTACGTCTTTCGGGTGCATCCCCGAGACTTTCGGGTGCATCCCCGAGACTTCTGGGTGCGCACCCGAGACTTTCGGGTGCATCCCCGAGACTTTCGGGTGCATCCCCGAGACTTTCGGGTGCATCCCCGAGACTTTCGGGTGCATCCCCGAGACTTCTGGGTGCGCACCTGAACACTTTGGGTGCGCACCCGAATACTTTGGGGACGTCCCCGAATCGTGCGGAAATTACACTAATGACGACATATTGTGTAAAACTATCTAAGGATTGTTTAACCGGTAATTTGCCCAAGCAGATCGAATGACCTGCTGCCGATGATTTTTACTTCGCAAAATTGACCGGCGCTCAGTTTGCTGTTCTTGCCGATAAGGATTTCCGGGTCAACTTCCGGGGAATCGTATTCCGTGCGTCCGATGTAAAAATCCTGTTCTTCGCTGTCGATGATTACTTTCATGGTCTGTCCGACTTTCTGTGTGTTGATTTCCGATGCAATAGTTTCCTGAAGCGACATCAGTGTGTCAAGGCGTCGGTTCTTAGTCACGGCATCAATTTCATCCTTATAATGGATGGCGGAATATGTGCCTTCCTCTGATGAATATATGAATGCTCCGAGCCGCTCGAAGCGGATTTCCTCGACAAATTGCATGAGGTCGGCAAAGTCATCTTCCGTTTCGCCGGGATGTCCGACGAGCATTGTGGTGCGAAGGTGTATTCCCGGTACTGTTTCGCGGATTTCGCCGATCAATGTCACGGTTTCTTCCTTAGTTATGCCTCTGCGCATTTTTTTCAGTATCCGGTCGCTACTGTGCTGAATTGCTATGTCAAGATATTTGCAGATGTTGTCGCGTTCCGCCATTACAGGGAGAATGTCTTTGGGAAATTGTCCCGGATATGCGTAGTGCAGCCGTAGCCATTCTACGCCGCTGATGTCGGAAAGTCGCGCTATGAGTTCCGCAAGGGTTACTTTCTGGTAAATGTCCCTGCCGTACCAGGTCAGGTCTTGTGCTATGAGTTGGAACTCCATTACTCCTTTTACCGTTAATTGCCGTACTTCACGGATTATTTCCTCTATCGGGCGGGAACGGTATTTGCCTGTAATGAGAGGAATTGAACAGTATGAGCATGTACGGTTACATCCTTCGGCTATTTTCAGGTACGTATAGTGTGCGGGGGTTGTGAGTAATCGCTCGGTGGCGAGCTCGTTGTGGAATGGTTTACCGAGATCGGTAAGCAGTTGGCGGTAGTTGAATTTTCCGTAAAATTTATCGACTTCGGGAATAAGATCTTGCAATTCGTCATGGTAGCGCTCCGAAAGGCAACCCATGACGAATAGTTGTCGGATTCGCCCTTGTCGTTTTGCTTGCCCGAATGAGAGGATGGTTTCTATGGATTCTTCTTTGGCAGATTCGATAAAGCCGCAGGTGTTGATGACAACAATGTCTCCATTTACGCGCTTCGGGTCGTGCTCGACGGTGTATCCACCGGCGGCAAACTGGCGCATTAACAGTTCCGAATCTACGAGGTTTTTTGAACAGCCGAGCGTTATGAATGTTATTTTATTTTTTCGCATCGCCGAAAAGGGAATCAACAAATTCGCGGCAACGGAATATTTGCAGGTCTTCTAATCCTTCTCCAAGTCCTATGTATTTGACGGGTATTTGAAACTGGTCGGAGATTCCTATTACTACTCCCCCTTTTGCCGTGCCGTCAAGTTTTGTTATCGCCAGGGCATTAACTTCGGTTGCGGCGGTGAATTGACGGGCTTGTTCAAACGCATTCTGTCCTGTCGAACCGTCAAGGACTAACAGTATTTCGTTTGGGGCGGTCGGCACGATTTTTTTCATCACATTCTTTATCTTGGTCAGTTCGTTCATCAGGCTGATTTTGTTATGCAGTCTACCTGCCGTGTCAATGATTACTACGTCAGCATTGTTTGCGACGGCTGATTGCAGTGCGTCGAAGGCTACAGATGCCGGATCCGAACCCATTTGTTGTTTCACGATGGTTACGCCGACGCGCTCGCTCCAAATTGTCAACTGGTCGATCGCTGCGGCGCGAAATGTATCTGCAGCGCCAAGATAGACTTTTTTGCCGGCTTTTTTGAAATGGTATGCGAGTTTTCCTATTGTTGTAGTTTTGCCTGCGCCGTTTACTCCGACGACCATGATGACATAAGGTTTCGTTGTGTTTGGCAAGGAAAAGTCTTCGACTTCTTCCGCGTTGTTGTCGGTCAGCATTGTGGCGATTTCGTCGTGCAGGGTATTATTTAATTCGGCAGAGTTGATGTATTTGTCGCGGGCGATTCTCTGTTGAATCCGGTCAATGATTTTCAGCGTTGTTTCGACACCTACGTCCGACGAGATGAGTGCTTCTTCGAGGTCATCAAGTACGTCGTCGCTGACTTTTGTACGACCTGCAACAGCCCGTGTAAGTCTTGCAAAAACGCTTTCTTTAGTCTTGGACAGTCCCCTGTCAAGCGTTTCTTTCTTTTCTTTGGAAAAAATATTGAAAAAGCCCATTATGTGTACCTGTAGTTTTGTAGCGGCAAAGGTACGAAAAAATCCTTACAATTAAATAATATTCGTATCTTTGCATGTATTAAGCAAATCAAACTATGTATTGCCGGATAATCTGTTTTCTTTTTCTGCTGCTTTGTTCGGATGTTTATGCGCAGGGTAATTTTCGCATGATGTTTTACAATGTTGAAAACCTGTTTGATACTGAGAACGACCCACATAAAAATGATAATGAATTTTTGCCGGAAGGAATTAAACACTGGACGGGATGGCGTTACAGGAATAAGATAAACAAGATTGCGGGTGTGATTTCTGTTGCCGGCGAAGGTTGGAAAGTGCCTGATGTTGTTGGTCTTTGCGAAGTAGAAAACGATAGTGTCATTATTAATCTGACGCGCTATTCGTCATTGGGAAAGTGGGGCTACCGTTATGTTATGACAGACTCACCCGATATGCGGGGAATAGATGTTGCGTTGCTATACCGGCAGAGCAGTTTCAAGTATTTAAGCCATGAATGTTACCGTATTAAATTTCCCAATAATAAGTCAAAGAAGACTCGTGATATTCTGCATGTTACGGGATTGGTAGCCGGTGGTGATACGATTGATATTTTTGTCTGTCATTTTCCTTCACGTCGTGGCGGGGAGAAAATTTCGGAAAAGTTTCGGGTTTATACTGCATCGGTTGTCAAGGCGAATATTGATCGACTGAGAAAAACTCGTCCCAATGTGAAAGTCATTATCATGGGCGACTTCAACGATGAGCCGTCAGACCGCAGCATTCGTGAAACCTTGGGCGCTGTATCGGTTCCTGCGGCAGGAGATACGGAGCCGGATAGCCTGTACAATCTTTTTGCTCATTACGAAAAGAAAAAGAACGAGGGCACTTATAAATATCAGCGCAGGTGGTACATGCTTGACCAGATACTTGTTTCGGGGAATCTTCTGAATCAGGAGCGGCGTTTCCGCGTTCTTCCGAACACGGCACAGATTTTTGTACGCGAATATATGCTCACGGAAGATAAGACGAAGGGCGGGAAGCGTCCGAAGAAGAGTTTCTACGGTGCGATTCATGAAGGGGGTTATAGCGACCACCTGCCGGTAATTGTGGATTTCAGCACGGGCAAGAAATGATTCTTCTCAAAAATACCGAACACAGCCGAGCCTGAACCGGACATTGCAGCATATACGGCGCCTGCGTCATACATTTCCTGTTTTGCATGACCTATTTCCGGCGCGATACTAAACACAGTGCCTTCAAAGTCATTCACTAACCTGTATTTCCATTCTTCTACCCGACTGCGTATAACCTCTTTGAGCGGAAATTCTGGTGTGTGCGGCTTTATCATAGCGTAAGCCTCGCGGGTTGAGACGTGAACGTCGGGTTTGACGATAACAAGTTCATACCCTGCAAGCGAAATATTTATTGGCGTAAATATATTGCCGATACCTTCGGCGAATAGAGGTTTGTTGCGGATAAAGAACGGGCAATCTGCGCCGAGTTGCGAAGCGTAATCTTCCATTGTTTCGTTTGATAGACCGAGGTTAGCGAAATCGTTAAGAAGTTTAATCATAAACGCCGCATCGGACGAACCGCCGCCAAGACCTGCCCCTGATGGAATCTCTTTACGGAGGAATATTGATATAGACGGCAAATGAAAATCTTTTTTGAGCAGGTTATATGCTTTCATGACGAGATTATCCGAATTTTTTCCGTCGATATTGATACCTGTTTGGATGAGGGTTGTTTTGCCGTTTTCGGAAGGTACGACTTCGAGGACATCGCAGAGTGGTATTGGCATAAAGACTGTTTCGATATTGTGATAGCCGTCGGTTCGACGTTCGACGACATTCAGTCCGAGATTAATCTTCGCATTTGGAAAGCAAATCATAGTATTGTTTCAGTGGAAAATTAATGTTCTCTGCGGAACTTTGATGGTGTTTTATTGAGGTGTCTTTTACAGTATGTTGTAAAATGTCCCGGCGAAGAGAAGCCGAATTCGTCAATGATATCAATGAAGGGTATATTTTTGTTTGCGAGTTTGACGATTATATGCTTCATTTTCCGGTTTTGCATCCATTGGTACGGATTTTCTCCGAAATTAATATTAAACATCCTGCTAAACGATGAGATTGAGCATTTGCATAACGCTGCAAGTTCTTTGACGGATGCTGCTTTGCTGCAGTTTTCCAGCACAAGGTTTCTGAAATCGAAATTATTGCTGATAATTGGTTTAAAGAATCCGGCGAGTGAAGGTTTATCGTAGAAATATCTCAATACAAACAGCAATTCCTGGTGTTTCACTTCATAGAAATGTTTGCACGCCGTCCCGTTTTGCAGATAGAAATTCATTGAGGAAAGAAACAGTTTCATAGCGGTATTGATTCTCATCACCGGATTAAGTTCCGCTCCGTCAAGATATTCGGACAGTCCTTCGATCGCTTCTTTTTCGCAAAGGTTTACTGGTCTGTTAAAATAGTTTACTATGAATGAAATCTCTTCTTCCGCCTTGAAACTGCAATTTGCCGAAATTGGGATAAAGCACATCGTATCCTTTTTCAGTAGAAACGTTCGGGCATTATACGAAAGCGAAGCCTCGCCGGACATCATAAACAGCAGGCAATGATAAAACCTGTTATCGGGAGTAAATACCTCCCCCGCAGGCAGTGAAATGGACTTGAATCCGATATTGAAGTCGGACAGGTAGTTTCTGCACGATTTGTGCTCATCAAGATAAAGTATGCTCATAATATACAATATTAATAAGGTACAAAGATACAAAAAAAATTTACGGATAAACAAACGATTATATGAAGCAGGTCAATAATAATGTAAAATTATTTGAAAAATATTTGCGCCGTCAGCGCAAACGGGAATTTCACCGGAAAGTCATTTGCGCCGTCAGCGCAAACGATAATTTCATCGGAAAGTCATTTGCGCAGCCTGCGCAAACGGGAATTTCACCGGAAAGTCATTTGCGCCGTCAGCGCAAACGGGAATTTCATCGGAAAGTCATTTGCGCCGTCAGCGCAAACGGGAATTTCATCGGAAAATCATTTGCGCCGTCAGCGCAAACGGGAATTTCATCAGAAAGTCATTTGCGCCGTCAGCGCAAACGGGAATTTCACCGGAAAGTCATTTGCGGCGGCTGCCGCAAATGAGAATTCACCCGAAAATCGTTTGCGGCGGCTGCCGCAAATGGGAATTCATCCGAAAATCGTTTGCGGCGGCTGCCGCAAATGGGAATTTCACTCGAAAGTCGTTTGCGGCGGCTGCCGCAAATGGGAATTTCACTCGAAAGTCGTTTGCGGCGGCTGCCGCAAGCAGGAATTTCTCCAAAAGTCGTTTGCGGCGGCTGCCGCAAGCAGGAATTTCTCCAAAAGTCGTTTGCGGCGGCTGCCGCAAATGGGAAATTCACCGAAAATCGTTTGCGGCGGTTGCCGCAAACTAAAAAATTATTCCAAAACATTCGCCGGCATAATAAAAAACCTCCGGCAGTAAAGATGTTACTTTGCCGGAGGCTGATTAAAATACTTAATGAACAAAATTACAGTATTATCTTATAAAAAGAAGTTCTCTGTATTTTGGAAGGGGCCACAGTTCGTCGTCAACAATCAGTTCGAGTTTGTCAACCTGGTAGCGTATTTCGTCGAAGAACGGCAATACTTTGTCGTGATATTCGATCGCCTTTCCGCGCTCGCTGTCTATCCGGTTCGCTTTCTTGCGGGCGGAAACCATCGACTCAACACTGTTCTTAATCACAGAGATACGTTTGGCAATCTCTTCGATTATACCTTTGTCGAGCGCACCGAGTTCGTCGGCTTTTTCCTTGCTGTAAACCTGGGTCAGTTTATAGACGTTGTCCAACAGCGAGGACTGATATTTCGTCGCAACGGGGATAATGTGATTCAGAACCAAGTCTCCGAGGACACGTGCCTCTATCTGAATCTTCTTCGTATAAATCTCCCACTTAACTTCGTTGCGCGATTTAAGTTCCTTTGCCGTCAACACGCCGGTACCTTCAAAGAGAGCAATCGAATCCGGTGTCGTATTGGCGTCAATAATCAACGGAACACTCGTTTCGCAGTCGAGATTTCTCTCTGCGGCATCCTTTTTCCATTCTTCGCTGTATCCGTTGCCCTCAAACCTGATGTTTTTAGATACCTTGATATATTCTTTCAGAACCTCGAAGATGGCTTCCTCTTTCTTTATGCCTCGGCGAATCTTTTCGTCAACCGCTTCTTTAAATTTCTTAAGTTGAGCGGCGACAATAGTGTTGAGCGTTATCATCCCCGAACCGCAGTTCGCGGACGATCCGACGGCGCGAAACTCAAACCTGTTGCCGGTGAACGCGAACGGGGAAGTTCTGTTACGGTCGGTGTTGTCGAGTTGCATTTCGGGTATGCTTCCGATTCCGAGCGAAAGTCTCTTTTTCCCGTCAATCCTTATTGCCGACGCACGTTCGGATTTCTCGATAGTGTCAAGGACTTCCGTAAGTTGCTCGCCCAAAAATACGGATACAATAGCGGGAGGAGCCTCGTTAGCGCCGAGCCTGTGAGCGTTTTGTGCGGTCATGATAGATGCCTTGAGAAGTGCGTTGTTTTTCCAGATAGCAACGAGGGTATTTACTACGAAGGTAATAAATTGCAGGTTGGCTTCGGGAGTTTTGCCAGGCGTAAAAAGCCCTACTCCGGTGTCAGTGCCGAGCGACCAGTTGTTATGCTTGCCCGAACCGTTAATACCGGCAAACGGCTTTTCATGAAGGAGAAGACGGAATCCGTGACGGCGCGCAACTTTTTTCAGGATAGACATTATCAGCAGGTTCTGATCAACAGAAAGATTAGTCTCGCCAAAGATCGGCGCTAACTCAAACTGGTTAGGCGCTACCTCGTTATGGCGCGTCTTTAGTGGGATACCGAATTTATATGCCTCAAACTCTATATCTTTCATGTACGCCTGGACACGGGTCGGGATTGAACCGAAATAATGGTCTTCCAACTGCTGGTCTTTTGCCGAATCATGCCCAAGAAGTGTCCTGCCGGTGAGCATCAAGTCGGGGCGGGTAGCGTACAATCCGTCGTCAATGAGGAAATATTCCTGTTCCCACCCAAGATACGAATAAACTTTCTTGACGGATTTATCAAAGTAACGGCATACATCAACCGCAGCCTTGTCGATTGCTTTCAACGCCTTAAGAAGCGGCGCTTTATAGTCAAGCGCTTCGCCGGTGTAGGAGATGAAGATAGTCGGAATACAAAGCGTATCGTCCATTATAAACGCCGGCGAAGACGGATCCCATGCCGTATATCCGCGCGCTTCAAATGTGCTCCTGATTCCTCCGCTCGGGAATGACGATGCGTCGGGTTCTGCCTGTACAAGCAGTTTACCGGAAAATTCCTCGATGATCGGGCTTCCCGGTTCTCCGGTGTATTCGATGAACGAGTCATGTTTCTCTGCTGTAGTGTCTGTCAGAGGTTGAAACCAGTGAGTGTAATGGGTCGCACCAAGTTCGAGCGCCCAGGTCTTCATTCCTGCTGCAACCTGGTTCGCAAGTTCAAGGTCGAGGGTCTCGCCTCTTGCGATTACCGCCTCAAGCGATTTAACGGTCGCTTTAGGAAGGTACTTTGTCATTTGCGCCTTGTTGAAGACATATTTCCCATAATAGTCGGAAGTTAATGCCGATGGCGCGGCTACTGTAACGGCTTTTTTCTTGTAAGCCTCTTCTACTGCTTTAAATCTTAATTTTGACATTTGTTTTACGTTTTTTTATTTCAAAATTGCTTCTGTTTATGTTTGTATGCTGTGATTTTGCACAAGCATTACGTTTTCAAGGTTGCAAATGTAAGGAATTTTTGGCAATCACTGTATGTAATTGCCAAAAAATCTGTTTTTCCTTACAATCTGACATCCATTTCGTTTAGAATGAAAGTCCAAATACTAAGTGTGCACTCTTTGTCGCAGGCGCAAGGATGCCCTGAACAAATACAGGCACTGAGAATCTGTCGGTTATTTTCAATTCTTTAGAGCCTTTCAAAGAAATGTCGGCTACTTCAAATTTATCTTCCCCGCTGCCCCACAAAGCGCTACCCCATGGAGTTACACCGATAGATGCCGTCAGGGAGGCTGCACCGATTGCAAAATCATACCCTGCGGAAAGATATGTCGATAAGTTTCTTTCCGTCGGGTCTGTCGTACCCAACGTAGGGTCTGCCGGATTCAAGCCCGGATCGTTGAACCCAATCATCGTTGCCGCCGACAAGGTCAGAGGTATCGAGAATGAGTACGATGCCGATGCTTCCAGGTGGTGACAGTTTTCATGATCGTCATATTCGCCGGCCTGCCCGTCCCAGTAATAGTCGGTCAACGCAACCGATAAGCCTGCAACGGAATACCCTAACGAAATGTCAAACTCATAGGCTTCCTGTCCGGCAAAGCCGGTCGACCCCCATGCGCTTAACGACAATCCTTTCCAGGATAAACCGAGCGTTGGCTGGAATGCGGCGCCCTGTCCCTGGTTTGCGCCGCGCCAGACATACTTGCTTACTATGTCGGCTCCTGCCGACAATTCTAAACCCTTGCTCTCTTGAGCCTTCAGTGTGAATGCAGCCAAAAATACTGCAACTGCTAAAAACAATCTTTTCATTTTACAAAAAATTTAATGTTAATAATAAAAATGATAATCTAAAACTTTCTTCTTTTAATATTTATTTCGCGCTGCAAAAATAATCATTTTATTTTAATAATCCAAATATCTTCTGCTTTTTATTTGAAAATAATTAATAATGATAATATTTTGCATGAAATTTAGGTTATTTAATAATAAGAATCATTCACCATCGTGATAAGCGATTTCGCCGTGCTGGGAAATATCAAGACCGTTGGATTCTTCGCCGGCAGTGACCCTTAAACCAACAAGTTTATCTACAACCTTGAAAAGAATAAATGTCATTACCGCACTGAAAACCACCGCCGCGAGATTGACCGCAACCTGAACCCACAACTGATGCCAGTCGCCGTATAATGCACCTTCCGCTTCTCCGGTTATAATCTTTGTGGCGAACACACCGGTAAGAATAGCACCTACAAAGCCTCCAACCCCGTGAACTCCGAATGCGTCAAGGGAATCGTCGTATTTAAGGCGTGGTTTCATGTAGGCGACCGATGTGTAGCAGATTATCCCCGAAATCAGTCCGATAAACAATGCGCCGAGAGCATCGCACGAACCTGCCGCAGGTGTGATCGCAACTAAGCCGGCAACAGCGCCCGTACATATTCCGATTACAGTTGGTTTTTTATTTATGAACCATTCGAGGAGCATCCAGGTAGTTGCCGCAACCGACGTTGCGAGGTGAGTAACAAGGAAAGCATTCGCCGCAAGCCCGTCCGCACCAAGCCCGCTACCGGCATTGAATCCGAACCATCCCAGCCACAGCAGCGCCGTACCAAGCACGACAAACGGAACATTGTGCGGCAAAATCATGCTTGAACCGTAACCTTGCCGTTTACCGAGCAGCAGCGCCATTACAAGCGCCGAAACGCCGGCATTGATATGTACAACCGTACCGCCTGCAAAGTCGAGTGCGCCCATACGCATCATCCATCCTCCGCCCCAAACCCAGTGAGCGAGCGGATTATAGACCAAAATCGACCATAACAGCGAGAAGAGCAGGAAACCGGAGAATTTGATTCTTTCAGCGAACGCCCCGACAATGAGTGCAGGCGTAATCACTGCGAATTTGCATTGGAAGAGGGCAAACAGGACTTCCGGTATGTTGCCGGAGGTAAGTGTATCTTTGTCGATACCATAGAGGAACAGTTTGTCAAATCCGCCGACTATTTCACCGAGCCAGCCGCCTTGTAAACTTTCCCCGAAAACGGCGGTATAACCGTAAACAATCCATTCAATAGTGATGACAGCGGTAAGAACGACGCACTGCATCATCACACTCAGCACGTTCTTGCGACGAACCATGCCGCCGTAGAAAAATGCAAGACCGGGTATAGTCATCAACATGACGAGCATTGTTGCCGCCAGTATCCATGCGGTATTTCCGCTGTCCAACTTTTGTACTTCCGTTGCTTCCTGCGCGAAAATCATAGCAGGAACTGCTAAAAAACTTACTAATGCTATTAACTTTTTCATCTTATCCCAAGTTTTAAGTTATTTGTTATAAAGTGATTCATCGCCGCGGTCGCCGGTACGGATTCGTATGGCTTCACCGATGTCGGAGACGAATATACGTCCGTCGCCACTTTCGCCTGTGTAAGCGGACTTTAGGATAGCGTTAATAGACTTGTCCGCATTTTGGTCGCGGACCACGAACGACAGGTAGATCCTGTCAATAGCATTGATATCGTAGGCTATACCGCGGAATATCAAGCCTTGCGTGGCGTTTCCCTGACCTTTAACGTCCCACCACGACAAAAATTCGATGTCAGCCTCGTGCAGAGCATTCCTGACTTCTACGAACTTTGATTTTCTAATGATTGCTTCAATCTTCTTCATAATAGTAATCAAGTAAAAATAGATATTAAAATGTTATACTTCTCATATTTTAGGCGACAAAATTACAACATTTTTTTTAATAAACAAGCAAAATGAAGAAATTTCTCTACAAATATTTAGTGAATAAAAAACATTACGTAATTTTTCTGCTGTTATGAATACAAAATCAACTGCCGAAGATGCCAGGCAAAAGGCGTTCGCGCTCCG
>JAISYU010000057.1 GCA_031269685.1 Dysgonamonadaceae bacterium | reverse complement strand
GAAAGGGCGACGATCCAAGCAAAAAACCAAACATCTATCTGCAAAAATACTGTGCAGCCCCTTGCACCTCTGTAAGAAAGGTGTTGTTTTTATAGAGATATAGACAAACATCCGGCTGCTCCACGGAGAAAATATAGACTCAGGCAAAGAGAACAAAGAACTTTGCTCGGAATATGTCGCTGTGTATCAAGTTTTTATGCGTCAAGCAAACGATTGTTCCACGTGGAACAATCTATCTCCCCAGCAAAACCAGCAAAACATTTATGTCGTTTGGCGAGACTCCCGGAATTCGTGACGCCTGAGCGATGGTTTCGGGATTTACACGTGTTAGTTTTTGCTTTGCTTCCGTAGAAAGCGATTGTAGAGAATTGTAATCAATCTTGTCCTTGATTTTGATGTTTTCCAGGCGATTGATTTTCTCAGCGATAATTTTCTCGCGGGCAATATATCCTGCATATTTAATTTGAATTTCCGTCGCCTCTGTAATTTCTTCTTTGCGATTAGGTATTGTGTCTAATTGTTCTTTTAGATCGGGAACAAAAGTAGCAATCTTTGCGATGTCTAACTGCGGACGAAGAATAAGGTCTAAAAGTTTGCAGCTGCTCCGAAGCGGGGCAGTGCCGAAAGTTTCCAGCGCCGGATTTGCTTGTTCGGGCTTTATGGAGCAGGTTGAAACAAAAGAAATGATTTTTTTGATTTGCTCTCTTTTTTCAATAAGTAAATTATAGCGCTCGGAATCTGCCAAGCCGAGGCTATAAGATTTTTCTGTTAGTCGCATGTCAGCGTCGTCTTGCCGCAAAAGAATTCGATATTCGGCGCGGGAAGTAAACATTCGGTAAGGTTCATCAACTCCCTTAGTGACGAGGTCGTCAATCAAAACGCCAATATATGCCTCATCACGACCAAGTACGAACGAATTGCCACCATGAGTATTGATATGTGCGTTTATTCCGGCGATCAATCCTTGCGCGGCAGCCTCTTCATAACCTGTCGTGCCGTTGATTTGTCCAGCAAAAAACAGATTCTTTATTCGCTTAGTTTCAAGTGTTGGGAGTAATTGTGTTGGCGGGAAAAAATCATATTCTATTGCATAACCAGGGCGATAGATTTGTACGTTGTGCAAAGCAGGTATCTTTTTTAGTGCTTCCAATTGAACCTGAATAGGCAAGGAAGAAGAAAATCCGTTCAAATAATATTCTTGCGTGTTTTCACCTTCCGGTTCGAGGAAGAGTTGATGCTGCGCTTTATTTGCGAAAGTAACGATTTTAGTTTCAATACTTGGACAATAGCGAGGTCCTATGCTTTTAATTTGACCATTGTAAAGCGGCGATTCGGATAGTCTGCTTTGCAGGACTTCATGAACTTCCTCGTTTGTGTAAAGCGTCCAACAACTCAACTGTTTCAATCGGTGAAGAGAGGAGTTAAGATAAGAAAACTTGTGAAAGCCCTCGTCTCCCTTCTGTTCTTCAGTAAGCGAAAAATCAACAGTACGTCCATCAATCCTCACAGGAGTGCCGGTTTTCATTCGTGCGGATTCAAAGCCGAGAGTAACCAACTGTTCGGTAATACCTGTAGATGACATCTCCGAAATTCGTCCGCCGCTGATTTGTGTTTTGCCAACATGCAGCAATCCGTTTAAGAATGTGCCGACCGTTAATATAATTGTTTTTGCATGAAATTCAACGCCAAGAATAGTTTTTACACCAACTACGGTATCTTTTTCAATAATCAACTGCGAAACCGTATCTTGCCAGATAAACAGGTTTAAAATATTATCAAGTATTTCGCGCCATTTTGTAATGAATTTCATGCGATCGCTTTGTGCGCGGGGGCTCCACATAGCAGGACCTTTAGAGCGGTTTAACATACGGAACTGTATTGTCGTTAAATCGGTAACTATGCCCATCTGACCACCCAAAGCGTCTATTTCGCGGACAATCTGTCCTTTCGCGATACCGCCTACGGCAGGATTGCAACTCATTTGTGCAATTTTGTTCATATCCATTGTGATAAGTAGTGTACGGGAACCGAGATTTGCTGCTGCCGCTGCCGCGTCACATCCGGCATGTCCGGCGCCAACTACTATTACATCATAGTCAAAAGTCATTGTTTGATAGTTTTCTAAAGCTTACAATAAAAATTACGAGTTTCAAGAAGGTTCTATAAGGGTCTTTAAGTGTTTAAGCGCCTCGTCTTCATTTTCCCGCATTGTTGCCTGCTGTTTTGCCGATTTGTCGTTCAGACCGCAAAGATGAAGGATACCGTGAATCATCACACGATAAAGTTCGTCATTAAACTTTGTTGCGAATTTTTCGGAATTGGATTTAACCGTGTCGAGCGAAATGAATAAATCACCTGAGACAAGATCTTTTTCCGAGTAGTCGAAAGTTATAATATCGGTATAATAATCATGTTTAAGGTATTGATTATTAATGCGTAATATTTCTTCATCCGAACAAAAGACGTATGTAATATTACCTGTCTTTTTGCCGAATGTATTGATTACGGAGAATATCCATTGCTTGATTACGGTTCGTTTAAGTTTTGGGGAG
Organism: Dysgonamonadaceae bacterium; assembly: GCA_031269685.1. GTDB lineage: Bacteria > Bacteroidota > Bacteroidia > Bacteroidales > Azobacteroidaceae > Azobacteroides. The sequence continues at coordinate 25,389 of JAISYU010000057.1, read as the reverse complement.
GAAATACCCAACTCACTAAAAAGTATTGCCATTCTGCGTTAATTCTGAAATAACGGCACAAAAGTAAAATAAAAATTATATATTTGCAAAAATTTTGAAGTTATGTCGAAAGTCATCATCATCGGAGCCGGAGGCGTAGGTACGGTTGTTGCGCACAAAACGGCTCAAAATCATAAAGTATTTACCGACATTTTGCTTGCAAGTCGCACTCAATCGAAATGCAATGCTATTGCCGAAGCAATAGGAACTAAGTACGGTAACAGTCCTCTGCAAACTGCAAGGGTTGACGCCGACAATACGGCAGAATTGGTCGAACTTTTTCATCAGTTCAAACCGGAATTGGTTATCAATGTCGCTTTGCCTTACCAGGATTTAACTATCATGGACGCCTGCCTTGAGGCAAAGGTGAATTACCTTGACACTGCAAATTACGAGCCAAAAGACGAGGCGAAGTTTGAATACAAATGGCAGTGGGCATACAGGGAAAAGTTTGAAAAGGCGGGACTTACAGCCATTCTTGGCTGCGGTTTTGACCCGGGGGTAACCAGTATTTTCACTGCTTACGCTGCCAAGCATCATTTCAGCCGCATGGATTACCTGGACATTGTTGATTGTAATGCGGGCGACCATGGTAAGGCGTTTGCGACCAACTTTAATCCTGAAATTAATATCAGGGAAGTTACACAAAAGGGGAAATATTGGGAAAACGGCGAATGGAAGTTGACAAAACCCCACGAAATTCATCAGCCGCTCAAGTATCCGAATATAGGACCCAAAGAATCGTATCTCATCTACCATGAGGAGCTTGAGTCGCTCGTGAAAAATTTCCCGTCATTGAAGCGTGCGCGGTTCTGGATGACTTTTGGGCAGGAGTATCTCACTCATTTGCGGGTGATTCAGAACATTGGTATGGCGAGAATTGATCCTGTTATCTACAATGGGATAGAAATTATTCCGATACAGTTCCTTAAGGCGGTCTTACCCGACCCTGGAGAACTTGGCGAGAATTATACGGGCGAGACCAGCATCGGTTGTCGCATCAAGGGGCTTGACAGGCAGGGGAATGAGATGACTTATTATGTATATAACAACTGTTTGCATCAGGATGCTTTTCGCGAAACCGGTACGCAGGGGGTAAGTTACACGACCGGTGTTCCTGCGACAATCGGGGCTTTGATGTTTGCCAAAGGATTATGGAGAAAAGCCGGTGTTTTCAACGTTGAGGAGTTCGATCCCGATCCGTTTATGGAAGATCTTAAGAAGCAGGGGTTGCCGTGGAATGAATTATTCAACGAGGGATACGAGTTTTAGGATTTTGATACGTAATTGAATTACTTACGGTTTCTTTATCAGGGAAAGTGGAATAGCGCTAATGATCAGGTTGTTTAATATAAACCGGCAATGAAAAGATATATATTGTTTTTATCGACTTTTTTTGCGTTACTCTCCGTTAATGCTCAAAATCAGGCGATTCCTACATGGGATGACGTGCAAAATTTTGACCGGCAGTCGCTTCCTCAGTCTGCGCTTGAGGCTGTAAACCTGATTTACAGTGATGCTCTTTACAGGGGTGACAGTTCTAACCTCATCAAGGCGTTACTTCACAAGTTGAAATACAAGACGGATATAGATACCGATTCGATTCCGACGATGCTTTTGGAAATAGAACATTATGCCGCGGGAAAGAGTGTGGGAAAGGAGCGATCTGTGCTTTATTCCCTGTTGTCTGAGATGTATTTGATGTATTACAGGGCAAACAGTTACAAGATTAACCGAAGGACTCCGGGAATTGACGGCGATGATATTGAAACATGGTCGGCGAAGGCGTTTATTCAACGGGTTGCGGATTATGTGCAGGAGTCGCTTTTGCCTGTTGAGGAGTTGCAGGCGACCGATGTACTTGAGTACAGGGAGATTCTGACCGAAGGCGACGATTCGCGCGGGTTACGCCCGACATTGTATGACTTTCTCGCGCACCGTGCAATCGGGTTGTTGGAGGAGTTTGCCCGGGACGAGGATGTTCAAGGTTTTTTCCTGCAAACTAAACTGTCGGGGAGGGAAAATTTCGCCGATGCCGGAGATGAGTTTGTAAAGGAAAAGATTATTATTACCGGTTACGACTTTGCGCCGCTCATTCTGAGGCTTTATCAGGATTTGCTCACGTTCCGTCTGCGGGAAAATAATACTTTTGCCTTGTTGATGGTGGATTTGGACAGGCTGAAGTTTGTAAGAAACCACACGGAGCAATCTTCGGAATATTATCTTTCGGCTCTTAACGATTTAGAGGAGAAGTATAATAAAGAGGATTACTGTGTGGAGATTTTACTTGCGAAAGCAAACTTCTTTGCCGGGAATTATTCGCCGGAGCACGAGCAGGATAAGTATTACAACGAAAGACAAATCTATGAGATCTGTAAAGATGGGATAGAGCGTTTCTCCAATTACAGGAGGGCGGGCAATCTGAAAGACAGGATAAAGAATATAACTCAGGGCGCCCTTTCCGTTGTTTCGGATAACACCGTTTATTTGGGACAGGAGTTGCAATTAGAGATAAACCACCGGAATATAAACGCGATACGGGTAGATATTTACAGGATTGACGCGCCGGTTTCGGCATATATCAACCGCTGGGAGAGGAATGGGAAATATAAGGACAGCGGGAAATTGGTAGATTCGCGATTGTTCGGTTTAAGGCATGACTTGCCCTATGTTTTTTACGACACGCTTTTGTCGGTTCCGGTAAAGGGCTTGGGTAATTACGAGTATGTGATATATCCTGACAAGCATATTGAAGATTTGGTTATCAATCAGCAGTTTTCGGTCAGCAAGTTGGCGAGTGTTTCCCGTTATGTTGACGGTAAGCGCGAATATATCGTAGCGGAGCGCAAGACGGGCAAGCCTGTTGAGGGTGCGCAGGTGCATTTATATGAAAGGGGGAAAGACAAAAATATCAAGGTGCAGACTATAATCACGGACAGGCACGGATTGGCGGTCGGTACGAATGAAGATAAGGCGATTACGAATTACAATGTGACGTTACTCAATGACAGTTCACTGATTACCTCGTCCGTTCCCTGGGTTAGTAATATTCATGACACGAATGAGAGGAATAGTAAACTTGATTTGTTTACTGATAGGAGCATATACCGACCCGGTGAAACCGTGAACTTTAAAGGAATTGCTTATGACTTGAAAAACAGGAAAGTGCTTGCCGGCAAATCTTTTACGGTCGGGTTATATGACGGCAGTAACAGGAAAAAGATTACGGAGAAAGAGTTTAAGACCAACGAATACGGCTCTTTCAGCGGCGAGTTCGTGTTACCTTTGGGATCGTTGAAGGGCAATTACTTAATACAGTCGCATTTGGGGAACGGCAATTACAGTTATGCCAACATCAGGATTGAGGAATACAAAAAGCCGGGCTTTGAGATACGGTTTGACGGGATTGATAAGGCATACCGGTTTGGCGATGAGGTGACGGTGACGGGTGATGTACGGTCCTTTTCGGCGGTAAACATTAAGGGAGCTGTGTTGCGCTACAGGATTTTGCGTTCTTACCACAGTTTTTGCAGGATTTGGAAGTCTCCTTTGCAGGTTGCCGCCGGCGAGGTTGTGACGGACGGAAGCGGCAGGTTTAATATTACTTTTACCCCTGAAAAATCTTTTGAGGACAAAGGTAAGGAGAGGATTGCATACGTTTATGAAGTCGAGGCGTCGGTTACGGACATAAAGGGCGAAACGCAGCAGGGGAGGACTAAGTTCAATACGGGCGACAAGCCGATAATTCTCTCTGTTGCCGGATTAAAGCCGGAGATGAACAGGGACAGTATAGGGGAGATAAAGATTGATGCGAGGAATTTGGATTACAATCCGGTATCGATCAAAGGCAAAATAAGGATTGTCTCGCTTAAACCGAAGAATACCGGTCTTTTGAAGGACGATTCCAACGAATGGACGGAAAATAAATTGATAAAAGAGACCGGATTTGAGTCCGGTAAAAGCATAGAGATACCAAAATCATTATCATCGGGGAAATATCGCATCATTGCGACTGCATTGGACGCGGAGGGCGTATCTGTTGACTTCCTTTCCTTTTCATTTTCCGACAAGCGCCCTCCCGTTTTTGCTTATCAGTGGTTTGTGCCGGTAAAGACCGAATGTGATGCCGGAGAGAAGGCGGAAATACTCTACGGGTCTTCTGCGAAAGACGTTTATGTGTTGCACGAGATTTTCAAGGGGAATAAAAAGCTTGCCTCGACCCGTTTCAAGTTGAGCAATGAGACGCGCAGGATAGAGATACCCTTTCTTGAGTCTTACGGGGAGGGTGTTAAGGCGTCGTTCCTCTTTATTAAGGATGGGAATGTGTTTCACAATGAAGTCCCTATCTTTCGTAAGCAGCCGGATAACGAGTTAAGGTTGAGCAAGGAGGTTTTCCGTGACAGGTTACTGCCCGGGCAAAGGGAAGAGTGGAAGATTTCCGTCAAAGATGCCGCTAACAAAAGCGTCGCGGGCGAAGTCCTGGCGGCTATGTACGACGCATCGTTAGACAATATTGAGCCGCATAAATGGTCATTCAAGCCGATTACGCCGGTAAGCGTAATCAGTCCCCAGATGCACGAAGGCGAAGATTTCGGCGTTGCGCGGAAGTCCAATAACATGCCGTTTGATACTTTAAAGGGCAAAGACTTTACCTTCGATGTCTTAAACTCATTCGGGATCAATTTTCCCGTAAGCGGAAGGTTTCCCGAATTAAGGCTCGCGCAGGTTGGGTATGGCATCGCAAACCTTAAAGATAAGACAGGGTGGGAGAGTGCTAACGCCGTTACGGACGGGGAAACCGAAACGGTGCAGGTTCCGTTACAGATTCGCAGGAATTTTTCCGAGACTGCCTTCTTTTATCCACACATCACGACCGGCGAATCCGGCGAGGCGAAGATTTTGTTCACCGTACCGGAAAGCAATACGACATGGAAATTCATGGCTATCGCGCACACCAAAGACCTTAAATACGGGGAGATGATAGAAGAGGTCATAACCCGCAAGGATTTAATGGTGACGCCGAACATTCCCAGGTTCATCCGCACCGGTGACAGGATGACGTTGACTGCTGCAATCGACAATCTCTCCGAACGGGAGATAAGCGGTTCGGTGAGCATCGAGATCTTCGACCCGACGACCGGTAAGACGGTGATTATCGTCCCTGACAGTGAAAAATCCTTCACGATTGAAGCCGGTAGCACGACGTCCGCCGGTTGGGACTTCGAGGTGCCGGAAGGTATCGACCTTGCCGCAGTAAAAATCATCGCGTTGACGGATAATTTCAGCGATGGCGAGCAGCATTTGGTGCCGGTTTTGCCGAAGCACATTCCGGTCGTTGAAAGTATCGCGATCAACACCGGCGATCAATCGGCGAGCGTGTTTTCTTTCCCCGACACGAACGACAATCACCGCATGACGCTGGAAATAACCGCCAATCCCATTTGGTATGCTATACAGGCGTTGCCGGTAATCACTGCGCCGCAGTCAGATAATATAATTGACCTGTTCGCGGCATACTATAGCAACAGCGTTGCCACGGAGATAGTTAACAGTAACCCTCGCATCCGCAAGATTATCGAAGCGTGGACGCAGGAAGGCAACCTGATCTCGAACCTTGAAAAGAACAGCGAACTGAAAACCATACAGATCGAAGAAACTCCCTTCGCGGCGGATGCCGGTAATGAAACGGAGCAGCGGCAAAGCCTTGCGAAACTTTTCGATGTCAACCGCGCCGACAATATTAACCGGCAGGCGATAGACAAAATCCGCGAAAGGCAGAACAATGACGGCGGTTGGGGATGGTTTCACGGCATGAACAGCAGTTCGAACATCACGCAATGGATTCTTTGGGCAATGGCGAACGGCAGTCAGGAAATGCAGGACGGGAATAACCTGAAAGACTTAAAAGAAAAGGCAATACATTATATTGATAACGAAATCATCAGGCAATATAAACAGTCTGACCCGCCGGCGACCGCACTCACCTCCGCCAATCTTGAGTATCTCCTTGTCCGTTCATACTATACCGACATTCCGCTTGGAAAAGCCTTGGAAGCGCACAACTATTTCTTAGACATTACCGAACGCAACAGGATGAAGACCGCTACGCCCTGCGACCGTGCCATCGCCGCCCTCGCACTGCACAGGAACGGCAAATTTAATGCTGCAAAGGCTGTCATGAAATCCCTCCGCGAGCACGCCATTCACAAGCCGGACGACGGGATGTACTGGTCGAACTCCCGCCAGGGTGCGTTTCACTTCCGCTCTTCGGCGCTTGTCCAGGCAATTATAATGAATGTCTTCCACGAAATCGGAAGCAGCCAAAGCGAAATGGACGAAATGAAACTGTGGCTACTGAGGCAAAAGCAAATTCAAAGGTGGGAAAATGCCCCTGCCACCGTCAGCGCGGTGCAAACCCTGATAAAGACGGGAAATAACCAACTTGACGAAGAGAATAAAGTAACCGTCAAATGGGGTAACAGGGTGATCGCTTCCAAACTCGGCGAAGCCGGAACAGGTTACATCAAAATCTCCGCCGAAGAGAGGGACATCGTTCCCGAAATGAACAGGGTGACGGTAATAACTTCCGGTGAAAAGCCCGTATGGGGAGCGCTCTACCGGCAATACTTCGAGGACGCCGGCAAAATCTCCGCCGCCGGTACCGGTATGAGTATCAATAAGGATATGTTCATCGAAAAGACTGCCAATACCGGAAAATTCCTGCAAAAGATAGACTCTACCAACCTGTTAAGGGTAGGTGAGAGGGTCATTGTACGGTTAACCGTCCGCGTTGACCGTGATTACGAATACGTTATCTTGAAGGACTTGCGTGCGCCGGCAATGGAGCCTGCCGGGCAGAAGTCGGGCATGGATTATCAGCAGGGCGTCGCGTTCTATCGCTCTCCCGCCGACGCTTCTATTAACCTGTACTTCCCCACTCTACCGAAGGGCGTGTACGTTTTCGAGTATGCCCTGCACGTTTCCGCCGCGGGCGTGTATTCTACCGGCACGGCGACGCTTCAGAGCATGTATGCGCCGGAGTTTACAGCCCATTCCGAAGGTAAACGCATCGAAATAACGAAGAATTAAGAGTTAAGAACGTATTTTCCCTTAAAGTCTTTAATGTCTTTGAAGTTTTTAGTGTCCTTTGTAGAGTCATGAAGCCAAAAAAAACATTCAATTGCAGGAAATAACTAAGAAAAGTATAAATATATGTAGTATTTCTGCAAAAAATTTGGTGAATACAAAAAATATATATAATTTTGCAGCCGAAATAAAACATAGGTTTATCAAAATGAGAAATAAACTTATTGCTATTTCAAAACAAAGTACGAATATTCTAAAACAAAGTATAGAGAGTTCAAAATAAGATACAGAGATAAGAGTTAGTAATTTATAAATTTAAAATTGTTTTATATGAGAAGAAACACTGAGTCGGGTATTAGTACCTATGTCGGCAATTTTGACCAGTTAATCGGAGTCTGTAAAGGGTTTGGTCCTGATTATAACCCGGTGCCCGATTATCTGAAAATAGCGGCATTGCAGGCTCAATCAGTGCACATTAAGTCTGCTGTCAATGACACGGATATTGCGTTGTCGAACGCTATCTCTGCCGAGGGCAAAAGGCACGATCTCTTCGCGCTTCTGGCTCCGCGGGCAACGCGCGTGCTGGCTGCCGCGACGATCCTTGGCTTGCCGGAATCAATCATCGTGCATATCAAGGAAATCGTCCGCAAAATCCGCGGAAAGCGCTCGAAACCCATCGAGCCCGAACAGGGACAGGAAAATGAGACGCCGAAGAAACATATCTCCGTGTCTCAGAAAAGTTTTAACGAGCAAATAGAACACCTGCACCAGCTCGTTACATTAGTTGCCTCGCAACCTCTATACAAGCCCGCAGAAAATGACTTGACGATCGACGCTCTTCGTAAGTTGCAGGCGGATATGGGGATAGCGAACGATGCCGCGGTCGAAGCGAACCGCATATTAGACGAAGCGCGCGAGAAACGTAACGAATTGCTCTACGCGCCGGGCTCCGGTATGATGGATACTGCCTTAGCGGTCAAGGAATATGTCAAAGCAGCATTCGGCGCGCCCACGTGGTGCTACCTTGAGGTGAAAAAAATCCCGTTCAGAAACCGGTAGAATTAAGAAGGTATGAAGTGGCTAACGGGTAATAATAAGCGGTTAACGGGTAATTACAGCGTGCAGTCGTACAATAATTACGTGTACTCGGACAATAACAGCGTGCCATTGCACAATAACAGCGTGCCATTGCGTAATAACTGCTTGCCATTGCTCAATAACTGCGTGACATTGCTCAATAACTGCGTGACATTGCGTAATAACTGCGTGACATTGCTCAATAACAGCGTGACATTGCACAATAACTGCTTGCCATTGCAAAATAACTGCGTGACATTGCACAATAACTGCGTGCACTCGGTCAAGAACAAAAATAACGACTTTAAGGGCTTTAATGACCTTAAAGACATTAAGGTCGTTAAGGACTTTAACGTCTTTAAAGACATTAAGGACTTCAAGGTCTTTTAAAAAATCAACGACATCAAGGACTTTAACGTCTTTAAGGGCTTTAATTTACGCCCCATTTCCCTCGATAATACAAATTTTTAATAACAATAAAGTTAGAACATGATGAAAAGACTCTATCTTACAGTGATTGCGCTCGTGATGATGAGCGCGGGCAGCGCGAAAGCGCAAATAAGCATCGGATCGTCCGCCGCTTCCCAGCCATTCTCCGTCCTGGAACTGTTCAGCAACGAGACTCGCGGGTTACGGCTGCCGCAGTTCAACCTCTGCGAACAGGAAACGCTAACCAACACCCTTAAAAACCTGCCGACAACGGCGGAAAAAGCGGCGGCGCAAGGTCTGCAAATCTTTAACACCTCTAATAACTGCGTGGAAACATGGAATGGCTCAAAGTGGATTCAACAGTGCACAGATGGTCCTATTAAAAACGCGGCTAAATATCAACAGCCCGGGGAAGATTATTTTCAAGACTTGGATAAGATTGGGTATGCTGGAGTGAAAGTTTTGAATAAACACAATAACATGGTTGCTGTCTATCCATTCGTTGGCTGTGATGCATACCAGGATGATAAGATAACATTGATGTTCCTACCTTATAACCTTGGCGCCGATCCTTATATTGCGGGCGAGGGCGCTACCGCAGGGGATATTGCCAAAGCGCAGATGGACTATCATAAAATAAGTACTGACCCTAACGATGTTACCGTATATGGCGGTCTTTTCCAATGGGGGCGCAAGGATTTTGAACATGCCTCGCGGTATAACAAGGATGATACGCCCTGTTGCTTTACCGAAGATCTATATACCGACAATGTCGGAACAAATCCATACAAGCCCGATGAAAGTTTCAAGTATGTATATGGAAGTAATGTGGTCAGCAACAGTGGTGACTGGATTACCCCGCATAATAACGCCTTGTGGGGTAACGGTGAAGGCTTGAATGGGCAATATAAGATTCTTAACGAAAACGATAATAGCATAAACAATCCCTGTCCCGAAGGATACCATGTTCCTACCCAGCATGAATGGGCGCTTCTCGGCTGGGAGGGCGGCAATGCTATAAATACGAATAATGATGAATGGAGTTCGATTGATGCTACCGGCACACTCGCCAATTCTTGCATCTATTGGGTGCCTGTTGCAGACGGCGTCGCAAGTAAAGACTGGGAGGACAATCAACTTTGCGGCTATGCCCTGTATGATAAACAGACATGGGAAGACGCTAAAACACAACCCGGTTATTTTTACCCGGATGGCGCCTCTGGAATAGATATGACCAAACCATTAACCGCAGCAGACGCTCCCGATCCTATAATATTCCTGCCTGCTGCCGGGTTTCGCGATAACGGTGACGGTAGTTTCCAAGGTGTCGGCACCTCTGGCAACTATTGGAGCAGTACGATTGATAACAATTCCTCATATAGCATGCTCATTGATGATAATCAAGTGTCCGTAACCGGCGCTTCTAACCGCGCTTATGGCTTTAGCGTGCGATGTGTAAAAAAAGCAGAAGAGGAACAATAAAATCATCCTGATAATAATTAAAAGTTAAGGGTTAATCACCTCCTAACCTTTAACGATTCATTGTTGAACGTCAACTAAGGCTTGAAGGTTATAATCTTTCCGTCCTTCATTATGACTAATTCCTGGTTGTTCCGCCGTTTTGTTTCAAGTAAGCGCTGGTAGGATAACCTTAACCCTTCCATTATCTTCTGTTGCAAAACATCATCCTTGTCGTTCGTTTCCATAATATTTTTTGAGTTTATTAAAATCAGTTTCATTAAAATTCATGCCGCAAAGATAGTGATAAATTAGGGAAAATACTTGCGCAATCCAATATCTCTTATTAATTTTGCCGGCAAAAAAAAGCATAATAAAATGATGAACTTAAGCACTATCCTGCATTTCACAAACGAACAGATAACCGAAACGTTCCGTCCCAAACTGCTCTCGGTAATTAAAAACTATAACAAAGAAAAATTCTTCAAAGACCTGATGGCGGGAATAATAGTCGGGATCGTTGCCCTGCCGCTCGCAATCGCTTTCGGAATCGCTTCCGGCGTTAGCCCCGAAAAAGGTCTGATTACCGCAATAATCGGCGGATTTATCGTCTCAATGCTCGGCGGTTGCTCGGTGCAGATAGGAGGTCCTACCGGCGCGTTCATAATTATCGTCTATGGCATAATCCAGCAATACGGAATCGCAGGTCTTGCCGTCGCTACCGTGCTCGCAGGACTGATGCTAATAGGTATGGGACTGTTGCGATTAGGAAATGTAATAAAATTCATGCCATATCCCATAATAGTCGGATTCACAAGCGGAATAGCCCTCGTAATATTCACAACACAAATAAAAGATCTCCTCGGTCTGAAAATAGATAACCTCCCCGCCGACTTCATCTCCAAATGGTTCGCGTACGGAAAAGCAATAACCTCGTCATTTAACCCGTGGGCGCTAATAACAGGAATAATAAGCATCGCAATTATTATCTATTCCCCAAAGTTTATAAAGAAAATACCAGGATCTCTCGTCGCTATCATCGTCGTTACCGTGTTAGTCTATTTCCTTAAAAACTTGCTCGGAATCAATACCATAGAAACAATAGGCGATAGATTCGAAATCAATGCCACGCTCCCCTCGCCCGAACCAATTACCATAAATATCGAAACAATTAACCTGCTGCTGCCGGCGGCTTTCACAATAGCAATACTCGGTGCAATAGAATCCCTGCTGTCGGCAACAGTCGCCGATGGCGTTACCGGAGATAAACAAAACTCTAACACAGAACTCATCGCACAAGGCGCCGCTAACCTCGTAACTCCCATCTTTGGCGGAATCCCTGTCACAGGAGCAATAGCCCGTACCATGACAAACATCAACAATGGCGGAAGAAGCCCCGTCGCAGGTCTCATTCACGCAGTCGTGCTCCTCCTGATCCTGCTCTTTCTCGGACCCCTCACCAAACATATACCAATGGCTTGCCTCGCAGGAGTGCTAATCATCGTCGCTTACAACATGAGCGAATGGAAAACTTTCCGTTCCCTGCTCAAAAACCCCAAGTCAGACGTGATTGTCCTCTGTGTAACGTTCTTTCTAACAGTAATATTCGATCTTACCATAGCAATCGAAATAGGTATCCTCCTCGCTATGGTGCTTCTCGTAAAAAGAATCGCCGAAACCGCAACAGTCTCAGTCGTTAAAGACGAACTCAATATGTCTTCCGACGCGGAGAAAACTACAGACAACGATAAACTGATACTTCCCGCAGGCGTCGAAGTGTATGAAATAGACGGACCGTTCTTTTTCGGAATAGCCAACAAGTTTGAAAACTCAATGAGATGGACAGGCTCAGATTCCAAACGCGCTAAAATACGTATCCTGCGTATGCGCAAAGTGCCATTCATAGATTCTACAGGACTCCATAACCTTGAAAGCCTGCACCGTATGTCTTCCAAAGAAGGTACGCAACTTGTCCTCTCCGGCGTCAATGATAAAATAAAAGCAATGCTAAAAAAATCAGGATTCGCTGCCAAAATCGGACATGACAACATCTGTAGCAACATCAACGAAGCACTTGACAGAGTAAAAGAACTGAATGTCTAAAGACCCAGCCTCTCTGAAATCTCCAACATCCTCCGTATCGGCTTCTCCGCCTTCAATCTTATCTCTTCCGAAATCAATATCTCAGGAGACTCGTCCCTTAAACAATAATACAACTTCTCTAACGTGTTCAATTTCATAAATGAACACTCGTTGCAAGCACATGTACTGTCGGCAGGTGGCGCAGGAATAAATTCCTTGTCAAGATTCAACTCGCGCATCTTATGTAGAATCCCAGACTCAGTCGCAACAATGAATTTCCTTTCCAATGACTCCGTGGCAAACTTCAATAAAGCAGAAGTGGAACCAATAAAATCAGCAATCTTAAGGATTACCGACTTGCACTCGGGATGAGCCAAAATAATCGCGTCAGGATGCTTACGCCTCAAATCCAATATCTTCTCCAACGAAAACTGTTCGTGAACATGACACGCCCCGCGCCACAAAACCATGTCCCTTCCCGTCAAACTGTTAATGTAATTCCCCAAATTCTCGTCAGGTCCGAAAATAATCTTCTCATCTGCCGGAAAACTCTCGACAATCTGCCGAGCATTCGTAGAAGTTACCACAACATCGGTCAAAGTTTTCACAGCAGCCGTAGTATTTACATAAGAAATCACCGTATGGTCGGGATGCATCTCTATAAAGCGCTCAAATTCCTCAGCCGGGCAACTGTCCGCCAAAGAACATCCCGCATCAATGTCGGGCACCAAAACACGCTTCCCAGGCGAAAGAATCTTTGCCGTCTCTCCCATGAAATGTACCCCGCAAAGTACTATAACCTTCGCATCGGTTTTCGCCGCCCACTGAGCCAGTGCCAGACTGTCCCCAACAAAATCCGCAATGTCCTGAATCGCATCATCCTGATAATAATGAGAAAGTATAATGGCGTCCTTCTCTTCCCGCAATTCCTTAATCAATTCCACCAGGCAGGTGTCATTTATCTTATCAATCATGTATTATTATTTGTTTTTAACTTCTAATAAAGAAAGAAAATAATGATGATATTAGTATGTTGAAAAGTATGAAAACTTTCTCTTACATTATTTGCATTTAAACTTATTAAATGAAGAAGAAAACTTATTAATACTTTATAAACACGTTATCTTTTCGTAATATAACTAAAATTAAACAGTTGAACTTTCCACATTTTAAACCGTTGATAAGGTGCAAAGTTAAAAACTTTCTTTGAATTTCTTATCATAACAGTGTAAAAAACAGTATGGAAAAAAAAGAAAAATAAAGACAACTTTTGAGTTCACTATGCAAAAAAGAAAAATAAGAACGATTTCATCCTTTTTATTAAAATTTTTTCATGAGATATTCACAGGTTTTCAACAAAGCAAAGAAGAGGTGCGATTAATCATGTCCCTGATAATGTTTTTATGCAGTCGCACTGATAAATAATAATCTTTCAGTTTGTTTGTGAAAAAAAAGTTGTAATTTTGCGCCTCCATAAAAATTTTGAAACAGTCAATGAAAGAAATAGAACAACTGATCGAAGTATCCCGCTATTACGGCGCCAACAGATACTTTGTGATCGCCGGCGGTGGAAATACATCCTACAAAAATAATGAAAAATTATGGGTAAAGGCAAGCGGTTCGGCGCTGGCTACCATCACGGAAGATGGCTTTGCCGTTCTATGCCGCTCCGGTCTCAATTCGATGTTGGAAAAAGTTTACAGTGCAGATGTGGCAGAACGCGAAGAACAGGTGAAAAACGACCTTGCTGCCGCTACTATTACAAAAAATAAGCGCCCTTCGGTGGAAACCTCAATGCATAACGTGATTCGCTACGCTTTTGTTGTACATCTTCATCCGACTTCCGTCAATGCCTTGATGTGTTCGCAAAATGCCGAAGCGGAACTCAAACGGCTTTTTGGCGATAAAACATTGTATATTCCCTATACCGATCCGGGTTATGTCCTTTTCAAAAAAGTAAACGACGAAATAGTCGCCTATCGCGAAAAATACAGCGAAGAGCCAAAAGTAATATGGCTGCAGAATCACGGGATTTTTGTTGCTGCCGATACAACTGAAGAAATCAAGGAGATTTACAATTCAATAATAGAAAAACTTGATTCCCACGCGAAATTAACGTTTAATGACGAAATTTCTGTTCCCGAAAAGGTTGAGAAAATTATTCCCGCTATCAGAATGTTACTCTCTTACGACTCATTGAAAACCCTGAAAGTTCGCAATAATACCTTAGTGCAATATTTTTCGGAAAACCACAGAAACCAGGATAAAATAGCCAAGCCGTTTACTCCCGATGCTATTGTTTATTGCAAGTCAAACTATCTGTTTATTAACGAAGAAAGTTCGGAAGAAATTATCAAGACGGCGCAAAGACTTATTAATGAATATAAAAACCGTTACGGCTACTTACCAAAAGTGTTGTTAATAAAAGGTATAGGTTTGATTGCCGTTGGAAACAACGCAGAGCAGACAAATACGATTCTGGATGTGTTTGAAGACGCAATGAAGATTGCATATCTCGCTCAATCCTTCGGCGGGGAACACCCGATGACTCAGGCGCAGATCGACTTTATAGACAACTGGGAAGTGGAGAACTATCGACGTAGCGTAGCAGCGGGCGTAAGTTCCGGCAGGGTAGAGAATAAGACAATTATCGTTACCGGCGCCGCACAGGGCTTTGGTGAAGGTATAGCGCGTAACCTGCTTCTTCATGGGGCAAACATAATTGTCGCCGACCTTAACGAAACCGTTGGACAGACTGCTGTTGAAAATTTAAACAAAATAGCAAAAAGTAACAGGGCAATTTTTATTAAAACAGACGTAAGCGATATTCTAAGCATCGAAAATCTTGTAAACGAAACAATTCGCAATTTCGGAGCAATCGATTGCTTTATCTGCAATGCCGGTGTTCTTCGCGCTGGCGGATTAGAGGAGATGACACCAGAAAATTTTGAGTTTGTAACAAAAATAAACTATAATGCATATTTCTATTGTTCTAAAGTTGTAAGTTCCATCATGAAATTGCAAACAAAATATTCGGTAACGGATTATTATGCCGATATTATACAGATCAATTCCAAATCTGGTTTGCGCGGTTCAAAAGCAAACTTTGCCTATGCAGGAGGAAAATTCGGCGGAGTTGGACTAACCCAGTCTTTTGCCCTCGAACTTGCACCATTCCGCATCAAAGTTAATTCGATTTGTCCGGGAAATTTTTACGAAGGTCCGCTCTGGTCGAATCCCGAAAACGGTTTATTTGTGCAGTATCTTAGAGCAGGGAAAGTACCGGGGGCAAAGACAGTCGAAGATGTGAAAGATTTTTATCTCGCGCAAGTACCGATGAAAAGAGGCTGTTCGCCCGAAGATGTAACCAAAGGCGTGCTGTATCTGATGGATCAGTGCGGCGAAACCGGTCAGGCGTTGCCGATTACCGGAGGTCAAGTAATGCTGAATTAAGAATAAAAACCTAATAAAATAAAATTAATAACAGATGAGAAAAAGTATCTTAAAATTTGCATTAATCATTCCTGTTCTTGCTGGTTTGTGTTTCACAACATCTGCCGATAACGCGAAGAAAAACAAGAAGAAAGTTCCCGAGATCACAACTGCAAACAATGTTTCGATTGACGAAGCGTTGCATGATTTCGGAACAATTAAGGAATCCGACGGAAATGTCACAACCGTATTTACGGTAACGAACAACAGCAAGAAACCCATTGTACTGCAACAGGTAAAAATATCTTGCGGTTGTACCGCCGTTTCCTACACCAAGGAACCCATTGAGAAAGGAAAAACAGGAGAAGTGAAGGCTGTTTACAAACCTAAAGGACGTCCGGGACCGTTTGAAAAAACTATAACAATCACGATAGCCGCAAGCGATCAGACGGAAACGGTTCAAGTGAAAATAAAAGGGAAGGTAGAGCCGTAAAAAATTGGCTTTTCAAAAATAATGTTGTACATTTGCAGCCGATTTGCGAAAAAGGAAAGATGCCGGAGTGGTCGAACGGGCCGCACTCGAAATGCGGTGTACGGGTAACTGTACCGGGGGTTCGAATCCCTCTCTTTCCGCAATAACCATTGATTATCAGTGTTTTAATAATAAAGCACCTGAAAAGAAACCCATTTTAGGTGCTTTCGGGTGCTTTTTCCAGTTCTTCTGTTTCCTTTACAGAAAAAGATGTAATATGCATCCCTCCAAAATGGTAAAAATCATTTCCGAATACTGTGTTACAACATCTTTGTACAGGGATTGAGACTTGCTTAGATTTCCATCGAAAAATCAAATAAAAACGCTCAATTTTGCTAAATTGGTTGGAATATTAATAAAATTACCGGCGATATCTTCCGTCAAAACAGTCCTCTAATATATTGAGGTAACTTTTGTAACGAGTCTCGGCGATTATGTGATTTTCTACTGCTTCCATGACCGCGCAACCGGGCTCGTTGCGATGTGTGCAGTCGGCAAAGCGGCAGTGGCGGGATGTGTTGAATATTTCCGGGAAGTAATGGGAGATTTCCAAAGAGTTCATGTCGAAAGTACCAAACCCTTTGATGCCGGGAGTGTCGATAATGTATCCGCCGTAGGGCAAAGGCAGCATTTCGGAATAAGTAGTGGTGTGGGTACCCTTGTTATGGCATTCGGATATTTGACCTGTCTTTTGGTTGGCGCCGGGCAGGAGGCGATTGATGATAGTGGATTTTCCTGACCCGGAATGACCGGAAAGGAGAGTGATTTTATTTTGAAGTTTTTTGTGGATGTAGGACAGATCGATGTCTTTTTCGGCTGATATTCGGATAGTTTCATAGCCGGCGGTATTGTATGTTTTTTCAAGAATGTCGGCTTGTTGACGGTCGGCATCGGTGTGGAGGTCGGTTTTGTTGATAATAATTGCGGCAGGGATACGGTAAGCTTCGGCAGTAGCGAGGAAACGGTCGATGAAGGTGGTAGTGGTGACGGGATAGTTGATTGTAGTGATGAGGTAGATCTGGTCAATATTGGCAGCAATGATGTGCAACTGTTTGGAAAGGTTCGTCGGTTTGCGGACGAAGTAATTTCGTCGGTCGTGGATGTGGCAAATTGTCGGCTGATTGCCGGTTTCTTCTATTTCTACGACGTCACCGACAGCGATAGGATTGGTGCTTTTGATGTTCTTGAGGCGGTAATTGCCTTTAAGGCGAGCGTTAAGTGTACGCCCGTCTTCGGTTCGGATTTGGTATATACTGCCTGTGTTTTTGTTTACGAGTGCTTTCAAACCGTCATTATTTCTTTCTCTTTTATGGCGAGGATGTCGTTTATTTGCTTCTGGTATTTGTCGTGCAGTTTTTGTATGCCGGTCTCCGTTTCTTTGCCTTCGTCTTCTGACGTTCCTGCTTTTACGGCTTTTTTGGAGGCTTCGATTGCGTCACGTCTGGCATTGCGGATTCCTATCCGTGCGTTCTCCGCTTCCGTATTGGTTTGTTTGACCAGTTGTTTACGTCTATCTTCGGTTAGTGGGGGTATCCCGAGACGTATGATTTCGCCGTTGTTTTCAGGTGTTATCCCGACGTCGGAATTGATGATTGCTTTCTCAATAGTTTTTAGCATTTGCTTTTCCCATGCGAGGATGGTTATTGTTTTTGCATCGGGCGTGGAGATGTTTGCTACGGCTGACAGTGGAACCGTGTTCCCGTAGTACTCTACTTTTATCCCGTCAAGGATATGAGTGTTTGCTTTTCCTGCCCTTATCCTGGAGAGGGTTTCTTCGAGGTGGATTACTGACTGTTTCATCCGTTCTTCGGCTTGTTGCTCTATGTGCTTTATTGTTGACATTGTTTTTTGTTTTTTTGTTCGGGCAAAATTAGTTATTTATTTTGATTTTACAAAAAAATGCTGTACCTTTGCAGCCGGTTTTGGAAAATTATTGATTAAAATTATATTTTGATGAAGGTTACATTAAACAGGATTGATGCAGTGAACGCTACTGTAGCTATCGAAGTGACTAAGGAAGACTACGGATCTGTTGTGGAAAATGGTATTAAAGGATTCGGTAGAAAAGCTGCTGTGCCTGGATTCCGAAAAGGTATGGCGCCAATGTCTTTGCTGAGGAAACTTTACGGTAAGACTGTACTGTATGAAGAGATTAATAATCTTGTATCTAAAAAACTGAATGAATTTATCAGCGAGGAGAAATTTAATTTGATCGGAGGAGCAATACCGGACAAAAATAATATCGTGTATCTTGATTCCCCAGAGGCGGATTATACGTTTCTCTTTGAAATCGGCTTTGCTCCTGAGGTTAATATTACGATTGACAAGGGGGATGTTATTCCGTATTACGAAGTTCTGATTACCGATGACTTAATTGACAATGAGATTAAGCGCTACAAGTCTTCTTTTGGAGATTATACTCACCCGGATGTTGCTGATGAAAATAATCTTGTTTATGGCATCTTGACTGAATTAGATGAAAATGATAATCCGAAAGTTGATGGTATCATTATCGAAGATGCTACTATTATGCCGTCGTATGTTTCTGATACGGATGAAAAGAATAAATTTATTGGAGTGGAACGTGAATCCGATATGATTTTTAATCCTTTTAAGGCTTATGCCGGTAACGAAATAGAACTTGCTTCGCTACTTAAAATAGAAAAAAAGGAAGTAAAGAATTGTACGTCTAATTTCTCCTTACATATAACAGATATTACTAACTACACGGAGGCGGAAGTAAATCAGGCATTGTTCGACAAGGTTTTCGGTAAAGGTAAGGTAAATTCAGAAGAAGAATTCCGGCAAAAAGTTGCAGATTTTCTCCGTAAGAATTTCACTCCGAAAAGCGACCTGAAATTCATTACCGACGCCCGCATGTTCCTCAAGAAAAAAGCAGAACCCTTCGAATTTCCAACTGATTTCTTTAAACGCTGGATGCTGCAAAATTCATCGAAATATACACCCGAAGAACTGGACGCTAAGTTTCCTTATTTTCTGAGTGAAATCCAAGATAATATGATTAGAGACAAAATAATCGAGGAGAATAACATAAAAGTCGAAGAGTCCGAAATTTTCAATACCGCAAAGGCTACTGTATATTCACAGTTTGCCCAATATGGAATGGTAGTTAATGATGATAAAGAAGTTGAAGCCTATGCCGAACGCTTGCTACAAAACGAGGATAATATCGACAAAATTGTAGAAAGCGCACTTAATACAAAATTCAAGAATTTCCTGAAAGAAAATATAACGCTCGACCGTAAACTTGTTTCGATAGAAGAATTTCAAGAACTTTTCAACCAGAAAGTATCCGGCAGACGAAAGAAAACTGCTAAAAAACCGCCAAAGGAAGAACCAAATACAGAGGAAACAAAAGATACCAAATATACCGACATTGTATCGGATCTAAAAGGAGAGCAAGGATAACCGAAAAAGTGAAAGACACGTGGATAAATCTTACGTAATCGGAGTAGATATGGGCGGTACAAACACCGCTTTTGGAATAGTGGACCGCCGCGGCGAAATACTATTCAGTAACTCTATCAAAACAGGCGACTATCACTTGGCTGATGATTATATCGCAGCGCTCGGTTCGGCTATCAATCGACTGGTTACGGAAAACAGCCTGCACGACAATATCCTCGGTATCGGAATGGGCGTACCGAACGGCAATCTGCACGACGGATCCATTTATAAAGCTGCGAATATAGAATGGGCAAAATCGGATCAAAAAGTCTTCCTCGCCCAAATGCTTACCAAAGAAACAGGATTTCCGTGCCGCCTCACCAATGACGCAAATGCAGCAGCGTTGGGAGAGATGATTTACGGCGTAGCCCGTGGATTGAAGGACTTTATTGTAATCACGCTCGGCACAGGTCTGGGTAGCGGTATCGTTGCAAACGGACAATTAATCATCGGACACGACGGACTTGCCGGCGAATTGGGACACGTACGCATTGTCCGCCACAATGGTCGTACATGTGGATGCGGACGGACCGGTTGCCTGGAAACATACTGCTCTGCTACCGGCGTAGCCCGCTCAGCCCGCGAATTTCTCGAAGCAAATCCCACGAAAAACTCCCCTTTGCGCGAAATAACCAGCCGTGAAATAACCTCAAAAGACGTATTCGACGCCGCAAAAGCAAATGATAGCCTCGCCATTGACATTTTCCGATTCACAGGAACCATACTCGGAGAAGCGCTAAGTGATTTTATCACCTTCACAAGCCCGAAAGCAATAATATTGTTCGGCGGACTCGCCCATGCCGGAAATTTCCTGCTTGAGCCCTTGAAAGAATCATTGAACAGAAACGTATTAGGCATCTATCAAGGCAAAACGGAAATTATTGTCTCGGATCTGAATGATTCGGAAGCGGCAATACTTGGAGCAAGCGCCCTGGCATGGGAAATGTAACTCTACCGTTTCGCAATCATATCAATCCTGATAGTGCTATCCTTCATTCCTCCGGCTATAAACACAGGATTCATACCGGTTAATTTATCATACAAGTTTAACCGGTAACAAAAGGCAGTGATTTATTTTGGTTACTGCAAACACGTATCACTGTCTGTGATGGAAACGATCATATTGACATGATTTTGTATTGCATTTGCAGTATATTTTTGTCATCTTAAAAAATCTTATTATCTTTGCAGCCGCTAAGGCAAAGATTTTAGTAATTGGATTATATATAATAATAAATATAACACAGAGAAAATGGTAAGTTACAAAGAATTAGGGCTGGTCAACAGCCGCGATCTATTCCGTAAAGCCATCGTAGGCAAGTATGCAATTCCTGCTTTCAACTTCAATAACATGGAGCAGATGCAGGCAATCATCCAGGCATGTGTTGAAGAGGGTTCACCAGTCATACTCCAGGTTTCGAGCGGTGCACGCAAGTATGCCAATCAGACCATTTTGCGTTACATGGCGCAGGGGGCTGTCGAGTACGCAAAGGAACTTGGGAAAAATATCCCAATAGTCCTTCACCTCGACCACGGTGACACCTTTGAACTCTGCAAAAGTTGCATAGAGTACGGATTTTCGTCCGTCATGATCGACGGATCACACCATTCATACGACGAGAACGTCAACCTGACGGCAAAAGTCGTTGAATACGCTCACAAGTACGACGTCACGGTCGAAGGAGAACTTGGAGTGCTTGCAGGCATTGAGGACGATGTAAAATCGGAGACTCACACTTACACGCAGCCGGAAGAAGTAGAGGACTTTGTCAAGAAAACAGGTGTAGATTCGCTGGCAATATCCATCGGTACATCGCACGGAGCGAACAAGTTCAAGCCTGAGCAGTGCACCCGCAACGCGGAAGGCATCCTTGTTCCGCCGCCACTGCGTTTTGACATACTGGAAGAAGTAGAAAAGCGTATTCCCGGCTTCCCGATTGTCCTGCATGGCGCATCGTCGGTGCCTCAGGATCTCGTAAAAGTCATCAATGAGAACGGCGGCAGGCTCAAAGACGCTATCGGTATTCCCGAGGAGCAGTTACGCTCGGCAGCAAAATCGGCTGTATGTAAAATCAACATTGATTCGGATGGAAGGCTCGCTATGACAGCCGCTATACGCGAAACATTTGCGGTACATCCCGAGTGGTTTGATCCGCGTCAATATCTTGGTCCTGCTCGTGAGAGTTTGAAAACGTTATACCGGCACAAGCTCGTCAACGTACTCGGTTCAGCGGGTAAGGCATAAACAAAAGCCATTGTTTATATATAGAGTGGAGGACTGACGGATCAGTTCTCCACTTTTTTATGTTCCTGCCTTATACGGTTAAATACCGGATTAGAAACCGAAATCAAGATCATCTCGGCTCACATCTATAGCATCCTCATCCTCCGGAAGGAGCGCTGTAAGATGCACCTCGTTAGCTTTAACATTAATAGCCTTTAACGGTCGCACAGGGCAGATTGACTCACAGGCGCCGCAGCCGATACAAAGTTTCGGATTAACTTCCGGCACCGTCAGTCCATCTTCATAATCCACCATTCTCACAGCCTGAGTAGGGCAATGTTCCGAGCAGGCGCCGCAAGACGTACCGTCAGTATAAACCACGCACCTTCCGCGCCTGAATTCGGCGATACCAATCTGTACGGTTTTTTTGGAATCTTGAGTCAGGGGATGTATTGCGCCCGTTGGACAGACATTGGAACATACGGTGCAGCCATAATTACAGAACGCGCCTTCGTAGAAAATAAGATGTGGTTTGAGGGCATAATCAACACCGAAACCGAGCCGAGCCGGCTTTATTATTTGCTGAGGACAATGCGTTACACAGAGATGGCAGGCGGTGCATCGCTCTTTGAAGAGCATAAGACTCTGTGCACCGGGAGGCAAAACCGGAATTTTGTTATTTGCAGGCAGTTTGGATTTATAAAGATAAATCATTGGCAATGAAACCGCAGTAGCCGTTGCGGTAATAATAAAATCGCGCCTGTCACGCTGTGTTTCGCGTTTCTGAGAGTTTAGTCCGTATTTCATTGCGCCGGTTTTGCAGGATGATAAACAGTTGAAGCATGTTACGCACCGCGATCTGTCAACTGTTTTTGTGGAAATGTTTATACATTGCGCTTTACATTGCCTTTCGCATCGCTTACAGGAGGTACATTTTGTGTTGTCGATAAACATTGCTACCGGTGAGAAACGTGAAAATGCACTAAGCAGCGCTCCGACCGGACATACGGTATTACAAAACAGGCGACCGCGAAGAATAGCCATCACTGCGACGGTAACAAATACAAATGCGGCAAATATGACGGAATACATATCAGCCGTATGCAGTTCGAGGTTGTAAATATCGTAGTTATCGAATTTCCTTGCAATCAGTGACACGAGATTATTCGCATAAACGGTGATAGGACGTGCGATAGAGGTTGCTATACGTCCAAAGTTACTGTACGGGTCTAACATTAGGATAAGTATAGTGTTACCGGCAATCATTGAAGCGATGCATACGGCAAGCAAAGTATATCTGATAGTATTCTTAGGCTTTGAAAAGGAATATCTTAGCCGCTTACGATTTTTCCTGCCCGTATGCCGTGCAATCCACGCTATTACGTCCTGCAATATATCCATCGGACAGATGACGGAGCAATATAACCTGCCGAATATAAGCGTAATCAGCAGCAATGAGGTGACAATCCATAGACTTCCGCGCAGCATTGCGGGAATAAATTGAATTAATACGGTTAATTGAGCGCTGTGTTCGGTCAATGTTACGAAATCACAGAAAAACACGAGCGTCGTAGCGAGGACATAAATCGCGATCGCGACACGTATAAATTTCAGTACCCGGTATTGTTTTGGCAATCTGTTATCCACATTCTGTATATATTTATATATCGCCGCAAAATTACTCTTCTTTTTCGTACTTTCAAGCGCCTTTCGTAAAAACTCGCAACAAACAAGGGTGCACTCACTGTACACCCTTACTATATTTAGTTTTCTTTCATCTCTGCCTTTTAGTACCATCCGGTGTTGATAGGATCGAAACCTGAGCGGCCCGTGTAAGTTTGTTTGTTAGGAGGGTTGAGCGGCGGACCCAAACTTGACAGCACGGTATTGTCTTGAAACTTAGGTTCGCTGGTATCGGAGGCGAAAGGTGGGGTAGAACAGTAAAACATTCGGTAGAAGGAGCGATTGATCTCTTGAATGGGTGTTGTTGTACCTTGTTTTAATGTCTTTATCCAGTTTGGGAAAATCTTTTGTCCTTCAAGTTTAAGGGAAGGGCTGTACTGGTGTGTATGGGCAAGGAAGTTGTTCAGGTTCGTCATTGATCTACCTGCTGTATCGAACCACCCCGAAAGCTGGTTGAAGTCGATGATGGATGTGAGGTTAAGGTTGTTTGAGTGTGTAGTGGAAAGGAAGTACGACAGGTTCGTTATACTTGTATTCCCGCTGAACCATCCCGAAAGCGGGTCAAGGATGATTGGTGATGTGAATATATTGTTGCTGGAATGTGTACTGTAAAGGAAGTACGACAGGTCCGTTATCCTATCATTATTGATGAACTAGTATTTTAGTGGGGTGAGGTTGATGGTGGATGTGAGGATAGTGTTGCCTTGGTGTGTACTGGAAAGGAAGTACGACAGGTTCGTTATCGATTCATTCTTGTAGAACCATCCCTCAAGCGGGGTGAGGTTGATGGCGGATGTGAGGTTAAAGTTGCCGGCGTGTATAGAGTGAAGGAAGTACTCCAAGTTCGTTATCTTATTATTATTGATGAACCAGTATTTTAGTGGGGTGAGGTCGATAGTGGATGTGATGTTAGGGTTGTTGCTGTCGTGTATACCGGTAAGGAATCTCGCCAGGTCTGTTATTGATTCATTCTTGTAGAACCATTCCTCAAGCGGGGTGAGGTTGATGGTGGATGTGAGGTTAAAGTTGCCGGTGTTTGTTTGGTAAAGGAAGTACGACAGATTCTCTATCTTTTGATTATTTCTGAACCAATATTTTAGTGGGGTGAGGTCGATAGTGGTTTCGAGGGCAGTGTTGTTGTAGTATGTCCGATGAAGGAAGTTCGACAGATTCTCTATCTTTTGATTATTTCTGAACCAGTCTTCTATCGGGTCGAGGTCAATGGGGTCTTTGAGATCTTTGAGATCTTTGTTCTCCCAGTGTGTTTGGTAAAGGAAGTACGACAGGTTCGTTATTGATTCATTCCCGCTGAACCATCCCGAAAGACCGCTAAGGTCGATGGGTTCTTTGAGGTTAGTGTTGCTTCTGTGCGTTTCGTAAAGGAAGTACGACAGGTTCGTTATTGTTGGCGGCAATTGGTACGTATCTACAATTTTAGCGCCGGTAGTAAGGTTCTCGCAGCCATAAAACATATTGGCGAACATATGGGAAGCATTGGTGCCTGAAGTATTTTCAGAAGTCTTTGGCGCAAAAGCCATAGTAGTTAGCGGGGCGTCTATTGATATAAGTTTCTGCTTATTGGCAGCAGTATTTGCGTTTCCGATATTGTCGTTCTTATGTCCGAATGCATTTCCCCAGCCGGCGGTAAATGGGCGGGCGTACGGGGTGATGCGTATTTTATGATCTCCTGCTTCTTGGAAGGTGTGTTCAATACCGTTGTGGTCAATAGTTGATGCATTTCTTGTTTTATACACTGCATCGTCGTCGTCGAAATAAACATTCCAGTCGTAAGCATGATAATATGTACCGCCCACATAGCCGGAGGTAGGTATGTAGTAAATCTCGTTCGGAGCCGTAGTCTTGATTGTTAACCTGATCT
>JAISYU010000043.1 GCA_031269685.1 Dysgonamonadaceae bacterium | reverse complement strand
ACACCCAACCCATTTACAGAAAGCAATCTTTTAGCAGGTACATATAAAATTATTGTAACAGATAAAAATTGTACGTCAAATATAAAAGAACATGAAGTAGTACTCGAAGTTGCAGATGTTACACCTATACCGCCAATAAGGAAATTTTCTGAAAAACAACCAACGTGCGACAACAGTGATGGTTCACTTACATTCGGCAAAATCGGCACTACATTTTCAGGTAACCTTACATATACACTGTTACAAAATGGTAAACAAATCGGCGTGCAAATTACATCCAGCAATAACGTTACCTTTGGTTCTTCTACCGATCCTATATCTCCCTATCTCTCTGCAGGCACATATAAAGTAGTAGTAACAGATCCAAACTGTGCATCAAATCCTGCGCAGGAACTTGAAGTTGTGCTTGAGGTAAAAGATGTAATGCCAATCAAAGTAAGTAGAACCGGTGCAACCGAACCTGTCTGTACCGGTGTGGCAGATGGTATACTGGAATTCACTGCCACCGGTGGCTCCGGCTACGACCCGAACACCGGTTTAGGCGGAGAACTGTATTACGAACTCTGGCAGAATGGCATAATAAAGAAAATCAAACAAGACAACGGCAAATTCGAGAATCTTGAAGCAGGTACATATAAAGTAATTGTATATGATAACATTTGCAAGTCGAATCCCTCTAAGGAACTCGAAACTGTATTGGAGGTAGATGAGAAATATTTTATCACCAACCTGCAAAAGATTAAAGAAACACAACCCGATTGTTATTTCCTCGCTGACGGTGAACTTCCTAACGGTGAACTTTGGTTTAAAGCAGAGGGAGGTGTCCCAAAAACCCCGGGCGATATAACAACAGCCGGACTGAAATATACCCTGTGGTTCAACGGCGAAGTGCTCGGTAGCAATAATGAGGGTGCGTTTGATGAACTAAAAGGCTATAACTTGGGATCGGGCATGTATAAGGTAATAGTTATAGACACTATCTGTCCGTCTAATCCGTCACAGGAACTCAACGTCTTCCTTGCAATAAAGAATATACCGCCAATCAGTTCGGTAGAGCAGATTAGTGAAACACAACCTGAATTTGATTTTGATGAAGATAACTATACTTCCTTTGACAGCTGGGAAAAAACAGGAGAATACGAGTTTGAAGCCTCCGGTGGTAGCGGTAATTATACCTATACCATATATCGTTATGGTAAATCATATGAGAGCAATACAATCGGAAAATTCTCCAACCTCAAAGTAGGAACATACAATATTGCTGTAACCGATCAACTGTGTCCATCAAACATCTACTATGGAGTAGGAGTAGGTGGCGGAGGATATGGAGGAGTATATGGATATGGTCCCGGCTTAGTCCTTACCTTCTCTAATGTAGATCCTATCGGTCTCATATCTCAATCTCAAACGAAGCCAACATGCAATAATCCCAACAGCGGTGAACTGAAATTTACAATAGCCACTGGCGGCACAGGATTCTTTACCTACGACCTCTGGTTCAACGGACAAAAAATCAAGAGTGAAACCAACGCTAGCTATAAAGACTATTTAGGAGGTAACACTACTATTAAACCCGTCTCAAACCGTACAGCTGAGTTCACAGATCTTTCGGCAGGCAAATATAAAGTTATTGTTACCGACATCATTGAACCTGCTAATACACCGGCGGAACTCGAAGTAGAACTTACAGTAGCGGATGCAACGCCAATCATAGTCATTAAAACGGGAGAAACACCACCTACCTGTGCCGACCCCGAAAGTGGCGAACTGGAATTCACAGCAACCGGCGGTACTCCTGATCCTGACAGCAATGACGTACCATCCTTTATTTATGAACTCTGGAAGAACGGCGTGAAAATCGGTACGACTACTAACGGAAAATTCAGTTCATCAGCAATTCCAACACCTACACCACCATTCGAACTTTCGGCAGGTAAATATAAAGTTATCGTTACCGACAAAATTTGCCCGTCGAATAAAACAGAACTCGAAGTAGAACTTGAGTTGGATGATGCGGAGGCTATTCCGACAATAGAGAAAAAATATGAAAAGAATCCCACATGCGACAAACCTAAATCTGGTCAACTTAATTTTGGACCGGTCGAGGTTACATTCGTAGGCACTCTGGATTATGAACTCTGGCTCGATGGTGCTATGCTTGACTCAAAATCTTCTTATTCTAATGGTCAAATCTCATTTGATAACCTTGAAACAGGTGTATATAAAATCATCATTAGCGATCCCTCCTGTAAATTAAATACAAGGGAACTGTTCGTTAACCTTGAAACAGAATGTCCTTACCTCAATCTCGAATTAACTCAGCCGTGGAATTTCACCGAAATCGGCTCCGAGTGGAGAGAATTTACAATAAAAGTAAATACCAATCTGACTGACTATAGCGGGATAGACTTCAACCTTCATGTAGAAGGTACTATTAATGAGTATCTTGCTGATTATAATGCGTTTGATATTGAATTTAGAGATCCAGGAGAAAACTGGCCGGAATCTGATTGGATTTCTGCAAAAGTTAGGAGTCGCAATGGTTATGAAATGCTTAGACATGAGGAAGGAGGCGGTAGTCTTGTTCGCACTTGGCATCTCAGCAAAGACTATAGCAATGGTTATCCATGGAATGGAGTACCTTACACATTTGGAAGTGCGTTCGGCGAATGGGGCGATGGCGTGGAGTTACGCTTTAGAATCAGGACAAATTAGACGCTAGCTGCAGACAGGCAATTGTCTCTTGGGATGTGGTTAACATATTATTCTCCTGAAGAAGGCTTTAGTAAAACAAGCTTTGAGGATTCAAACAAAGGATTAAAGTCGAGTAACGAAATTGGCATGACGTTCACAGCAAAACGTTATGACATTATTAATCTGAGTTTTGAACAACCGTTATCCGAAACAATAAGCAGTACTGAATGGTCATACTTTGACGTAAAACTCAATACGGTTATTCCGAAGTTGAAACCTACCGCGCTTACTGATATATCTCCCCGCACACATAATGAGACAGATTATTTGGTATATGGTGCAACTGAAGCAACTGATATAAAACAAAGAGTAGATGATGCTCTGTTCAGGCTCACTGGTCAAAACTTCAACAGTGATACACTTTATATGGAATATTATGATGGGACTGATTGGAAGGAATTGACAATCAGTGATCCAGTAAGTCCATATGCAGGTTCGGGAGATAAGATTGGAAATGTATTTTCTGACGAATTAGGTAATTACATCAAAGTTCCAATAACCGACAATACCTTATGGCAGTTCCGTATAAAAAGTAAGGCAGAAGATGACGTTCCCGTTACGTTAAACCTGACGGCGGATTACAGGCCTTATTATTTTGATGGTGGTGAATGGGTAAACAAATGGCATGCAGATGCTTATCTCAACCCAGACCCCTTGTTTGCCAACAGCACTACCCTTTCAAAAAGTTTCACAGCATTGGCAACGGTAATCAATACACCATCGGTAGAAATTGTAACCCATCCTACATGTGATGATGAAGATAAAGGTGAAGTTAAAGTAACCGCAAGAGGACCTGTTAAAGAAAGTTATACATGGGAACTTTGGCTCAACGGCGACACTGTTAAGGTTGGTACTTCAGACCAACCAGCGTGGAATATCGACGAACTGGTAGCCGGCTATTATAAAATAGTCATTACCAAGGTAAATGGCGAACAAATAGCGCCGGAAGAACAGAAATTCTTACTCACTGTAGCGGATGTAGATGCTCTTGGCGTAAGCGTAGATGCGACCGCGACAGTACAACCGACCTGTGACTCTCCTGCTAGCGGTAAGTTGACGTTCATAGGGACTGGCGGCACCGAGACAGCGGTTTACAAATACGAGCTTTGGCACAACGGCACGATCTTAGATGCAGATACAATATCAAAAATCGATGATTTACCGGCAGTCTTTACGGGTCTATCCGCAGGCAATTACAAGGTAGTTTTGACCGACACGACCTGTCAAGCGCTATTAGCAGCGGAAGTAGAGGTAGAACTCACGGTAGCGGATGTAACAGCGTTAGAAGGAGAAATTCGAATAGATGCATATCCTTCATGTCTCGTTCCTGACGGCGGAGCAATCAGCGTTATTAATGTTGATGGAGGAACTGATGCTCCCGATTATGAATATCAGTTGTGGCTTAACGGAGCAAAAACGACAAACAGTAATGGCGTGTTTGGGGATTTGACAGCAGGCAATTATACTGTCAAGATCCTTGACAAGAGTTGTCCCTCATTGGCGCCGGCACAGTATGAAGTACTATTGCAGGATACCGCAACCGTTCCGTTGAGAGTATGGGTATCGTCAAAGACCGAACCTACATGTGCTAACGACGACGGTTCTATTACGATTTCCGTTACCGGTGGCAGTGAGACTCCCGATTACAGGTTTGAATGGTCTAAAAGCGGAAAAATTATAGTTCCGCAACCCACATCAACTAAGTTAGAGGATCTTCCGGCGGGAGAATATACCGTAACGGTTTATGACGCTAACTGTGAAGCAATCATTCCTGTTGTATTGAATATAACTCTCGAAAAAGACTTTAATTTACTTGAAATCAAGATTGATGAAAAGATTGATCCTGCATGTCCGGGAGAAGAAAGCGGCTCTATAAGAGTATCTGTTATCGGCGGCAACGGCGATTATTTCTACAAATGGAAAAATTCCAACGGAGATATTATATCTAATGAGGAAGATCTTGTTGGAGTCGGAGCAGGTATCTACAGTTTGACGGTAACCGCAAAGGGCACTACCTGCTCTGTGACGGTTGATAATATCGAACTGAAGGATCCGTTTGCATGGAACAAGGAAACAATCAAGGATTACATCAATTTGCTTGGTCAAGACCTTCGTTACCAAAACGGCTATAACGTTCCCGCTATCCGCTTGCTCACGAATGATCTTCCTGAAGGTTCCTACATATCTTGGGAAGCAATTCCTGTAAACAATGACTCTATTGGTATTGCAAAAGGCGGAGACGGTGAAATACCCGGATTCGAAGCATACAATCCGAAGGTAGCAGGTGAAAGCCAGGTAATCATCAGAGTTACAATCTGGAATTCCAGCTGTGAAGAAAACAAATATTCAGGCTCATTTACCATCACGGTAACTCCCAAAACTATTGATGATAAAGATTTGCTTGCTGATGCGGTACGAAGCCAGGTAAAATGCGCAGAAGAACCGTTTGACGACATTATTTTCACGGCACACCGTACCGATGGGGCGTTGCTTGGTGAAGTTTCATATATAGTAGAGTTTGCCGGAGGTACTGATGTATTAAACGGTGCTAAACTGGAAGAAATACCCACTACGGCAAATGGTCTATGGGACATTAGTACTATAACTGACCGCAGAGCTGGTGAGGGTACCTATCGCGTAATTCCCCGTTCTAACAATAGTGAAGGATTATCGGTACTCTTTACTTTGACCGTAATGCCTGCTCCGCAAGTAGATCCTGTTCCAAATACAGTTGTCTGTAATGAATCCCCGCTTTCTGTAATTTTTACCGGCAAAGATCCGAATACAATATTCGACTGGACGGCAGATACCAATGCACAAATATTAGGTATTCCCGAATCAGGTACTTCGAGTATTAATGTCCCCATATTGAGGAATTCAACAAATGGTATTCTTACAGGTACGATTACCGTAGCACCTCGCCTTTCCGGATGTCCTGGAGTTAGCGATTCTGTCCGTACATTCACCGTATCCGTATTACCGACTCCTGAGATCAACAGTATTGCAAACCTGATAGTAGAAAATGGCGAAGCGGTACCGGCAATACCATTCAGCGGCACGGCAACTAAATTCCGTTGGGTTAATAATAATCCTGCGATTGATGAATTCAATTCGCTGACCAGTGGTGAAGGAATGGAATTGCCCGGCTTTTCATCTGAAAACGACAGTGATAGTCCGATTATGGCTAAAATTACCGTAACGCCAATATATGAAGATTACGAAGTTGGTTATTCTTGTGAAGGAAAGCCTTACGAATTTTATATTTTGGTAGCATCAAAACCGGCAATCCATGCGATTTCAGACCTGACTGCTTGTGAAAACGAAGTAGTTTCACCCATTAATCCTAATGGTTTGCCGAGCGGCAACGGATACTTTATCACATGGACCGGTGGAGCAGATATTGGATTAGCCGACAATGACGGTACAATATGTAATCGATACATCTATTCGTTCACTGCACAAAGTAACAATCCGAACGTCCCGACAACAGCAACGATCATTGTTACGCCGCATGTTAAAGTGAATGGACAGGACTTCAAAGGTGATGACATAACTTTTAAATATACCATTATTCCGAACACCAAACCGGAGACCGGTTATGAAGAAAGCACAATTACCGGTCATGAATATTGCTCAGGAGAGGAAATCAGGATAGATGTAAAAGGAACAGGTTACGGTTTAACATACCAGTGGTACAAAGATCATAGCCTGATACCGGGAGCCACCGGTGCCGAACTGGTTATTGACGCCACCACCGTTGATCATACTGTTTCCGGTAAATACTACGCAGTAGTGACAGGTGTTTGCGGAAGCTTCATATCGAAAACGTATAACATTAAGATGAAATTAAACGTCGTTAACCAGCGTTGGAATGATGTACTGACAGTAGACTGCTATCCTGAAGAAAATGGAGGATTTATTTTCACAGAATTCCAATGGTATACCCTTGAGAACGGAGTTTCCACCAAGTTGGAAGATGAAATAAAATCCTACCTCTATATACCAGAAGGCATCCGCAAGGACATAGAATACTACGTTGTTATGAAAACAAAATCCGGCGTTGACTATACATCCTGTCCGGTAAGCGGACAAGAGGCTATTTTCGACGACGAAGTATCGGTTTACCCGAATCCGGTTCATGCAGGCAGGACGATAAATATTGAGATAAACATTCCTGAGGGCGATCTGGCGTCGGCAAAAATATTTCTGGTAGACTTCAAGGGAGCAATACTTAAGACCGCTTCAGCCTCAAGGATTAACCAGATGATTATGCCGAATACACAAGGCGTCTATATCATTCACGTTACGGCAGGTGACCGGTATACTAAAAAATTCAAGGTGATTGTAGAATAAATAAATACATGTAATTAACCGGCTGGTAACAGCCGGTTAATAAAAAAATAATTGAATATGAGAAAATTGATTTTAATATCTATCGCAGTTTGCTTTGCAATTAAGGCATTATCGCAGCAACAGGATGCACAGTTGAAACAACAGAACCGTCACGAATTTTCAGCCGGCGGAGGCATAGGTATGTCTGCGCTGTTGAACAATATTTCCACCGGTTCCAAGCAGACAAAGTTCGGTTACAATGTGGGACTTGGATACACATATTTCCTCGATTACAACTGGGGAATAAGTACCGGGTTTGAATTGTCGCACTTGTCAACCGGAGTCGAGATCGGGCGCTTAACTGACCAGTCTTTAGTATGGAGTTCATACTTTGATTATTACCATGCAGAGATTCAATATACGAAGGAAGAGCATGAATTTTATCATATCAATATTCCGTTAATAGCGCGATACCGTTTCGATTTGCCCAAACAGTCTCTGAAACCCTATGTTGCTGCGGGTATAAAAGCAGGGATTCCTGTAAAGAACTCATACCATACACAGAGAACTCTCACATCATGGGGTGACAATTTCCCTGACCTGAAAGGTTATACTAAAGATCCATTTGAAAACATGCCCAATCATGGGTTTTACACATCGCTTCCAATAGATTATCGCAGTGAATTCAAGAAGAAACTATACCTTTCTGGCACAATAGAAGCAGGCATCAATTACGCTTTCAACAACAAGACAAGCATTTATGCCGGTATATTTGCAGATTTCGGACTGAACAACATTGTCGACCGTTCCGAAAGGGATCTCTTGGGCAATCCTGTATATCCCGACTTTTCAGGATATAACCACAGGAAACCGGCAGAACCTGTCATAAATTCGGTATTGATATCGGCATACGGTTACGTAACTCCCGATGACGGAGGAATAAAACACGAAACCCCATTCTTTAAACGAGTGAATACTCTTTCCGCAGGAATAAAGGTAGGTATAACGTACGGTATCAAGCCATTTGACAAAAAAGATAAAGCAAAAGTTATTGCACCATACGAAGATCCGTGGGACAAACCAATTACCGGTAAACAAATGCAACAACTCCTCGACAAGCAAACCGCAGATCTTACCGACGCACAGCGTAAAGAAATTGAGAAACTCAAGCAATTTCTCACTGAAGAACAGGAACAGCCCGACCTTTCGGCGCCCATTTACTGCTTTGATTTCGACAAGCACAATATCCCTGCTGACATGCGTGCCATACTTGACCACAAAGCCGACCTTATGAAGAAACATCCTTCAATCTGTATCATACTTGAAGGGCATACCGACAGTGCAGGTAGCGATAAGTATAACTATAATCTTGGATTGCGCCGTGCTAACGCTGCAAAATACTATCTGGTATTGAGAGGTATAAGTAGCGGTCGACTCGTTGTAACTTCCAAGGGCAGGTCAGAGCCTATAATCAGAAATATAAAAGGAGATAATGACGCTAACTGCCCGAATCGCAGAGTAGAATTTATCATCAAAAAATAGTTACACTTGTTTTAATAAATTTAGTAGAGGATCGGGCTTCCATTTAATTGTGGAAGCCCGATTTCTTTGGTGAATTTGGATTTGAAGTTCATTAATATGCACAGGGCTATTGATAGTCGCAATAATATCTACTTTTGTAGCAATATCGCACAAGGGGATATAATTTGCGTTGTGTGACGGAGTAATTGGAAATATTGCTATTATTTCTCTTCCAATGTATTATTATTGGTTTTCAAAATCGGAAAAACGGAAAAAGCCTGATCCGAGATCATCAAGTAGGGCATAAATGTTATCAAAGAATCTTTTTCTATCAAGAAATGTAATGGTCGGGATTGGTCGGGAATTAATTGTTTCTCGAGATTAGATACGTTGATTTCGTGCGGTATTTTGTCGCCGCCGGTCGCTGCTAATAGAATTGGACCGTATTCGACAGCATAACGATCGTAACCTGAAATAGTGTCAACTCCTTCGTATTTAGTGATGTGGAGCGAGTAGGGTAGCGTGAAAGTTATTTCATCGCCGTTTTTCCATTTACGGGACATTTCGGCGTAAGTACCTGGTTTTCCCGACGTATATCTTTTGCCGTTCAGGATTATGTCAACTTTTTCCGTAGACCATGACGGTACTCGTATTCTGAGATTCATTTTGACGGACGACGAGACATTTATTCTTAATTTGATTTGCGGCTGGAAAGGAAACTCACTGCTGAGAGTAAGGCTGACATCTTCTCCTTTTATTTTACATTTTATAGAAGAAGGTTCATAAAGATTGACATAAATCCCGTCGGAAGCGATTGAATAGATATATTCCGGCAATGAACCGAGAAGTCGTGTTCCCTGCCCTTCGCAGCATGTATTATAATCACCGTTTGGTTTTTCCTTCTTACCCTGCATTCTGGCGTGGTATCTTATGTGTCCTTCCTTCGTTTGATTTGCCAGGATGACATTATATATTGATTTTTCTATTTCGGCGATATATTTCTCTTCATTTGGAAATAGTTGATGAAACCGCTGATTAAACTTTATCCAGAACACACTTCCGCACATTTCGCCTGTATGACCGACCGAAGTCAGATGATATGAGCAAGGTGGATGTGAATGGTTTCCTTCTCTGACAGTGCGGTTTCCGTCGGCATCTGCTTGCCATTGGCTCTCACAGATCGCCATACTTCCTCCTGTATGTTCCCATTTGTCATGAATCAATTTCCATGCGCCGAGCATTGCATTTAGATATGTTTTATCGCCTGTCGCGATATAATGATCAAGATATGCCTCAAAACTTGTAATTAGATAACTATGAGGGTTTTGAAGCGGATATTTCCACACTGCTTCTTCATTATTAGCGGCGAGTCCGTCCATCCACCAGTCGCAGACGTAATACTTTTCGGCTATTTGCAAATCTTCCGTTTTTCCTGCCTGTGAAAAGTATGTTCTCGTGCTGGCGACATGTCCTTGGTGACTGTTGTGACTCCAGTACAATAATTTAGGCAACATCTCGTCCCACCGGTTAAACCGGTCCGCATGTCCGCGCAGCAGTCCGTAAGCCTTTGT
Source organism: Dysgonamonadaceae bacterium (assembly GCA_031269685.1). Taxonomy (GTDB): domain Bacteria; phylum Bacteroidota; class Bacteroidia; order Bacteroidales; family Azobacteroidaceae; genus Azobacteroides. Next base: position 17,072 of record JAISYU010000043.1, on the reverse strand, counting down.
GTTTCCTGCGATAGCGGCATCTATCAATCCATGTGTCAGCCATGCTCTTGCATAGTTTGGTTCTTCGCTGCGAGCGCTGTCTTGGTGATATGGCAGGATATATCCGTTTGGTTCGCGGCAGGCTTCGATACCGTCAATCAGTTCATTCATACGCCTTCTAAGTTCTTGATTTTCTTCCCATCTCAACGTATTACCGGCTCCCATCAGGAAACGTCCTGCGCTTGATCCTCTCAGGTCTGTGTCCCAAAATCCAACTTGCGGAACGGTATCCGGTTCAAATTCCACTCCTGCCCTGATAAAGAAGGGAGTAAGTATATGATTTACCGAAAATGAATTAAGCAGATATGAAATATTCAAATCCATTGCTGATTTAAATAATCCTTCGGAAAGTATGACATCTTTTACCGGTGTTGTCACTTTAAGCGTAATTGGCTTCCATTTATCCGGTTTTCCTGCTTGCAATCTCGGTTTGTACTCTTTTGCCGGTAAAGAATAGTCCACTGCCGGTCTTTTTTTGTTATTTCCATTACATCCTGCAATTGTCAGTACCAACAATGCTGCAAATAACACATTAATTACTTTTGTCATAAATTATCTTTATTAATTGTTCCATCTTTCATTTTTATTGTCCTGTCTGTAAGATTTGCAAGATTTTGGTCATGAGTTACGATAACGAACGTCTGGTTAAGTTCTCGCCGCAAATCGAAGAATAATTGATGAAGTTCGGCTTTATTTTGAGAGTCGAGGCTTCCAGAAGGCTCATCTGCAAACACTACCGAAGGTTTGTTGATTAACGCGCGGGCAACGGCGACGCGCTGTTTTTCACCGCCGGAAAGTTCTGACGGCTTATGATTTATCCTTTCTTTCAGTCCAAGGAAATCGAGGAGATCTGCCGCCTTCTTTTTCGCTTCTGTATGTCGAATATTGCCAATCAGGGCAGGAATCATCACATTTTCGATTGAATTAAATTCAGGCAGCAGTTGATGAAATTGAAAAACGAAACCGATGTTTTTATTTCGGAATTGTGCGAGATCTTTATCTTTCAGTTTGTTAACGTTGAATCCTTCGTACAGTATCTCTCCTTCGTCGGATTTGTCCAACATTCCCATGATCTGAAGCAAAGTTGTTTTTCCTGCGCCGCTCGGACCGACTATTGACACTATTTCGCCGCGATTTACGGTAATGTCGATACCTTTCAGGACTTTCAGCGCACCGAAACTCTTGGTTATATATTTACATTCAATCATTTAATTTAAGACATAAAACAGAATAAAGAGTTGCAAAATTACGTAATTTTTTTGATTTACGCATAACAAATTCAATTTATTTTTACATCAAATAATTTTTATTGTATCGTTAAAAATAAACTTTTCAGGGCGTCAAGAGTCAAAATGTAATGAATATTGAAAATAAATTTGGAGATATTCTAAAAAATACATAACTTTGCAGCGTCAAAAACAATAAAAAATTTTAAATATATTTTTATGGCAACAGAAAGCAAAACAAACAGCATCGGCTCATCAGCCGAAACGGAGAAGAGAACGTCTGTCGAAAAATCCATACCGGAGAACATAGTACAGGCAGTTCTTGAACATACTAAAGCATCTAAGGATGCTCTCGAAGAGGTCGAATATATACTCACGCCGGAAGAACGTCGCCGGCTGATTGGAGTTCGCGCGAAAAACCTCGGATTTATCTACGCCGCATACCAATCGGCTATAACTCATCTTGATCTTGTGCCGCCGTGGGTAAATCTCAACAAATGGCAGGATGATGAGAAGGATTTTGACGCAAAACAGCGGATGTTTTCAGAAATAGAGGAACTTATGAAAATTGTTGGCGACTTGTTCTTTTTATCTTCAAATGTGCTTTATAATGATGCTCTTGAATATTATAACGCACTGCGTGATGCATCGAAGGCAAAAGTTCCTGCTGCGATGATTGAATACGCTGCATTGAAAACTTTTTTCCATAAAACTAAATCTACCAATAAATTATCGAAGGAAGAGGTAGAACGCGACGTCGCGCAGTTACTATCAGGGAAAAAAGACGGTAAAATCGTAATCGAGAACACTGCACCCACCACAGCCAGTGGTAAATTGACCGTTACAGACGATATCGAAACTAAAAAAGATGTCAGCAAAACGGATATAAAATAGCGGAAGGATAGTAAAAATCACCAAAATTTTGGCAAAAATCACGGAAATTTTGGGAAAAATCACGAAAATTTTGGTGTATATACGGAAATTTTGGAAAAAATTACGAAACTTTGGGTTTATAAATGAAAATTTTGGCTTATACACGGAAATTTTGATGTATAAGCCAAAATTTTGGCAAAAATCACGTAAATTTTGGTAAATTTACGTCCGTTTTGGAAGATATACGGATAGTTTCACGATAAACCGTACGGTCGTGCAAATTCGCGAACTGTCCGGCTATCAGACATTTGAGAACGTTTTACATCAGAACTCCCAGTTATTAACCCTAACTTTCAGTTCTGAACCCTTTACTCTTAGTTCTTAACTGTTATTTTTGTTCTCGTTAGAAAATTATCGCAAAAATCCACGACAGGACGGTAAAAATTGAAAGAATCCAAATTAAGATTCTACTTCGCCTTATCTTTTTGAACGGATAGAGAATATAGGCGACAACAAAAGTAGGCGGGAGATAAAATACGGAATAATAAACAAAATCGAATATTAATTTATCGAAAATGTTGATTAGACAGTCGAGATTGACACCATCGTTAATTTTCCACAGATACAACTCCGACAACATTCCTGCGTAAGGAATCAGATAAAGCAGCGTAAAAAGGATGATTTCACGCCATTTTTCGTTTAATTTGAAGTAAAGACGGGTCAAACCGAATAATACGGCTACAAAAAGGATGTAAATGAAAACTGTAACTACAAACATTGCATTAAGTATTAATTTGTTAATAATTTTGGCTGCAAAGGTACAACACAAACTAATACCTGTCAATACCCTATTTAGGGTATTTTTAAAGAAAAAAATAGCGTGATTAGGGGATTATCCCAATACTCGTCTACACGTCAACTAATTAACTCGTTTAATCAGTAGTCCGACTCCACTTGCTGAATCTTCTTCTTGATTGCCTCCATTTTCTCTTCATGGAGCACCTTTTTGTATTCAATGGGAGTCACCTTGATAAAATGCTTGAGGTATTCTTCCCAGTTATCCAAAATCCGTCCGGCAAGTGCGCTTTGAGTGTAATAGTGGTGTTGGGAGATAAGATGTTGAAGTTCGAGAGAATCCGATTTATCTTCAATGAGCGAGAGTTCAACCATTTCCATGTTGCAAAAGAAGTCAAAATCGCCTTTCATGTCAAGTACATAAGCAAGTCCGCCACTCATTCCGGCTGCAAAGTTCTTGCCCGTCGAACCGAGAACCACAGTCCTTCCTCCGGTCATATATTCGCAACAATGGTCGCCGGCGCCTTCAACTACAGCAATTGCGCCCGAATTTCGCACGCAGAAGCGTTCTCCTACACGCCCCGAAATATAAACCTCGCCGGAGGTCGCACCGTAAAGCGATGTGTTGCCGGCGATAATGTTTTCTTCAGGCTTGAATGTAGATGCGCCGGGAGGCACAAGAGCGATGCGTCCGCCGGAAAGACCCTTACCGAGGTAATCGTTGGATTCCCCTTCGAGATGAAACGTTATCCCTGCCGCAAGAAAGGCGCCGAAACTTTGCCCGGCAGAACCTTTGAAATTAACCTTGATAGTTCCGTCCTGCAAGCCCTTATTGCCGTAACGTTTGGCTATTTCGCCGGAAAGCATTGCTCCTGTCGCACGGTCGGTATTGGCAATGACGGCGCTCATCTCAATGGGTAACTGCTTTTCAATTGCCGCCTTTGATTTCCTGATGATTTTAATGTCGAGAACCTGAGATATTTTGTGGTCGTGATGCGTCGTGCAGCGAATATCGTTGCCGTTGTTGATAAAATAAAGCAGTTTCGAGAAATCAAGCTTTGCCGCCTTTTCATTTGTTTTTATATCGGTACGAATCTCAATTAAATCAGTACGCCCTACTATTTCGTCAATCGAACGAAATCCCATCGCAGCAAGGTGTTCGCGCACTTCGCGGGCGAGGAAAGTGAAGTAATTGAGCAGGTATTCGTATTTGCCTTTGAAACGGGCGCGCAGCCGCTCATCCTGCGTGGCAACGCCTACCGGACAGGTGTTGAGGTGGCATTTGCGCATCATCACGCAGCCAAGTACAATAAGTGCGCTGGTCGCGAATCCATACTCCTCCGCGCCGAGTAACGCCGAAATAACTATGTCTTTGCCGGACTTTAACTGTCCGTCGGTCTGCAGGCGTACATATTTGCGAAGGTCGTTCAAAACAAGTGTTTGCTGGGTCTCAGCCAAACCGAACTCGCCAGATACTCCGGCGTGCTTGATGCTGCTCATCGGACTTGCTCCCGTTCCGCCTTCCGCACCGGATATAAGAATCATGTCCGCTTTTGCTTTTGCGACGCCTGCGGCAATCGTTCCTACCCCAAGCTCTGCAACAAGTTTAACTGATACGCGGGCAACAGGATTTATATTCTTGAGGTCGAAGATTAATTGTGCAAGGTCTTCGATAGAGTAAATATCGTGATGTGGCGGCGGGGAAATCAATGTAATACCGGGAATCGAATGACGAGTTTTTGCTATTATCTTATCTACTTTAAAGCCGGGCAACTGTCCGCCTTCGCCGGGTTTTGCACCTTGTGCAATCTTTATTTGCAATTCGTCGGCATTGATAAGGTATTCCGCCGTAACGCCAAAACGACCGGACGCAATCTGCTTGATTGACGAGCGACGGTTCAGTCCGTCTTCGCCCGTCTTGAATCGCGCGGGATCTTCCCCGCCTTCGCCGGTGTTGCTTTGCCCGTTGAGGATATTCAAGGCTATTGCCATCGCTTCGTGGGCTTCGCGGCTGATAGATCCAAATGACATCGCTCCGGTTACGAATCGTTTTGTTATTGCTTCGACAGGTTCTACGTCATCCAAATCAATAGGGTTACGCTTATATGTAAGCATGTCTCGCAGGAAAACCGGCTGCATCTTGAAATCAACAATGTTGGTATAGTCTTTAAAGCGTGCATAATCACCGAGCCTGGTTGCGATTTGCAGCTTTGAAATGGTTTCGGGATTCCATGCGTGATACTCACCTTCTTTGCGGAAAGTATAAACGCCGGTATTTGAAACGGTATATGTGCCTGGAAGTTTGAAGTCGGGCGTATCCTTATCGTTGTACGCTTCTGCATGGAACGCTAGTGCATCACGGGCGATGTCGGTAAGGTCTATGCCACCGACGCGCGATGTCATTTCGCGGAAATATGTGTCAAGCAGTTTCTGACTGATTCCGACGGCTTCGTAAATCTGTGCACCGCGATATGAACGCAGTGTGGAAATACCCATTTTTGAAAGTATTTTCAGCAGTCCTTTACAAACGGCTTTGATATAATGTTTCTCTGCCGTGGAGTAATTGAGTTGGATTTCATGCAGTTTTACTTTTTCATTCAGCACGGCAAAAGCCATGTAGGGATTAATAGCCGTAGCGCCGAAAGCAAACAGCAGCGAGAAATGGTTAACTTCGCGCACTTCGCCGGTTTCAACGACGATAGCAATCTGCATGCGCTTGCGTTTCTCAATAAGATGATGATGAATAGCGGAAACAGCGAGCAGTGAAGGTATAGGTGCATGTTTGGCGTTGACTTCGCGGTCGCTCAATATAATATAATGGTAACCTTCGTCTACAGCCTGCTCTGCCTGCTGGCAAATACTCGTCAGCGCATCAGCGAGGTTTTGCCCTCCATTGGACAGTTGTGCGTCAAAAATCATCGGCACATTCTTTGCGCGGAAATGTTTGAATCCAAGATGTTTTAGTATGTCTAACTGAACATTGTTCAGAATCGGATTGTCAAGGCGAAGCATCTTGCAGAGTTCGGGTGATGCGTGCAGCAGGTCGGCGTTTTCGCGTCCGATGTAGAGGGAGAGCGACATCACGAGTTCTTCGCGGATTGGGTCGATAGGCGGGTTTGTTACCTGCGCAAAGAGTTGACGAAAATAGGCGAACAGGCGCTGAGGTTTATCGGAAAGCGCTGCCAGCGGCGTATCGTTACCCATTGAGCCGATAGGTTCTTTGCTTTCTATCGCCATTGGTATGATAAGTTTTTCAATATCCTCTTTCGTGAAACCAAACACTTTCAGGCGGGCGGCAAAATTATCCACATCGTTAGAAACAGTCCGTCCCGTTTGGATTGTGTCGAGGCTTATGCGGTTTTTTTGCAGCCAGTCGCCGTAAGGTTGTTTGTCGGCGAGCGATGCTTTCAGTTCCTTATCGTAATACAGTTTCCCTTCTTTCGTATCAACGAGCAGCATCTTTCCGGGTTGCAGGCGACCTTTTTCCCTTATTTCCGAAGGGTTGAAAGGCAGCACTCCAACTTCCGACGCTACAACGAGAATATCGTTATGAGTAATCAGGTAACGGGCAGGGCGCAGACCATTTCGATCGAGAGTTCCTCCTGCGTATCTTCCGTCTGTAAAGAGCAGGGTAGCAGGTCCATCCCACGGTTCCATTATAATGGAATGATATTCGTAAAACGCTTTCAGTTGGGGAGGTATTGGGTTCTTCTCGTTCCAGCTTTCCGGCACGAGCATAGATATTGCGTGAGGCAGAGAAAAGCCTGCCATAACGAGAAATTCGAGCACATTGTCAAGCGATGCGCTGTCCGACATTTCCGGCTGGACAACGGGGAATATTTCGTCGAGGTTACCGAGTTCCGGAACTTTCAGGACACTTTCGCGCGCCTTCATCCAATAGCGGTTACCGCGTATTGTGTTTATTTCTCCGTTATGTCCCAGCAGACGGAAAGGCTGAGCCAAATCCCAGCTTGGAAAAGTATTTGTCGAGAAGCGTGAATGAACGAGGGCGAGTGCGCTGGTGAAGTATGGATTGGTCAGATCGGGGAAGTATCCGCGCAGTTGCATGGATGTGAGCATACCTTTATAGACTATCCGTTGTGTAGATAGGCTGCAAATATAGAAAGTCTTTTTGTCGTCGAGCGAAGATTTCTGGATTTTGTTCTCCATTTTCTTTCTGACGATATAAAGTTTACGTTCGAGGGCAAGTTGTGACGCAGCCTTATCTGTTTTATCGGTTGCGGCAATAGTATCTTCGGTTATGAATATTTGTTTGATAACCGGTTCGTTGTTACGGCTAATTTCGCCGAGTATCTCGCTATTGACCGGCACGTCACGCACGGCGAAGATTTTCAGACCTTCTTGTTCCACTATATTTTTCAGGACATTCATATAGAGGGATGCCTGTTCTTCGTTCTTGGGGAAAAATACGAGTCCGGTACCATATTTCCCGCGTTCGGGGACGGGAATACCTTGCAGCAGGATAAATTCGTGGGGCACCTGAAGTGTAATTCCCGCGCCGTCACCTGTAGCATTATCTGCGCTTTCCGCTCCTCTATGAAGCATGTGTTCAAGTCCCAGCAAGCCTTTTTCGACTATATCGTGCGAGCGGTTGCCTTTAATATCCACCAATAGTCCGACACCGCAGGCGTCATGTTCGTAGTCGGACAGGTATAAACCGGATTTATTCATCATCATTTTTTAATTACCTATTAAAACGTGGCTGCAAAGGTACGAAAAATAATGGAATTGTAAAGTCGACGGAGTCAATGTGCAACCGCATTATAATTTTTCAGGATTTTAATTAAATAATCGTTATCTCATCCGGCATCCGGTCTTTTTCTTTCGGCACTTCTTTTTTTTAGACAGTTCCTGTTTAATCAGGTTAAGCGCCATCCGATTAAGCAGAGAGAAGTTTTGAGTGGCATATCCTTCCAGTTTACGGGATTGATCTTCCGAGAAAGAAACATCCAATTGCCAGTGCAGTTGATTTTCAATCCTCAGTGCGAACCTCTAACCGTTTTCCCGTCTATACTCACTACTTCTCATTACGTAAGTTTTGATACTGCCCGTATCCATGATGCAAACGTCTCCTAAAAGGCTAGATGCTGACTTCACCGATGAAAAGTTCGTCGAGACGTTTCGACAATCTGTCGGAGACCTGTGTGTTATGTTCGAGCCAGAACGTTATCCGGTTAAGAATGTCCTGACTGTTGCCGGTTAATGGAGTCGAAGCGGAGGCAGCTGCTGCTATGACTGATTAGCGTTCCGTCTGCCGGTAGTATTCGTAATTGTGTCTCTATATCACTGGCGATGTATTGTTGTGTCCTAATGTTTTCATATTGTTTATTTTCTACAGAAGTAATAAAAATAATTTAGGGATAAGAATTAAGAGTTATCAACATGCAGGGATACTGTATGCAAGCATACTTTAATGATGTTCGCCGGCGTACATACATCTCCGACGCTTGCGTCGGGACACCTCCGACGCTTGCGTCGTGATACATCCGACGCTTGCGTCGGAGAAACACCTGCGCAGGCTACTGATTATATTGATTGCTTGCATGAGCGATTAAAGAGTCTCTGATTCATATCTCACGGTTCGGGAAAACAACCGTAACTGATACCTTTATATCCCCGTTTTGAAAGTTTATTTGCATATTAAAATAAAAAGCAGTACTTTTACATGCCTTTTCGAGATAGAAAAGCGTGTTATTTGCCTAATAAAACAAAAAGAAATGACTGATAATCAAGATAGAATCATTCGTATTGATATCGAAGAACAAATGAAAGCCGCTTACATCGACTACTCGATGTCTGTGATAATATCCCGCGCACTGCCCGACGTTAGGGACGGACTGAAACCGGTACACCGGCGCGTACTGTTCGGAATGAACGAAACGGGAAGTACTTCCGATAAACCATACAAGAAATCAGCGCGAATAGTCGGTGATGTAATGGGTAAATACCACCCGCACGGCGATTCGTCAATATACGGCACTCTCGTCAGGCTCGCCCAGCCGTGGACAATGAGATACCAACTCGTAGACGGACAAGGTAACTTCGGGTCGGTTGACGGTGACTCACCGGCGGCAATGAGATACACCGAAGCCAGGATGGACCGCCTCGCCGAAGAGATGCTTGAAGATATAGACAGGGAAACCGTGGACTGGCAACTGACATACGACGATAAAGGAAAAGAACCTTCCGTGCTGCCAACCCGTATTCCTAACCTGCTGATAAACGGTGCGTCAGGTATCGCAGTCGGTATGGCTACAAATATGCCGCCCCATAACCTGACCGAATGTATCAACGCTACACTCGCATATATCAACGCTCAAGGGGAAATAGAGGTCGAAGGTCTGATGCAATACGTCAAAGCGCCCGACTTCCCGACCGGAGCGTCAATATATGGTTATGCAGGCGTCCGTGACGCTTTTGAAACCGGTCGCGGACGGATAATAATGCGCGGTAAAGCGGAAATAGAAGTGAAAGACGGACGGGAAAAGATAGTAATAACCGAAATACCTTACCTGGTCAATAAAGCCGAACTGATTAAGCATATCGCCGACCTGGTAGGCGAAAAACGGATAGAAGGAATATCTAACGTGAACGATGAATCGGACCGTGAAGGTATGCGTATCGTTGTCGATGTCAAACGTGACGGAAACTCAAGCGTCATACTCAATAAACTGTACAAACTGACCGCCCTCCAATCATCATTCAGCGTCAATAACGTCGCCTTAGTCAATGGACGACCAAGAACCCTTAACCTGAAAGAACTCATTAAGTATTTCGTGGAACACAGGATCAATGTCGTAACAAGACGTACACAGTTCGACCTCAGAAAAGCGGAAGAACGCGCCCATATACTCGAAGGTCTGATAATTGCCTCCGATAATATAGACGAGGTAATATCTATAATCCGTTCCTCGAAAAGTACCCTCGAAGCGATAGAACGTCTCGCGGAACGTTTTACTCTGACCGAAATACAGGCGCGTGCAATAGTGGAAATGAGACTCCGGCAACTTACCGGTCTCGAACAGGATAAGTTGCACGCCGAATATGACGAAGTGCAACGACTGATCGCCAACCTCAAAGATATCCTCGCAAATAAGGACCATCTTATGCAGGTCATAAAAGATGAACTCGTTACAATACGCGACAAATACGGCGATACAAGGAAAACGGAAATCATTTACGCTACCGAAGACCTTAACCCCGAAGACTTCTATGCCGATGACGAAATGATTATAACCATCTCCCACGAAGGTTACATCAAGCGTACTCCGCTTGCCGAGTTCCGTTCCCAAAACCGTGGAGGTGTAGGCGCTAAAGGTTCGGAAACAAAGGAAGATGACTTCGTAGAATATATCTATCCTGCAAGTATGCATGCCACAATGCTCCTCTTTACGAAGAAAGGACGCTGCTACTGGCTGAAAGTTTATGAAATACCGGAAGGCTCCAAAACATCGAAAGGACGCGCTATCCAAAACCTCCTTAATATCGAATCCGATGACCGCGTGACGGCTTTCATACGGATAAAACGCCTCAACGACCGCGATTTCGTATGCTCGCGATTCCTGATGTTCTGTACAAAACAGGGCATCATCAAAAAGACGCTGCTCGAAGCATACTCCCGTCCCCGTACTAACGGTGTGAACGCAATCACTCTGCATGAAGGCGACGAACTCATCGGTGTCCGCATGACCAACGGATTAAACGAAATAATCCTGGCTAACCGTAACGGTCGCGCTATCCGCTTTAACGAGAAGAAAGTGCGCGCTATGGGACGAACCGCTGCCGGTGTGAAAGGTATGACCCTCGACGACAAAGATGATGCGGTAATAGGCATGGTATGTATCAAGGATCTTGAGAATGAAACGATTCTTGTAGTCTCTGAACAGGGTTACGGTAAACGCTCAAAGATCGACGACTATCGAATAACCAACCGTGGAGGGAAAGGCGTGAAAACGCTGAACGTAACCGATAAAACCGGACTCCTGGTAGGTATCAAGAGCGTAACGGAAGATAACGACCTGATGATTATAAACAAGTCGGGTATCACTATTAGAGTCGCAGTAGCCGATCTTAGCATAATCGGTCGCGCTACGCAGGGTGTTCGCCTCATCAACCTCGAAAAACGTAACGATGAAATAGCATCGGTATGTAAGGTTATATCCGAAAAAGAGCTGGATACTATCGACGAAGAAAAGGAAGACCTCGAAAGACCGGAAATCCTGCCCGATGAAGATACCATAGAAACCAACGAAAACGAAGAATAATAATCAATTAAAAATATAACAGATGAAGAAGTATTATTTATTCACTACAGTATTGTGCTTGTTGGCAAGTGTTTCTTTCGCTCAGAAAAAAGCATTGAGAAACGCCAACTTTGAACTCAAAAGCGCTACACCAAACCTCAAGGATGCAAGAACCGAGATTCAAAAGGCGCTGACAAATCCCGAAACGGAAAATTTGGCGGAAACATGGTACCTCGCCGGTGCAATCGAAAATAAACAGTTCGAGATTGAACGCGATAAGTCTGCCACGCAGGAAATAACAGGACAAAAGCCTAACGAAACGGTAATGTATCCCGCTCTTGACGCTATTTATCCCTATTTCCTGAAAGCAATAGAAATCGACCTTCTTCCAAATGAAAAAGGAAAAGTCTCTCCAAAGTACATCAAGTACATCAAAACTATTCTTTGGAATAACCGCCAGTATTACCCAAATTCCGGCATATTCTACTATAATCAGAAGAATTACCCAAAAGCGTACGAGAATTTCCGTACCTACGGTGATATTACGAAACTTGATATTTATGACGAAAAAGACCGTAAGAAATGGAATCTGGTAGATACAACAGAGACCCAAATTCGTTACAATGCAGGAATTATGGCTTTCCAGGCAAAAATGCACAAGGAAGCAATAGAAATCTTTGAAGAGGTAAAAGATAAAGGATATAACGAAGAAGAGATTTATATTCATTTGGCATCGGAATATCAGTTGCTTCAGGATACGGTAAATTTTGAGAGAATTATTGCGGAAGGATATAAAAAATACCCCTATTCGGAAATCCTTTCAAAGAATATGGTTCAAATTCACTTAGATAAAAAGAATATAGACGATGCCATATCCGTCATTGAAGCCGCTATCGAAAAAGAACCGAATAATGCACAGTGGTACGACGTGCTTGGATTAGTGTACGAAAATATGCAAAATGGCGAGAAGGCAGTACTTAACTATAAGAAAGCGCAGGAGCTTGACCCGGACAAGATCGAATACAGTCTGCATTATGGAATAGCGTTGCATAACCTCGGATTTGTTGCCCGTCAAGACGCGAACGCTACGAAGGACGACGCTCAATACAAGGAATTGAAAAAGAAATCAGACGATTATTTTAGGAAAGCGATGCCGTTTCTTAGAAAAGTTTATGACAGCGACCCGGATAACAAAACAGCAATAATGGGTTTACATCAAGTATATTATAGCCTTGATATGGGTAAGGAATTAGATGAGATTGAACCCGCCTATCAAAAATACTACGGAAGAAACAAATAATCCAACTGCTATATTAGATGCAATTTAGATAACAGAATAAGTTTGTCTGTCCATTTGCCGGCGTAATTAATATTAACAAATAACGTACAAATGAAAAAAAGTCTTTTTACGATAGCAATTCTTTTGCTAACACTGAGTATAACGGCACAAACCTCGGCAAACCGCTCACAGCAAACGGTTATAGCGGACGCATTAGCTCTCCTACCTGCCGATAACAAGCAGGAATACGACAGGATAATGCAAGAACTTACCTCAACAGGTGAAGACGGCATCCGCTTACTTATCGGCAAACTCAATACTCAGAAGAAAGGCAGAAACCCGGCTGTGGAATATGCTTTGAGCGGAATCACGCATTATGTGAGCGGCAGAGGTAAAGAGAACCTTTGTACGATTGTCGCTAACGCTTACCTGAAATCCCTTAATGGCGAGAATACTACTACCGTCGAGACCTTTATCAACGAGCAGTTGAGGATTCTCGGCAAAGGAAAGACGGCAGATACACATATTTCCTTATCTAAGAATCAACGAAACGATACACAAGCAGGGGAGAAGGCAGCACGGATTTATGCAGTTAGGACATTGCTTAGCTCGCAGAAAGAACGCGGACTGAAAACCTTGCAAGTCGCACTGAAAGACCATTGTCGCGAATACCGTACTGCTGCTCTGGATGCTTTTTCGCCTTTTGCCGGTAAGACCTCATACAAAGCGTTACTGAAAACTTTATTAAAGGCGCGACCTAACGTCAAAGCCGATATTATTAACTGGCTTAGCCGCGAAGCGCTGTCGCCGGATAAAAGAGCGCTAATCTTTGAAGTATCTACAGGTAAAGAAGCTCTGCTCCGCCAGCTGGACGATACCGATTTCGACGTAAAACAGGCTACGGCGAACGCATTACTTGCACTCCGCGATACACAGGCAATCCCCGCACTCGCAAAGATGCTTACTGACCGCGACCCTAAAGTCATTGAACTCGGCAAGTCAACTCTTTCGGCAACAAAAGCCGACATCTGTACCCACATTGCAGGCATTATCCATACCACAACGGACTTAGGGAGAATAGCTACTTTGGAACTGTTCGCTGAACGCAAATCGACCGAAAACCTTAAAACCGTTCTGTTCTCCATACAGTCCGGCACGCCGGAAGTAAAAGCAGCTGCATGCAAAGCACTCAAAGATGTCGTTACGGAAAAAGATGAAGAGACTATTGCAGCCCTTATGCTTTCGGTAAGCGAAAAAGATGTTCCGGCGGTTCGTCAGGCATATATGGTCACTATTTTACCATTACCTGCGGCGGAACAGGTTAATCACCTGAAAAGGAATATGGCTCGCTCCGGCAACAGGAAGCATCTTTATTATATGCCTCTTGCGGCAACCGGTGACCCCGACGCACTAACGGTTATCAACGAGGGATTTGAAAGTGCAGACAAAGACACCCGTGATGCTGCTCTCAACGCCATGCTCAACTGGAGTGGTTCCGATGCAGCCTCACTAATTTTCGACATCTGTAAAAATCCTGCTGCAATAGAATATTTTGACCGTGCCTTTGAAACTTATGTAAAGAAGGTTTCCACGCTTTCGTTGACAGGTGAGAACCGTTTGATTTTCCTGCGAAAGGCAATGGAAATTGCTAAAACCGACAACCAGAGAAACCTTATCCTCAAGCATATTGGGCAGACGGGAACTTACCTTGCTTTGCTTTATGCCGGCGAGTTTCTTGACCAAGCGGCTTTGAAAGAGAACGCTGCACAGGCGGTGATGACTGTCGCCCTGAATCACAAAGAATACACCGGCGCAAACGTCACTGCCTTACTTGAGGCGGCGGCGGCAGCATTGAGCAACCCCGATGCCGACTATCAGCGTCAGTCAATAAGAAAACATCTCTCAGAACTGCCGCAGGAAAAAGGGTTCATTTCTATTTTTAACGGCAAAGACTTGACCGGATGGCAAGGAATGTTAGCGCCGCCGAACGACAATCCATTGAAACGAGCTACACTGAACCCCGCCGAATATTTGCAACAGCAAAAAGAAGCCAACATCCTGATGCACCGTGACTGGATAGTTGAAAACGGACTGTTGGCATACATCGGGCATGGCTATAATAACCTTTGTACGAAAAAGAAGTACGGCGACTTTGAAATGTATGTCGATTGGAGGCTTGATCCCGACGGACATGATGCCGATGCCGGCATATACCTTCGCGGGACGCCGCAGGTACAGATTTGGGACATAGCCCGTACAAACGTTGGGGCGCAGGTCGGTTCCGGCGGTCTGTACAATAACCGTACCAATCCTGATAAACCTCTAAAACTTGCCGACAACAAGATTGGAGAATGGAATACCATGCACATAAAGATACTCGGCGACCGGGTAACAGTGAACTTAAACGGTCAACTTGTGACAGACAACACCATCCTTGAGAACTACTGGGATCGCAGTTTGCCGCTTCCTTCACTCGAACAGATAGAACTCCAGGCTCACGGCAGCAAGGTTTATTACCGGAACATATACGTGAAGGAATTTGAGTCATTAAAACCATTCGAACTCTCTTCACAGGAAAAAGAGGAAGGTTTCCGCAGTCTGTTTGACGGCATTAGCATGGATCACTGGACAGGAGACACGGTCAACTATCAACTTGAGGACGGTTGTATCAGCGTTCGTCCGAAGCAGAGTTTCGGGGGAAACCTTTACACTAAGGATGAATATTCCGACTTTGTGTTTCGCTTTGAATTTCAGTTGACACCTTCGGCAAACAACGGAGTAGGCATTCGCGCCCCGATGGAAGGAGACAATGCTTACAATGCAATGGAGATTCAGATCTTAGACAGTGAACATCCTGTATATGCGGACATTAAACCATACCAGCATCACGGTTCTGTTTACGGTGTGATAGCAGCTCAACATGGCGCGATGAAGCCTGTCGGCGAATGGAACGAGGAGGAGATCTATGCCAATGGCGACTATATTCGTGTTACGCTCAACGGCAAAGTGATACTTGACGGCAACATCAGGGAAGCATCAAAGGACGGTACCTTAGATGGCATCGACCACCCCGGATTGTTGAACAAGAGCGGTCATATAGGCTTCCTTGGACACGGCAGCGAGTTGAAGTTCAGGAATATAAGAATCAAGGAACTTGTGTCGGTTCATCAATAAAGATTATTGTACTTTATTCCCCCACTCTATTCCTCTGCGCGACTAAATATCAAATCACGGAACAAAAAAGGGGCAATCTTTTTTAGATCGCCCTCTTTCTTCTTGAAGTGTTGTCTGGTCCTAACATAGCGTTACACAAAAAAAGTAAAATTATGGAAGGCTTTAAGAATCAGTATGTAAAGCGTACACAAAAGGATTACAGTTTACCCTTTAAACTGTCAGTTGTGTCAGAGATTGAGCGAGGAGAGATCTCTGTTACATCCGCTCAAAAAAAGTATGGCATCCAAGTAAATGCGACAATAATCCGTTGGCTTAGAAAATTTGGTACCTTTGACTGGGAAAACCAAACTCCCAGTAATATGCCTAAGAGTAAAGATCAGAAAATTTTGGAGTTAGAGCAAAAGATAAATCTACTGGAGAAGCAGAAGGCTTTTTTAGAGAAGCAGGCAGAGAACTCCAATAAGAAAGCCATCTTCTTCGATATGATGATAGATATGGCGGAAAAAGAGTTTAATATACCGATAAGAAAAAACTCCTTACCCGAACAATCGACCGATTCAGTAGAGAATACAAAGTAAGCAAAGCTTGCACCTGTGGATTGCTCGGGGTAAGTAGACAGGTTTATTATCGTTCTGTTTGGTCCAAACAGAAGAAACAAGACAAAGCGGAACAAGTGGTTTCCATGGTGAAGTCTATCCGTGTGGATATGCCTCGTATTGGTTTCCGCAAGCTCTATTATCTTCTTTATGAGCCATTACGGAAACTGGGTATTGGCAGGGACAAGTTTTTATCTGTTTTAAGAGCAAACCATCTGCTAATAAAACCCAAACGGAATTACCGGATAACCACCAATTCTCATCATCGGTTCCGAAAATACAAAAATCTGATAGCGGATATAGTATTGGAACGTCCCGAACAGGTCTGGGTTTCGGATATAACCTATATTGGTGGTCGGAATAGGAACTGTTATTTGGCATTGATTACAGATGCCTATTCTAAGAAAATAATGGGTTATGATGTTTCTAACAGCCTGACAACGGAAGGTTCTATAAGGGCTTTGAATATGGCTGTAAAGCAAAGGAAATATACAGAGATGTTGATTCATCATTCAGACAGGGGACTGCAATATTGCAGTAATGAATATCAGGAAACATTAAAAAAGAAGAAAATAATACCGTCTATGACAGAAAGCCATGATCCTTATGCCAATGCTGTTGCAGAAAGAGTAAACGGGATACTCAAAGAGGAATTCTTACTGGAAGATTATCGGGTAGATATAGAGACGATGAAGTTACCGGTAAAGGATGCTGTGCGTATATATAATACTAAAAGACCGCATTGGTCTTGTCATATGAAAACACCGGAACAGATGCATCGGCAGAAACAAATTAAAATTATAACTTATAAAAACAAAGATAGTAA
>JAISYU010000056.1 GCA_031269685.1 Dysgonamonadaceae bacterium | reverse complement strand
AAATTCACTGCTTTTTACGTGTCAGTGATCCGAGCGGGATTCGAACCCACGACCCGCAGCTTAGAAGGCTGCTGCTCTATCCAACTGAGCTACCGGACCAAAATCTACCGTTGCGGCTGCAAAGGTACTATATTTTTTGTAAAAAACAAGCATTTCCATCTAAAAGGCGCATTAACCCTTAGTTCTTCTCTCTTATTTTTTTGTACTTTTGCAGCCGAAAAAGTATATAGCCTGATGAAAAATAAAAAGTCCTTGCCTGTTATTGAAGGTGTCGAGATTACCGGCGTTGCTGCCGAGGGAAATGCGATCGCGAAATACGGAGATCGTATCGTGTTCGTGCCGTATGTTGTTCCGGGCGACGTAGTTGATATACAGTTGACGCGGAAAAAAAGTTCGTTCGCGGAAGGGAGAGCGGTGCGCTTCGTAAAATATTCCGAAGAGAGGGAAGATGCTTTCTGTGAGCACTATGGAATATGCGGGGGATGCAAATGGCAGGCGCTACCCTACCCTGCCCAACTCCGTTACAAGCAGCAACAGGTCGTTGACAGCCTGCAAAGAATCGGTAAGGTCGAATCCTTTGAAATGCTCCCGATTTCAGGCTCGGAGGACACTGTATATTACCGCAATAAGTTGGAATATACGTTCTCTAACAAGTCATGGCTGACCGAAGCCGAAGTAAAATCGGGCGAGGTCGCCGAAAACAGAAACGCGCTCGGATTCCATATCCCCAAGAAATTCGACAAAGTGCTCGATATCAGGAAATGTTGGCTACAGGACGACGTTTCCAACAGGATACGGAACGAAATTAAAATCTTTGCCGTCGAAAATAATTATGAATTCTTCGACTTACGCAACCAATGCGGACTATTGCGCAACATTATCATCAGGACATCATCCACGACCGGCGAAGTTATGCTCATTGTCGTCTTTTATTATGACGATGCCGAAAAACGAGAGACGCTGCTGACGCATATCGCCGGCAAATTCCCGTCAATTTCTTCCTTATTCTATATTATCAACGGCAAAGCGAATGATTCCATTACCGATCTCGATGCAATTATTTTCAAGGGCAAGGATTATATTGTCGAGAATATGGGAAATCTTACATTCAGGATCGGTCCCAAGTCATTTTTCCAGACAAATACACTCCAGGCGAGGCGATTATACTCCGTTGTCGAGGATTTCGCCGCGTTGACCGGCAAAGAAACGGTCTATGACCTTTATACCGGCACCGGAACCATTGCAAATTTTATTGCACGACAGGCAAAAAAGGTGATTGGGATCGAATATGTGCCGGAAGCGATTGAAGATGCGCGCATAAACTCGGAAATTAACGGCATTGCCAACACAAAATTCTTTGCGGGCGACATGAAGAATATCCTTAACAGTGAATTTATTACCATAAACGGCAAACCTGACGTCATTATCACAGATCCTCCGAGGGCGGGCATGCACGATGATGTAACGAGGGCGATTTTACAGGCAGAGCCGGCTAAAATTATTTACGTAAGTTGCAATCCTGCGACCCAAGCGCGGGATATTAATCTCTTGTCGTCGAAATATCATGTCGTGAAGGTGCAACCTGTAGATATGTTCCCGCATACTCATCACGTTGAGAACGTAGCATTGCTCGAAACCGTTTAATGACTCGCCAGCCACGAGTTATAATACTTCTTGATGCCGGTAACTTCTTCTCCGAGCCAGTCGGGACGTTCGACGGGTTCGTCTTCCGACTGCAACTCCAGTTCGGCTATAACCAATCCCTCGTTTCTCCCGTGAAACACATCGACCTGAAACTCATGCCTGCCGTGAGGAACGTAGTATCTTTCCTTCGATATTACTGTACTGCACAGTCCCAACATCTCTTCCGCGTCTTTTAACGGTATCACGTACTCATATTCCGCGCGAGAGAAGCCGTTAATATCCGACGGACCTTTAATTGTGATAAAACCCTTGCCGTCCGACACCCTGATGCGTACAGTTTTATCCGGTGAGGAAGAAAGATAGCCCTGCCGGATGCTTATTTTCTTTGTTGCCAGGTGAAAAAATTCCCCGATAACAGAAAATTTCCTTTCAATCTCAATATTATTCATTATTACCTTTACTTAAAACATCAAGCCGGCGCTCGATTTCTCCGTGAATATCATCGTCGTACCCTTTGTAGTTATTCTTTAGACTTTCAAGGTATTGCCTTGCCTGAAGCCCTTCGCCTTCGGAAGCGTATATGTCCGAAATTAGAATAAAACTTCGTGCAAGCCAGTAAGCATGGGGCGTTCCTTGCTTGATATAGTCCTGTATCACCTCGCGCGCTTTTTCCATTTGCCGGTTATCGAAATAAAATTTGGCAAGCAGGTATTTACTTTCCGCACCAAATGGCGTTCTTGTATCTTTCGCAAGTTCAATCAGATCATTCTCTGCAAGAATATTTTCATTAAGTGCGAGGTATGCTTTGGCACGGAAGAATCGCGCTTCGGTGAGGGCGGTAATTTCGGCGTTTTCTGACTTTATTAGAAGATTTGCCGAAGAAATAACGAGATTATGTTTATTCAAAATGCCGGCAGCGCGGACAACTCCTAAGGCGCCTATGTTCCTGTTAGCGTGATTTTCGGCGGTATTCTGAAGGCGTTCATAGATTGGAAGGGCATCTTCAAAATTTTCGCCGTCAAAGTATATTCCGGCAAGTTTGACGAGTGATTCTTCCATGAACCTGTTATTTCCGGCATCGAGTACTTTCTTGAACTCATCTTTTGCTTTCTCAAAATTCTTAGCCTCATAATAAATTTGCCCGAGGTAATAGTGGGCATTAGTATTGAATGTCCCGTCGGCAAACTGTTGAAGGTAATTTATCAGGGCATTTTGCGCTTTGTCTGTTTCATTTCGCAAGAAGAAACGTTCAGCGGCTAAATAAGTAAGGGAATCCTGTTCGGAAACATCGAATTTTGCTGCGCCGCCGAGGGATTTTACGTAATCGGCATAAGCATTTACGTCGTTCAGGTCGATATATACCGATTTGAGGTCTTGGACTGCGGTTTTTGCTTCGTCGCTTCCGGGATATAGCCTGATGACTTCTTTGTACGCGCCGGCGGCTTGTTCAGGCATATCTGCATTGAAGTAAAGAAGACCGATTTGCAGTGCGGCTTTACGGGCATTACTGCTTTCGGGAAAGCGTTTTATGAGGAAACGGTAAGTATCTATCGCATCATTAACGGCATTTAGCAAAACGTAAGCGCGACCTTTTTCGTAGAGAGCGTCGGGGAGGTAGGGTGATTCGGGATGGTCGGAGATTAGGAGGTTCATTTGCGAGATTTTACCGGCATAATCTTTTTGCAGACCGAGCACGTATCCTTTTTGGAAGACGGCGTAATCGCTTTTAGCGGGCGCGAGTGAAATTGCGCGATTGTAGGCGTTTTCGGCATTGGCAAATTGCCTGTTATGGAAATAGCAGTCTCCTAATCGAGCGAAAGCGTCGGCGACGGTAGCGGGATCTTTTTCGATATTTGTGTAGCGAAGGAAATTTCTCTCGGCATCAGCGTACTTGTGACGGTTAAAAGCGCAATAAGCAACGTTATATACCGCTAAATTAGTAAGTTCTTTTGATTTTACGCCGGCATTAAGGAAGGCAATAAAGTCATTTTCGGCGTTTATATAATTACCGAGTTTATAGAAACTTTCACCTCGCCAGAATAGAGCGTCATTTTTCTCGATTTGGGCATAATTTCCCGCAGAAATCGCTTTGGTGAAATAAATTTCCGCATTCTCATAGTCGCTGTTAGTGAAATTTACCGTTCCGAGATAGAAATATATCTTTTGGCGAGCCTGATTTATCTTCATTCCGGGATTTTTTATCCTGGAAATGGAATTGAGTGCTGTTTCGTAACTTTTGGTAGTTAAATATACATCAATGAGGGCGTCGTTTACTTTGTCGGCGTATATGGAATTGGGGTATAGGTTAATAAAATCTTCGAGTGCGGTCACGGATTGTCCGAAGGCGGAGTTGGAACTTTGGTGGAGGAGCATAACATAGTTGTACATTGCGGCTTCTTTCACGGAGGGGTTAAAATCCATACTGGATGCTGATTGGAAAGCCATGAGTGCTTTTGAGAAGTCACCGAGGTGGAGGTAAGATTGTCCGAGTAGAAGGAAAATATTTTGACCAAGTTCGTCATTTAGTGGATTACTTTTATTAAAATTTGCGACGGCTCGTGAAAAATTCCCCAGATAAAAGTAAGACAGACCGAATGTGTATCTATCTTTTGTGTCATTTACATTATTTTCCTCGAAATATTCCTTTAAGAAATCTATTGCTTTGGCATAGTCATTGAGTTGGAAGCAGGACAGCCCGACGACACGTTTAACATCTGGATATTTTGGTATCAATGCTTTACCATCTTTGGCGACTTTTTCGTAACGACCTTTGGCGAAATCAATTTGCAGCAGGAAATATTCGGCATCGTCTTTGAACTCATCGACATCTTTCACGATTTGAAACAATTCGAGGGCGTTGTCATATTTTTCGTTCGAGAAATACATGGAAGCGAGGTAAAAAGCGGCGGCATCTTTGTATGTTACGCTCTTTAGTCGCAGGATTTGCAGTAACCGTTCTGCTTCGAGAAAATTCTCTGTTTCGATGTACGAGATACCGAGTCTGTACGCATAATCTTCTTGTTGGACAAGGGAAAGTTTATCAAGATCGGCTTCGGCAAATCCTTCGACTGCTTTAATGAAATCGTTTTTGCGAAAGTATGTTGATCCGAGCATAAAATATACTTCATTAATATGTACGGACTGTCTATATATATTGAGAAAGTCTTGTAAATCAACCTCGATACCGGCTTTATTTTGATGGAAACCTGATGCAATTATCAGGAAATCTGCTTCTTCGAGAACGGACGGACGCACATCTACGGAGCGTTTTACGGTCAACATTCTTGACACGCAACCGCTGTAATTGCCTGCTTCAAACATGCTTTTGCCTTCTTCGAAGAGCAGGTCGGATTGAGGCGGGATAAGATTTTGCGCTTCTGTAAAATGCAGGAACACAAGCCCGCACAGCAAGAAAAACAACTTTTTCATAACGATTTCTTAAAAAATTTCCTGGCAAAGTTACATGAAAATTTTGAGATTTCGGAAAATTTACCATACTTTTGCATCTAAAATTAAATGGTTTTACGATGAGACATATTTTCTTTATCTTCACAGTGTGGCTTTTAGCGGCAGTAAGTTGTTTTGGGACAGGCGCCGACTCAGCGCTAATTAAAACCGACATTAACCTTGAAGAAATAGTCATCAGTTCTATCAAATCATCCGGCACTTTTGAGCAATCACCTGTTGCGGCGACTGTCATACACGGTAGCGACCTTGAAAGCCGTAATGCTTTGACTACAAAAGACCTTGCTCTTTTCACCCCAAACCTTTTTATGCCCGACTACGGCTCCAAGTTGACGTCCCCAATCTATATTCGCGGCATCGGATCAAAAATTAACTCTCCCTCAGTCGGACTGTACGTTGACGGAGTTCCATATTTTGAAAAATCAGCCTTTGATTTTGATCTTTTCGACATTGAATCTATTGAAATATTACGTGGTCCGCAGGGCACGCTCTATGGTCGTAACACAATGGGCGGCATTATTGACATCCGCACTAAATCTCCTTTGAAATATAAGGGTTTAGGGGTGACATTAAACGGTGGTAACTATGGATTTTTCAACGGCATTATGTCATTTTACGGTTCTGATGTCAAAAACCGTCTTGGTTTTACTGCCTCAATCAACATGACTCATCACGACGGCTATTTTCTTAATAACACACTTGGATATAACGCCGACAGCCTCAATACTTTCGGGGTAAGATTCGGTCTGGACTATCGGGCAGCCGAAAATTTTGTCATAAAATGGCGTACTTCTGTTGACAAACTCAATCAGGGTGGTTATCCATACGCGGAGGTTGATAATTCAGGCAAAATTGGGGATGTCACATACAACGATCACTCGTCATATAAGCGTGAGATTGTTTCAAACGGTCTTTCTCTCATTTATAGAGGCAAAAATTTCGACATAAACTCCCAGACTTCGATGCAATATTTGAAAGACAAACAGAGTATCGACCAGGATTTTACTCCCTCAGCCACGTATTTTGTCATTCAAGACCAAAAACAGATAACATTATCTCAGGAATTTACAATCAAATCTAACAATAAAACTAATTATAAATGGATTGTTGGAATGTTCGACTTTTACCAGCGAATAAATAACGAATTGGAAACTAAAATGCTTGCTGCGGGCTATACGACAGACAAATATTATCTCATCCCAACCTCAGGGGCATCAATATATCACCAATCGGAATATAAAAACCTCTTTATTGAAGGATTATCAGTCACTGCCGGCGTCAGATTCGACCACGAGCGGGCGACCGACCACTATGGGGCATATAAAAACACCGAATCGCAACGTATCCAAACCGATACTTTTACCAATAAATTAAAATATAACCGTTTAACACCTAAAATAGCCTTCCAATATAACCTCGAGCGAACAAAAACAGCATACATCTCAGTAACGGAAGGCTATAAAACAGGCGGATTCAACACATCTTTTGCCAGGGAAGAGGATCAATCATTCGATCCAGAATACAGTTGGAACTACGAAGCCGGATTTAAGGCAAAATTTCTTGAAAACCGCCTTTATTTTGACATTGCTTTTTTCTATATAGACTGGAAAAGCCAGCAAATCTACCAACCTCTGCCCGTCATACCCGGACAGACTTACATTGGAGGTCAAATGCTGACCAATGCAGGGCGATCGGAGAGTAAGGGCGCCGAAATTTCTATCCTGTCAGAGCCTTATAAAGGATTAAAACTCAGACTTGACTGTGGATATACCGACGCTACTTTTAAAAAACATCAAAGGGACGCGAACACAGACTATTCGGGCAATAAAATACCGTTTGCTCCTCGTGGGACACTCGTTGCGGGTGTCGATTACACCCATCCTGTTAATAAAAAACACTGTAAACACGTAACGATCGACATTAATTATCATGGAATCGACAAACTTTACTGGAACGAAGCAAATACTGCCTCTCAATCATACTATGGTCTGCTTAATGGCAAAATTTCTTTTGCTTTATTACCCGTCACTCTTTCGATCTGGGCAAAAAACATTACGAACGCAGACTATTCTGCATATTATTTTGAGTCGCAGGGTAAAAAATTTGCACAACGTGGACGACCATTTACCGCAGGACTTACGATAACCGTAAGGAATTAACAGGAAATACCTTATGGACTTGTAGAATCTTTTAAAAATTCTTTATTTGGACAATAAAATTTATTTTTCTTAGAAAATCATTGTTTTTTTCGAGAAAAATTTGGAAGATAAAAAACAAATACTTAACTTTGCGCAGGTAATTTTTAATAATAATTTAAAAGAAACGATTATGGAAAAGAATTTAGAGAACAGTATTTCCAAGATTGAGGCTGGAATTAACACTTATGTCGAGAACTTAGTGAAGTTGATCACGGTATTGTTGTCTTTTGGGACGGCATATAATCCTAACCTCGACCTTATTAAGATCCCTGCCTTGCAGGAATTGGTAGCCCGCGTTCGTCATGCGATCAACGAGGTGGACTATTTCTTACCGCGGGCTATTTCTGCTGAGAGTGAGAGGCAGGATAAGTTCGCGCTCTTGTTACCTTTGGTGACACGCGTGCAGGCTATTGCGATAGTTTTCGGACTACCGCACGCCGTTGTGGAACATATTAAGGAACTTGTACGGAAAATGCGTGGGCATCGCAGGCATAAGTTAAAACCGTACACGCAATACGCGGGCAGCGAGCCGGAAAAGCACATATCCGTGTCGCAGGTTAGTTTCACCGAGCAAATCGAGCATTTTACGCAGTTGGTTATGACGGTAGCCTCCGAACCTTTGTACGATCCTTCGGTAGAGGACCTTAAAGTCTCGTCTCTTGAGGCGTTTGAGCAGCAGTTAGGCTTGGTCAACGACGCTGCTATAGCGGCATTGCAACCTCTTGCCGACGCACGGATGGCTCGTGATAAGTTACTTTACTCGCCTGAGACGGGCATGATGGAGGTCGCGATCAAGGCGAAGGAATATGTCAAAGCCGTTTTCGGGGCAAACAGTCCGCAGTATAAAGAAGTGTGGCACATCAAGTTTGTAAACAAAAAAATCTAATAAAATTAGAATTAATTGTTAAGGGATAAGATGTTTAGCTCGAACAATTCGTTAAACCAGCTCATTCTCGGCGACAATCTCACGATACTTCAGAAGATAAAGAGTGAGACTGTGGATCTTATCTACCTTGATCCGCCGTTTTTCTCTAACAAAAACTATGAAATTGTATGGGGAGACGCCGGCGAGATACGTTCTTTCCAGGACCGTTGGGCTGGCGGCGTCGACCACTACATAGTTTGGCTAAAAGAGAGGGTTATTGAGATGCACCGCGTCTTAAAATCCACCGGCAGCATCTTTCTACACTGCGATTGGCACGCCAATTCGTATATCAGGGTGTATATTTTGGACAAGATTTTCGGAGCAAACAACTACCGGAACGAAATTATATGGAGTTACAGGCGATATACCGCTGTGAGCAAGAAATATCAGAACCTGCACGACACTATTTTCTGGTACACGAAGGGAAATTCTTACACTTTCAACGAAGATCGGGAAGAATACGGCGAAAATTCGGGAAAATTGGACAGTCATTACAAGCAAGACGAGGACGGTAAATGGTACAGGTGGCAGAAGCGCAAAAACATGGAGCCTTATAAGATATACTTGTCTGAGGGAAAGCGATCCGGCGATGTTTGGGAGATTCCCATCATCAACGCTTCCGCCAAAGAGCGCATTGGTTATCCGACACAGAAGCCATTTGCCTTGTTGGAGCGGATAATTAAGTCGACGACGAATGAAAATGACATTGTATTGGATCCTTTTGTAGGTGGCGGGACGACAATCGCGGTCGCGGACAAGTTAAACCGGAAATGGATTGGCATCGACCAGTCTGTACAGGCGGTGAAAGTTTCCGAACTTCGGTTACATCAGCAGACTGACTTGTTTACAAGCATTTACGCCAACTCATATTCGTTGCATCTTTACAAATATGATTATGACACCTTACGCAATAAGGATCCTTTCGAGTTTGAAAACTGGATCATCGGGCAATTCGGCGGCACGGGCAATGTAAAGCAGCGCAACGACTTTGGGATGGACGGTAAAATGCACGATAACACGCCGATACAGGTTAAGAGGTCGGAAAACATCGGGCGAAATGTCATTGACAACTTTCTTTCTGCGGTCAAGCGTTATGATAAGAAACTTTTTGAGAAGCATGTTTCCGCCAAAACCTCTGTTGGTTATATCATTGCCTTTTCGTTCAGCAAAGGCGCTGTGCAGGAAGTGGCAAGATTGGCGAACGATGAGGGTATCAACATACAACTTATCACCGTTGACTCGATTATCCCCATCTCGAAGAAGCCGAATATAACTATCAACGTCAGTGAAACGTCACGAGACGCGAATGGTTCGCGGGAGATTGTGCTTCTTGCGACTGCCGAGAGCGACGCTGCCATTGAATTCTTCTCATGGGACTTTGATTACGATCCTGAAAAGGGATTTAAGGCGGCGGTTATGCTTGACCGGGACGGGAAACAGACCGTCAACTTCACACCCGGCATCCACAACGTTGCTGTCAAGGTCGTTGACAACGATGGTTTGGAAAGCCTTGAAGTTATTAAGATTAAGGTTAACGGCACTGTTGAAAAATTATAGCGGGATTAGACCGGCAACTTGTAAATTTAGACCGATGACTCTCAAACTCACCCCTCCATCTTGCAAAATTATGCTGCCCCCCTCCTTAAAGCCCTTACAATCTTTAGAGCCCAGACCGTCCTTAACGTCCTTAAGGTCTTTAACATCCTTAATGTCCTTAAAGCCTTTAAAGCCCTTAAAGTCCTTTTTTAAAATTACCCCACCATCTTGCAAAATTATGCCGCCCTCCTCCTTAAAGACCTTACAATCTTTAAAGCCCAGACCGTCCTGTAAAGGACGAACATTAATAACCCCCAGTGAAGCGAAGCGACTGGGGGTGAAAACCCGACCATCTCGCCAATTTAGCCTGTTAACTCGCAAACTTACGCTGTCAACTCGCAAACTTACGCTGTCAACTCGCAAACTTACGCTGTTAACTCGCAAACTTACGCTGTTAACTCGCAAACTTACGCTGTTAACTCGCAAACTTACGCTGTTAACTCGCAAACTTACGCTGTCAACTCGCAAACTTACGCTGTTAACTCGCAAACTTACGCTGTTTTCGTAATAAATTACAATATGAATGTTAAAAAAAATAGGAAATTGGAGGTTAATGAGAATCCGTTGACGGATAATTACGCTGAGAGGCAGTATCATGTTGCGGTGCTTCTTCGGGAAACGATTGACGGGATGGAGATAGAGCCTGACGGGACGTATATCGACGCCA
>JAISYU010000040.1 GCA_031269685.1 Dysgonamonadaceae bacterium | reverse complement strand
GAAGTGATATATCCCGTGAAACAAACGTGCTGCGGGCAACCCCTCGCAAACAGCGGCGCAGAACGTATGGCGGTCAATTGCTATAAGCATTTTATTGAATGTTTTGACGGGTTTGACTTCGTTGTTACACCGTCCGGCAGTTGCGCCTTTCATGTGAAGCGCCATTACGATGTTGTTGATACTCCCGCGGCGAAACGGGTCGGTAACAGTATGTTCGAACTGTGCGAGTTCCTTACCGATGTCCTTAAAGTAGATAAGCTTGGCGCGAGGTTTCCACACAAAGTGGGAATACATAACAGTTGCCACGGTCTTAGATGGTTGAAGTCCGCTTCGGCGTCGGAACTGGTAGAGAAACGCTACTCCAAAATAAAGCAACTGCTCGACCTGGTAGATGGCATTGAGATCGTCAACCTTGACCGGAGCGATGAATGTTGTGGATTCGGTGGAACGTTCTCGGTATTTGAACCGGATGTTTCCGTCGCAATGGGACGAGCCCGCGTCACCGACCATGAACGGAACGGCGCTGAGTATATTACGGCTGGCGATATGTCATGCCTGATGCATATGGAGGGGATTATTCGTCGGCAGGGGAAGGGGCTGAAGGTGATCCATGTGGCGGAGATCCTGTATGGCGGATAGGTTTTTTGGTCTTTTTGACTCTAATCTTGGGTTTTGTGGCACTGATTACTCTCCATATCTTACTCTTGACGACTCCGACGTCTATTGTCTTCTTGCATGCGTAATCACCCCTCGGACAAGGAACGTTGCCGTACACTGAGCATGGATGGCAACTGAGGTTTCGGCTTGGCAGTATTGCGTATGAAGGGTCTTGCCCGTAGCCGTAGAAGCCTGCGTATGGATGGGTCGAACACCAGATGGATATGACGGGAACGGCTACAAGGGATGCAAGGTGCATGTTCGCAGAGTCCATGCTGACCATGACGTCAAGTCTGTTCATGATGCCAAGCTCTTGGGGTTTCTTGCTTTCACTGCTGCTATTGTAAACGTGTGGGTACTTTCCCGTCAACATCTTCACGTATTTGTCTCTTGGGGTGCTAAAAAGAAAGATGCGGACGCGCGGGTTCTCTGTCAGTATCCTGATAAGTTCTTCCATATTCTCCAGTGACCATGTTTTGGAGGGGTGTCCTGCCATCGGTGCGATGCCAATGTTGAAGAGGTTGTTCCGGTCCCTTTCCGGATATATTGACTTGAATTGTGTTCTGGGCTTGTAGCCGATGCGGGCGAATGTGTCGAGGTATCGCTGGTATGTGGTTTTGAGTTGCTTTAGCACTTTGTTCTCTGGTCTGCACAGTGCGGCTTTTTCGCGACGCCCCTTGTCTATTATAGCGGTTTTGACCGGTCTGAGGATCATTATCTTTAACAGTATCCTGAAAATATGCGAGCGTAGTACGCTATGCATGTCTGCTATGCGGATGTTGGCTTTACTGTAGGATACGCCACTGTATTTTATATATTTTCTTATCAGAGAGACGGTGGTGATTGCAAGGCGAAAGATGCCTGCAATACCTTTATCCTGTTTTTTTGTGTCTAAGGAAATGATTTGTATGTTACTCGGTCTTTTGACGAATATTTTGCGGTGCTGTTTCAGTGTTATAAAAAAGAACCTGTCGTTAGGATTTTCGGTTGCAATGGTGTATAGAGCCGGAAGTAGTATTGCAACGTCGCCTAATGATGAGATTCGGATGATTACCGTGATGTTCATTTCATTTCTTTTGTTTTCCGTAAAGCATTGGATTCAGGTTGGGGTCGTTGTACATCTTCAATTGCCGGTAAACCCGCATAAGTTTCCGTCCTGCGGTTATGTCGTCGAGTAGTTGCGAGATGGCTATGGAGAGGTCTTTACGTTGCTCAAGCAGGATGTCGAGTTTGCTTTGGCAGTTAGCGATGTGTTGTTCTGTTGCGTCTGTGCGTTCTATTTCTTTCTGCCAGTGGTAGATTTTCAATGCAAGGATAGAGAGGCGGTCTATTGCCCATGCGGGACTTTCGGTATTTATCAGTGCGTTTTCCTGAGGAACGGTGTCCCTGTTCTGTTCGAGGAAATAACTGTCTATCATCTCTACAAGGTCGGTACGTTCCTGATTGGATTTGTCTATTCTTCGTTTAATTTTAAGTGCTTTGACGGGGTCGATGTCCGGTTCGCGGATGATGTCTTCGAGATGCCACTGTACGGTATCAATACGGTTTTTCAAGTAAAGAAAATACTCTATGGATCTTTCGGGATAAGGATTATGGTATTCGGCATCAACGAAATCCTGAATGTGATAGTCTGTGATTGCCTGCTCAAAGATTTTATACGCTTTTTCTGTAAATGTCATATGTTATTGATTATAGAGGTTTGTTATCCTTTTTTTAATTGTCCTTTGCCTGGGAATTTAGATGTTGTCATCATCTTCATCATTTTGCGGATTTCTTCAAACTGTTTCAGCAGATTGTTTACGTCCTGGGGCGAGGTTCCGCTACCACGTGCAATTCGTGCTTTCCGTGAGCCGTTAATCAGTTCCGGGTTGCTGCGTTCCAATTGGGTCATGGAATGGATTATTGCTTCTACTTTTTTGAATGCGTTATCGTCAAAGTCCATATCTCGAACTGCCTTACCGATTCCCGGGATCATTGAGGCAAGGTCTTTGATATTCCCCATTTTCTTGACATGTTTTATCTGCTGCAGGAAATCGTTAAAATCGAACTGGTTTTTAGCGATTTTTCTTTGTAGGCGGAGTGCTTCTTCTTCGTCAAACTGTTCCTGTGCTTTTTCTACTAATGAAACGATGTCGCCCATACCGAGAATCCTGTCTGCCATTCGTGAAGGATGGAATGGGTCTATTGCTTCCATTTTTTCGCCGGTTCCTACGAATTTGATGGGTTTATTTACGACGGTTCGTATTGAAAGCGCTGCTCCGCCTCTTGTGTCGCCGTCTAATTTTGTAAGAATAACACCTTGAAAGTCCAGGCGATCATTAAATATCTTTGCTGTATTGACAGCGTCCTGACCGGTCATTGCATCGACTACGAACAGTGTTTCGTCGGGATTGACGGTGTCTTTGATGGCTGTTATTTCGTTCATCATCTGTTCGTCAACGGCGAGGCGACCGGCGGTATCAATGATTATCACGTCGTTTCCGAATAGTTTGGCATGTTTGATTGCGTTTTGTGCGATTTGCACGGGATTTTTGTTTTCCGGTTCGGAGTAAACTTTCACGCCAATCTGTTCTCCAAGCACCTTTAACTGTTCGATAGCAGCCGGGCGGTAAATGTCATCTGCGACCAGGAGTGGTTTTTTGTTCCTGCGATCTTTCAGCATCTTGGCGAGTTTACCTGCAAAGGTTGTTTTACCGGAGCCTTGTAATCCCGACATAAGGATTATTGATGGATTTGATTTAAGGTTTAATTCTGCTGTTTCGCCGCCCATGAGGGTTGCAAGTTCGTCGTGTACGATTTTCACCATCAGTTGCCCTGGTTTAAGGGACGTCAGCACGTTTTGTCCGAGCGCTTTTTCCTTAACCGTATCGGTAAAGTTCTTTGCAACTTTATAGTTAACGTCGGCATCGAGCAATGCTTTACGTACATCTTTCAGTGTTTCCGCTACGTTTATTTCTGTGATTCGTCCTTCACCTTTCAGCAGTTTGAACGATTTTTCGAGTTTATCACTCAGGTTTTCAAACATAATCCTATATTGTATTTTGAGCCGGCAAAATTATAAAAAAAGTAGGAATTTAGCAAAAACCCGGATATGCGGACGGTTCGACCTGACAGTCACTATTGAGTGATTAAAAGTTATTATTTATTTTTTGTTTATTTATTGTATCTCCCATAATGTTTTTCAAGACTTTACGGATATTAAATACTTATTGCCAACAGATTTTTCGGTGCACCGAAAAAGTTTCCGGGTGCACCGAAAAAGTTTTTGGGAACACCGAAAAACTTTTAGGGGATGTTTTAAAATATATATTGAGAGGAGCGGATAAGTACTGTTAACTATTTTTTACCTTGACGTAAGTTATTTAAAATCAACAGCGAAACCACCTTTAATGTGAGGCAGTTCCGCTGTTAATCGTCGCCGTGCAATTGCCGTGCGATTACCGCAGGCTATTCCTCTATCGGAATATCTCTTTTTATGCTCTGACGGAGAGAGATAAGCGTTTCCGTAGAAATAACACCCGGAATCTCCTGAATCTTGCCGTTAAGCAGTTCGGTGAAATGCTCGTTGTCGCGCGCATAAAGCTTCAAAAGCATTGTGTAAGGACCCGTCGTGAAATGACATTCCACTACCTCAGGGATTTTTTCAAGTTCAGGCACTACGTTCTTATACATTGAGCCACGCTCAAGTTTTACACCGATGTATGTGCATGTGTTGTATCCCAGCGCAGAGTGATTGATTTGGTAACCGGAGCCGATTATGATTCTTGTTTCGATCATCTTCTGAACCCTCTGATGAATCGCCGCACGTGATACGTTACACATTTCAGCTACCTCCTTGAATGGCTTGCGGGCGTCTCGCGTGATTATTTCCAGTATCTTCCGGTCTAAATTATCAATCTTTTCCATGAGATTCGAGGGAATTTATTTTTTAGAAGCGTCGGCGCCTGTCACGATTTCGTGAAGCGTGACTTTGAAGATTAGCGTTGCACCGGCCGGAATACTTCCTGTACCCTTATCGCCGTAGCCAAGTTCGGAGGGGATATAAAACTCGTATTCAGAGCCGACCGGCATCAGTTGTATGCCTTCCGTCCAACCTTTGATGACACTGTTGAGCGGAAATTCAGCAGGTCCTCCTCCATGTTTTACGCTGCTGTCAAATTCCGTACCGTTGATGAGCGTGCCGACATAATCAACTTTTACTTTGTCGGTTGCAACCGGAGTCTTGCCGTCACCTTTCTTTATGACCTTATATTGCAAGCCGCTTTCGGTTGTGATAACACCCTCTTTTGTTTTGTTTTCGTCAAGCCATGTGCGATTCTTGTCTTTCGCACGATCTTCGTAATCGTTCTTAACCTTTTCTACGTATGCCCTTGCTTCAAGGCTTGTAATCCATGTTTTTTTCTTTGCAATCCCGTCAATAAATCCGGCATTGACATTGTTCTTGCTAAGAATCTTCAAGGAGTCCTCTTCACCGACAAGAATACTGCTCGTCAGTTGCTTGATGTCGACCGAACCGATGTTTTTACCGATTTGGAGTCCAATCAGATGTGCAGCGGCTGCTTTGTCGTTTTTGTCGATATTCAATCCTTCAATCAAGCCGCGAAGAAAGTGCTTGACATAGGCTGAATCAACACCTTGCGAGAAAAGATACTCGGTAAATCCTTCGGTCTGGCTGATGCCGAAAGCGTAGGATACAGAGTCAATAAGTCCATCCGGACCTTTTTTAAAAGATGCCTTCGGCGTTTGAGCCGTGCATGAGAAAAGCAGCACTGTTGCTATAAAAACCGGCGCTGCAAAATAGAATAAATTCTTTTTCATTGTTTTTTTATAAATTTAAAATTGTTACTAATCCACTGAAAAACGGCGCAAAAGTAATGATTTTTTATATAATAACATGCAAAAACGAGATTTTCTTGTACTTTTGTAAAGTAAATCCCACTTTTCAATATAAAAAAACAGGGATCTTATGGATAATCCCACTTAAAAAAAGATGACATCAAAACGCAAAATCATTAATGACCCTGTGTTCGGGTTTATAAATATTCCCGACAATCTCGTGTTCCGGCTGATAAACCACCCTTATATACAGCGGCTCAACCATATCAAACAACTCGGACTTGCTTTTTACGTTTATCCGGGTGCGGTTCATTCGCGCTTCCATCACTCGCTTGGCGCAATGCACCTCATGTCGGAGGCGATCGCTAATCTGCGGCTGAAAGGACATGATATTTCCGACAAAGAAGAACAGGGCGCTTTGGCTTGTATACTGATGCATGACATCGGGCACGGACCGTTTTCTCATGTTCTTGAAAATACACTTGTCAGCGGTATCAGCCATGAAGATATTTCCCTGATGATGATGAACAGGATCAATGACGAAATGAATGGGGCGTTGCGGACGGCTATTGAGATCTTTCGCGACACGTATCCCAAACGGTTTCTGCATCAGTTGGTCAGCGGGCAGTTAGACGTCGACCGCCTCGATTATCTGCGCCGCGACAGTTTTTTTACCGGTGTGACAGAGGGGAATATCGGTTCGGCGCGGATCATCAAAATGTTGAACCTGAAAGACGACCGGCTCGTTGTAGAAGCGAAGGGAATCTATTCTATAGAAAATTTTCTTATGGCGCGCCGCCTGATGTACTGGCAGGTATATCTGCACAAAACCGCCGTCGCTGCCGAGAAAATGTTGATAAATACCCTGAAACGTGCAAAATATCTCGCCGAACGTGGCGTCGTACTCGAAGCAACTCCTGCCTTGCGGTATTTCCTTTATGAACAGGTTGATAAAAGCCATTTTGAAAACTTTGAAGAAGCGATACGGAATTTTACGGCTTTGGACGACAACGACATTTGGTGTGCCATGAAAGCGTGGACAAAATCATCGGATAAGGTTTTGGCGCTTCTGAGCCACGGCTTGATTAACAGG
This sequence comes from Dysgonamonadaceae bacterium, assembly GCA_031269685.1. Taxonomy (GTDB): domain Bacteria; phylum Bacteroidota; class Bacteroidia; order Bacteroidales; family Azobacteroidaceae; genus Azobacteroides. Next base: position 853 of record JAISYU010000040.1, on the reverse strand, counting down.
AATCTTTTCAAGATAGAATATTTCACTGCTCCTGTTCCCGAAAATCTTATTGCAGGTAAAATCGCCGGCTTTGCCTCTGTTTATGGAATTTCGCAGGAAGACGCTACGAGCCTCGTATCTTCCGACGAAATTTCGACGAATATGTACAACGAGGCGGACGACAGTATTGATATTCTATTCAAAGACGGTACGGTAAAGGACATATCTATTGCTTCCGATATGCTTAACATTCAACTGCTGTCAAAAAGAATCGGGAAATATTATCTTTGTTTTTTGCGGGAATAGAGATTGGGCGGGGATAAAAAAAGAAAAGCCGTACCGATGGATCTGTAAAACTCCGTATGACAGGATTTGAGTGCCTGTACCGAGTTTGTAATCTGCTGTGCTACAAGTAGCATCCTCGAAAGGTGCAGCCCGCCATTCGCGGTAAGGCTGTCTCGGAATTTGTATTAACTTGATGAGTTTTCCAATCGAAAGGTACGGCTAAAAATTATCAAACATCGCTCTTAGTACAGTGCAAATGTAAGTACAATTTTTTAATCCACCAAATTTTCAACGATTTTTTTATCTTTTTAGGGTATAATCATCGCCAAATCATTTAATTTTTCAGCATATAATACGCCACCACTCACCATTTCAAGGACGGAGAAACTCTGAAGTGTAGCCGTAGAACCGATAATTACCTTTAGCCACCAGCCGCGACCTGTTTCGCACACTTTTGTCGGATTTGTTCGATAATTAATTATTGAGCGCTCATTACGGGAATCTTCATTTAACAATGTCATAAAAACTCTAAATATTGTGATTGTGAATAAATAAAAAAATAGTAACTTTGTGGTCTAAAAAATACATC
>JAISYU010000004.1 GCA_031269685.1 Dysgonamonadaceae bacterium | reverse complement strand
GTGTGTGTGTGTGTGTGTGTGTGTGTGTGTGTGTGTGTGTGTGTGTGTGTGTGTGTGTGTTAACAAAATATTTGACATATCCAAATCCTGCTCCGATTTAGAACCGACAATGCCTGACGTCATAAAGTACTTTTCCGTGTCCGGTATCCTCTTCGAGGGACAATATGTGATCGTTTCTTTCATAATCGACGGCAAAATTACATAAAGTTTTTTAATAACCAAATTTTTAGATGAATTTCTTTAAAAAAGTTTAATTTTTTTGCTTGACACCGTGTTTTTCCGTATCCGGCATCATCTTCTCTATGCTATATATGTTTCTTATATCCATAGCGGCGGCAAAACAAGATTATTTAATTACAAACTTTTTTACGACCCCCTCCAACTTAAAAATATAAATCGCACGGGGAAGTTTCAGTTCATGTTCCTCGTTTGAGGATTTTATTTCAATTTGACGTACTTTATTCCCAATGATAGTGTAAATCACAACCTGCTTTCCGACCGGCGCATTTTTGAGCGTCAGTTTATTATCCGAAACATTCATTTCGAGGGGGCTGATTTCGCTCACCATTTCGTTTTTTTTCCTCTGTTCCTCCTGTGAAAAGACAAACAAAACGTTGAACAACAAGGCTACAGATACTACTATGCGGGAAATTATTCTACTCATCCTGTAAAATTTTCGATCCGATTGATGTGCAAAGGTACAATTTCTTTCTTTAGATACAAAAAAACTCACTCTACGTTATGTTTTTTGAAATATAGAAGCAATATTTTCTTTTCTCCGTCACGGCATTTGTTATCGTAACGCTCCATCTCCTGAAACCGGTATTCCGTGCCGTATTTTTCATTGACCCGCTTAAAACTTTCACTTCCGATTATCAGATAACCTTCATCGCAGCGCTTTTTTTCAAAGTCGCGGAATGAATTGTCAAGGTAGAAATTCAGACCGTACATATTACTGTATTCAAGCAGGTTATTCATTGCATAGACATTTTCTTTCAGGGTTGTATATTTCTTTTTAAGATACTCGGCGAAAGGTTTTTGCGAGATACTATTCTTATAAGCAGGCAGTGCAATGGCGTCAATCGCTATCCAGAGGACGATATACGCTGCCGTAATCGGATAGATATGTCTAAGCCACGTCTTTCTGCTTTTCAGGTAAAGAATATATTTTGCAACGAAAACAGCGATAAACGGATAGGCGGGCATCAGATAGACACTGCGTTTACTGACAGGTATACAGTAGAACCCGATTATCACGAGGGCGGCAATCATCGAGAATAGCAGCGGGCGATTGGAGATAATCCTGCGCAGGCTTTCCTTAGAGTAGTTTAGGAAATTTTTTACATTCCTCAATCCCGCAATCCCAACTAAAATCAACGCCGTCCAAGGGAAAAATCCCCCAGCGAGTGTCAGGAAATTATACCACCATCCTTCTTCATGTCCGAGTGCATAATTTATCGACAAATCTTTCTGTCCCAGAAATCGACCGAAATTTTCCGCCCATACGATATCCAGGAATGGCTTTCCGCCTTCAAGGTAAGCAAGAAAATACCAAATCAGAGGCAAAACAAATGAAATGACAGCGACCGGTAAAAGTTTCAGGATAATCCTTAGCAAATTGTAACGCAATACAATAAGATATATACCGGACACAAGCATCGGCAATATGATCCCAACAGGACCTTTCGTCAACGCAGCACAGCCCATCGCCAGCACAGCCCATAAGGGAAATCCGCTTAACTTCCTTTTTTCCCATCGGAAAAGCATTACCAGAGCAATAACCGTCAACGAAGTCAGCGTCATATCAACCCTCGATGTCATCGCTGCACGGTGTAATTCAAAGCATGTCATCATTATCAGGCAGGTCAGAAACGCCACCTCTTTTTGGTAATATTTCCTGAAAAACCAAAAGACTACAATAATCATGCACGTAAATGCGAGCGCTGAAGGCAACCGTGAAGTAAACGGCAACACCTTTCCCTGTGGCAAGGAAAAAACAGCGGTCAACCAATGAGTAAACGGCGGCTTGTACGCTCTTTCGCCCGCATAGACCTCCGGTAAAATCCACTGTCCGCGCTCAATCATTGACACTGCGACGGATGCTTCCCGCGGCTCACCCTTAGTGTAAAATTCCCCTTTGCCTATCCACAAAATTACAGTGAAAAAGCAAAGTAAAAGCAACAAAAGCACCGGCTTTTTGGTATATAATCTATGAAAAAATTCCGACAACATCCTGATCATTTTGGATACAAAGGTAGTAAAAATACGAATACCTATAACCTCGATTCTGAAAAAAATTACTACCTTTGCACCCGAAATAAAGGATAAAATAATTATGGGAAGCCCTAAAGCATTTTTAACAATAAACAGAAAAGAAGCCGGATACAGACCCGTCATGGAACGTATCGCTGATTTCGGTGAGGTTGAACAGACACTAAATATGGAAGACCGGCAAGAACAGGCGTCACGTTGCATGGAATGTGGAGTACCCTTTTGCCATTGGGCGTGCCCGCTGGGAAACCTTATTCCCGAATGGCAAGACCTGCTGAGCAAAGGTAAGTGGCAGGAAGCATACAGAACCCTCGAACAAACAAACAATTTCCCGGAATTTACCGGTCGCGTTTGCCCTGCTCTATGTGAGAAAAGTTGTGTGTTGAACTTACAACAACAACCGTTGACTGTACGCGAAAATGAAGCCGCAATAGCAGAGCATGCCTTCCTGGAGGGCTACGCAAAGGCATATCCACCGAAAAAACGTACCGGAAAGAAAATAGCCGTCGCAGGTTCCGGTCCCGCCGGACTTGCAGTCGCCGACATGCTTAACCGGCAAGGGCATGAGGTTACGGTATACGAAAAAGATGAATATATCGGCGGACTGCTCCGACTTGGTATACCTGATTTCAAACTTAACAAGGGAATAATTGACCGCCGCCTCAAACTGCTCGCAGATGAAGGCGTCAATTTTGTCACATCTACCGAGGTCGGGAAAGATATTCCGGTAGAAAAGATGCTGAAAGATTTCGACGCAATATGTCTCGCTACCGGCGCCGGCGTCCCGCGAGACCTGCCGATAGAAAATCGCGACCTGAAAGGGATTTATTTTGCACTTGACTTCCTCAAACAACAAAACCGGATCGTTGCCGGTCAAACGGTCACATCTAACGACCTGATTTCGGCAAAAAACAAAAAGGTATTGGTCATCGGTGGCGGCGATACCGGCTCTGATTGTGTTGGTACTTCCGTCCGCCAGCACGCTGCATCGGTTACACAGATTGAGATTCTTCCCCAGCCGCCGGAAAGTGTTAATCCCGATACACCATGGCCCGCATATCCAAATATCTTGAAAACTTCAAGTTCCCACAAAGAAGGTTGCACCCGCCGCTGGTCGCTCGCTTCGAAACGTTTCATTGGCGCAAAGGGTAAGGTTACGGGCGTGGAAGTTATAGAAGTAGAATGGACGAAGGACGCAACGGGTCGCTTCACAATGAAAGAAACCGGTAAACCGGAAATCATCCCAGCCGATCTCGTACTGCTGTCAATGGGTTTCGTGTCGCCGGTTCACGAAGGACTTCTCAATGCACTTGGCGTCAAATATGACGCAAGAGGTAATGTCCTGGCGGAGAAACCCTCAGAATCGTCGGTTGCCAAAGTATTCGTTGCGGGCGATGTTACGAATGGGGCAAGCCTCGTTGTCCGTGCAATAGATTCCGGACGCAAAGCGGCTGAGGCTATAAGAAATTTCCTGAACGACTGACGTTCGTTTAATTTTAGTACTTTTGCAGTCAAAATCAAGTAAAGTGAAACCGAGACGAATCATTCTTCTAACATTTTGGGGCGCTTTTGCGAGCGGAATACTTCTCTCTGCCCTTATATTCCTGTTAATAGCTAAAGGTAAAATAGGCTATATGCCTCCTATCGAAGACCTCGAAAATCCTATCAACCGATACGCTTCACAGGTTTTCTCGGTCGATATGTACCAACTTGGAACCTATTCGATGGAAAAGAATAACCGTGTCTATATTAGTTATAAAGATCTCTCGCCTAACCTCGTCAATGCACTCGTAGCAACGGAAGATGAGCGTTTTTATAACCATTCGGGTGTGGATCCGAAAGCCTTGATGCGCGCAATACTGAATCTTGGAAAAGCAGGTGGAGCAAGTACTATTTCTCAGCAACTTGCAAAACAACTCTACACCGAGCACCCTGCAAAAACCATGCTTGAACGGCTGTTACAAAAGCCCGTCGAATGGGTAATCGCCGTGCAATTAGAGCGATATTACACCAAAGACGAAATAATAAACCTGTATCTCAACAAGTTTGATTTCCTATATAATGCAGTAGGAATACAGTCCGCATGTCGGATATATTTTGGAAAATCACCTTCGGAAGTGTCCGCAGAAGAGGCTGCATTGCTGGTCGGTATGTGTAAAAATCCTTCCCTCTACAATCCTATCCGGCGACCGGAAAAGACTGTCTTGCGGAGGAATACGGTTTTCGCACAAATGCGTAAAAATGGATATATAACGAAAGCCGAATGTGATTCGCTCTCAAAACTGCCCCTCATTACGCGATTTCGCCGAGCCGACCATAAAGAAGGTATTGCACCTTATTTCCGTGAATATCTCCGTATGACCCTTACAGCCAAAAAGCCTGAAATGAAGAACTATCGCGGCTGGCAGAAACAGAAGTTTTCCGAAGACTCTCTCGCATGGGAAACAAACCCGATTTACGGCTGGTGTAACAAAAAACATAAATCCGATGGTTCTGCGTACAACGTTTACACTGACGGTCTTAAAATCTATACGACTATCGACTCCAGAATGCAACGTTACGCCGAAGACGCACTGGATAGACACCTCGCCTCCCTTCAGGATGCATTCTTCAAAGAAAAACGGGGCAGCAAAACAGCGCCGTTCTCGCGTAACCTGACCAAAGACGAGGTTAACGAAATCATTGAGCGCTCTATTCGCCAGTCGGAACGTTATAATAATTTTCTTCGTGAAGGCTTGGGTGAGGCGGCAATAAAGAAACAGTTCGATACGCCGACCGAAATGACGCTTTTTTCCTGGAAGGGGATAAAAGACACAGTCCTCACGCCGCGCGATTCCATATATTATATGAAATCTTTCCTTCGTAGCGGATTTATGGCGATGGATCCGCGCACCGGAGCGGTTAGGGCGTACGTAGGCGGCGCTAATTACCACTACTTCCAATACGACATGGTAAGTACGGGGAAGCGTCAAGTGGGTTCTACTATCAAGCCGTACCTTTATTCTCTTGCCATGGAAAGCGGATTCACGCCCTGCAATGAGATGCTGCATGTACCGCAGACGCTGCTTGACGCAAACGGGCTGCCGTGGACTCCCGACAATGCAAGCCAGAAGCGGGTTGGTGAGATGGTTTCGGTACGGTGGGGACTTCAAAACTCCGACAACTGGGTAACCGCATGGCTGATGAAACAACTCAATCCACAAGTCTTTGCCAACCTGCTTCACTCTTTCGGGCTGAAGGGACATATTGACGCGGTGGTTTCGCTGTGTCTCGGACCTTGTGAAGCCTCGGTAGCCGAAATGGTATCTGCTTATTCTGCCTTTGCTAACCGTGGCATCCGCATCGAACCGGTCTACGTAGCCCGCATAGAGGACAGGGTTGGGAACATTCTTTACCAGTCTTCACCGCGAATGCAGGAAGTTATCAGCGAGGAGGCGGCGTATAGGATGTTAGGAATGTTACGTGAAGTAATCGACGGTGGAACGGGCAACAGAATGCGCCGCATTTATGGAATGAACGTCCCGTTGGGAGGTAAAACCGGCACGACTCAGAATCATTCCGACGGTTGGTTTATGTGTTTCTCGCCTTCTATTGTGGCTGGTGCGTGGGTAGGTGGAGAAGATCGCGACATTCATTTTGACCGTATGCACGAGGGACAGGGCGCAGCAATGGCTTTGCCTGTGGTGGGTGATTTCTTCAGGAGGATATACAGTGATAACGAGCTTGGGTATTCCGAGACGGAACAATTCAGTGTTTCGCAGAAATTTTCAGACCCTTGTATCTCGTACAGGGAGAGTACAGAAAGCGTGATTTCGGGTAATTCGGAGGAGATAGATGAACTTTTTCGATAAATATTATCAAATATTTGGTGGATTAAAAAAAAAGTTGTACCTTTGCACCCACAAAACGCGGAAATAGCTCAGTTGGTAGAGCACGACCTTGCCAAGGTCGGGGTCGCGGGTTCGAGTCCCGTTTTCCGCTCGGAAGCCGGTAACGGCTTTTTTCATGTGCTGGGTTTGGCATTTTCCTCCGTCGGATCCGGCATTGAGATTCTAAGATAAATAAGTTATAACAAAAAAGCATTACCTTTGCACGCTGAAAACGAATTGAATATGACGCAAAGAAAGAACAAATTTCCTCTTGAACTCTGCACAATGCCCGGTTTTGCCGGCAGTTCCGCTTATTACCTGCGATATGAGGACCCTCATAACGACAATGAGTTAGTATCTTCAGAAGCCAACGACTATTGGGGCAACGTTGATTTGTACGTCGGGGGTATCGAACACGCTACCGGACACTTGATATACAGTCGCTTCTGGAACAAGTTCCTTTATGACTGCGGTTATGTCAGGGATGAGGAGCCGTTCCGCAAGCTTGTCAATCAGGGGATGATACAGGGGCGATCGAATTTCGTTTACAGGATAAAAGATGCCGCCGGTTCGGGTTCGGTTGGCGGTCCGGTGTTTGTATCGCACGGCATGAGGGGTGAGTACGACGTTACGCCGATTCATGTTGACGTCAATATAGTTTCCAACGACATACTTGACATAGAGGCGTTTCGCGAATGGAATCCCGAGTACCGGAATGCTGAGTTTATACTTGAGGATGGGAAATACATCTGCGGCTGGGCTGTTGAAAAGATGTCGAAGTCGATGTTTAATGTAGTCAATCCCGACGACATAGTTGAGCGTTTCGGTGCCGACACGTTGCGGTTGTATGAGATGTTCCTGGGACCGATAGACCAGTCCAAGCCGTGGGATACCAACGGTATAGACGGCGTATCCCGTTTCCTGCGCAAGTATTGGAATCTCTTTTTTAAAGGTGACGAATTCATTGTATCCGACGAGCCTCCGACGGCAGAGGAGCGCAAGTCTATCCACAAGTTGATAAAGAAGACAGGTCAGGACATTGAGAACTTCTCGTTCAACACGGCTGTATCGGCGTTCATGATATGCGCCAACGAGTTGACGGCAATGAAATGCAACAAGCGCACGGTGTTACGGGACTTTACTATCGTCCTGTCGCCCTTTGCTCCGCACATAACTGAAGAGATCTGGCATCGCTTAGGCAACACGACAACGGTATGCGACGCGCAGTTCCCTGAATATAACGAGGAGTACTTGAAAGAACACACAGTTACATACGCCGTATCTTTTAACGGTAAGACCCGCTTTAACCTCCAACTTCCAGCCGACATGATGCGCGATGAAGTCGAGAAGACTGTTCTTGCGCACGAGAGCGCTGCCAAGTGGCTCGCCGGCAATACACCACGGAAGACGATAGTAGTGCCCGGCAAGATAGTGAACATAGTCCTCTGAGAAATGAATCCCAACCAAACAGCGAGCCGCATAAAGGTGCTGACGGCAGGTGAAGAGCACATCCCGTACGTCGACATAATCCTGCAAACGATAGAGAACGCAGCACGGATCAGGGGTACCGGCATCGCGGCGCGTTCTTCCGAATATATTGAGCAGAAGATGCGGGAAGGCAAAGCGATTATCGCCCTTTGCGACGGGGAATTTGCGGGATTCACATATATTGAGTCATGGGGGAACAAACAGTTTGTCGCCACCTCAGGACTGATAGTCCACGAGAAATATCGGGGCTTTGGTCTTGCAAAGCGTATCAAGATCATGGCGTTCAACCTTGCGCGTGAGCGGTGGGCGGATGCCAAGTTATTCAGCCTCACCTCAGGCAGCGCAGTGATGAAGATGAACACGGAACTCGGATATGTACCCGTCACGTTTGCGGAACTCACCGATGACGACGCCTTTTGGCAGGGATGCAGGGGTTGTATCAACTACGACATCCTTGAACGTACCAGCCGCAAGTACTGCATCTGCACGGCAATGCTTTACGATCCGGCGAAAAATTAGCAGCGCAACCAAACCGTATGGTTTATGATCGGTTAAACTGAAAACCTGTCACGGTTTCCTTCATTTTATTTTTCATCAACTTCCAATAGAATTTTCCTTCATTTTAATTTAAGGATATAATTTTCCATTGGAAATTTCCTTCATTTTAATTCAGAAATATAATTTTCCATTGGAAATTTCCTTCATTTTAATTCAGGAATACAATTTTCCATTGGAATTTTCCTTCATTTTAATTTAAGAATATAATTTTCCAATAGAAATTCATGTTTATTTATATAAAAGACGCCAACTTCCAACTGAAGTTGGCGTTTTTTTATTTTAAAGATATAATTTTCCAATAGAAATTCATGTTTATTTATATAAAGGACGCCAACTTCCATTGGAAGTTGGCGTGTTTTTATTTTAAAGATATGAATTTCCAATAGACATTATATAAATAACGTTAAATATAGTTAAATGTTGGTGTTTTATTTGCAGGATTAAATTTTTTGTATTACTTTTGCAGCCGGTAATTTATACCATAATATTAATTTTTAATTTTTATCAAATGAAAAGACATATCAAAGCGATTTATTTTAAGTACCTTAATGGTGAACAGCAGTATCAATATCTTTCGGATTGTAACAAGCTGCTGATAGAGATGCCTGTGGCAAAGACGGCGGTCAGTGCGTATTATCCTGTGTTTTTAGATCTGCTGGAAAGGGAGTTTAAGATTATAGATACTCCCAAGAGCAGCGTTTATACGCAGCAGATTGCAGATGCAGACATTAATAATGATTCGCTGATTACAGCCATTATTAATATTGTCAATGCAAATTTACTGCATTATGATGCGGATAAGGTAGCAGCAGCCCGTAAAATTCATAACAGGCTCAAAGCGTTCGGGGAAATTCCTATGAAATCATACGAGGCTGAAGCGACCGCTATTTCTATCCTTGTCAGCGATCTTAATTCTACCGAATATTCCGACGCTGTTGAAGAATTAGATCTTGTGGGATGGGTAACGCAGTTATCGGCTTCGCTTACAAATTTTCAGAATCTTCTTCGCCTTCGTGAGATTGAGGCGTCTAAAAGACCTTCGGAAAAATTGGGAGACGTACGGAAACTGATTGAAAATACGTACCAGGATATGATTACGATTCTTGAGTCCCAGAGTATTTTAAATCCATCTGCATACGCTGTATTTGTCAGCCGGCTAAATGTTTTGGTCACTTACTATAATGATCATAACAGCCAGCCAGGTAAGAAGCAGATCCGCTTTGCGACGGTAGACCAAATACCGGAACAGGTATACACCGGCAAAGTGATTACGCCAATCCCAAATGTGTATTTTGATGATAAGGAACTGGCGTTTGCAAAAGATTTTGTCCTTACCTACAAAGACAATATTAATGCTGGGGTTGCAACTGTTAATATTCGCGGTAAAGAACTGTATACCGGAATAAAGAAGGTTACGTTTAATATTTACAGGGAAGATCAAAATAAATAACAACAGAGATGCCTGTTTGCAGTTCGAGATTATAATAAAAAATTACTCTTCTGCCTGTTTGTAATCTCCAATTATAAGCAGGCATTATTTTTCTGCCTGTTTGCAGTTCCCCATTATAAGCAGGCATTATTTTTTTGCCTGTTTTCAATTCCCAATTATAAACTTGCACTACTTTTTATCGTCCAGTCCGAATGAAATTTTCACCACAAGAGACTGGTAATCATAATTGCGGAAGGATACAAAGATGGCAATGTTGCCGAGAAAGTTACCCACGCCGTAACCAAGCTCGTAATAATTCCTGATGGATGGTGTATGCAGGTAACTGACATAAACCCGCTCTTTTACGATGTCTTTCGTAATGCCACGAAATGGTCGGAGGATCGTATATGGGTATTCATACATAATGTGAGCCTGTAAATATTTTAGCGATGCGTCATACCACTGCCCGTCAAGCAACTGAAAGACGCCACCATCAGGATCACTCCATGATTGTGGAAAATTATTTTTTCGGAAGCGATTGAAGTTGGTAAAGTACGCAGAACCGGTCGAAAGGAACATGCCTGCACCGATAAAATACTGCACTGAACTCATCAGCCTGACTTTTATATTCTGCTGAAGGTCAGCCTCGATTCTGGAGAAGTCGCTGTTACTCATAATAAGCCTTGTCCCCTTTGCGTATTCAACGGTTAGCGTCGGAAAGCGCGAGCCTATATATTTTTTCTTTTTGCCGTCAATACGATAATAACTGCCCGGCGTAAAGTCCATGCCAAGAATAAACGATAAGTCGCGGTATCCGCTTCTTGCAATGTCTTTCAAGTCATCGTCACTGTTGCTCGGCAACTGTGTAGAGTCGGGATTATGCTTAATGACGGGAATATACTTTGACATATTTACCCCTGCATGAAGGTTTAAACCGTTTGCAACCTCGTACTTTGCTTCGGCGTTCATCCTTAGATGGTTGTAGTAATCCAGATTCAGGTCATCGAAGTCAATAGAGTCATTTCGCAGCGCCTCGTTTACCATTTCTATCGTCTTGAAACCGTATGTCTGGTTGCGATTCTCGATGCTAAACAGTATCTCGCCGAACCGTCTCGGATTGAAGAGCCACCGTAACGGAGTGCGGAAATACAGTTGCCTTTTTTTGAAAAACATGCTGACAGCGGGCGTAAATGATATTTCACGACCCCCGTTGAACTGCTTCGAGAGGCTAAACTGCTGCCGATAACCAAGACCTTCGGTCTTCATGAATGATATTTCCAGCGGATTCGCCAAACCGGAGTAACTCATCTGCGTACCTCGGTGACGAAACCGTACGGGTGCAAAGATACCTTTCGAAATATTATTAAAAGTATACAGGATACCCCGCTTATGTTTAACACTCTGACTGTCGTACAGTTCGACGGCAGCGGTCTCTTCGGCTGTCAGCGGTACAGGTCTGACGTATGCCCAAAAGCGGTCATCATCCACAACAGCAAGCGAATCCGGCGCCTTCCCAAAGTAACGGCTCAGGTCGTAAGTCGGTTTCTTTTCCCATTGCGGCTCCGATGATAATATTGATTCATACGTGAATGAAGCGTGGTAGCGGTTCGCAGTAATGTTGCCCGCAATAGAGGTCTCGAAAGACAGATCGACGGTAGACAGTAACGGGAAACTGCCGCCGGAAGGCGCATAATTCATCACCGATAGGAATTTAGAGAACTCACGCCTGCCGCGCATCTCTACCCTGATGAGATTCCATATCCCGTCAATGATGTAATACGTTCCCGAAACAAGCTGCTCGCTGCGCGTCTTCGGATGAACACCTATCCGGTGTACGGAATATCCAAGGGTATCCAGTTTGCCGAGATACTCGAACCGGTAATAGCGGAACGCACCGTCACGCTCCGGCAGCCGTACCTCGTCGTTGATGACGTCTGGACGGTATATATTAACCTGCAAAAACTGCATAACCCTGTCCTCTATGTCGGATACGTTTGCAAACGAATTGCTGACAACCGTAACCTTGCCCGAATGGTAAGAAGGAGCGCGATAGTGAACCGATAGCAGCGCCTCGGCAAACATATCCCTGTCCATGTAAAGATATGACGGGGCAAAAGGATAAAGGAAGTTTTTCTTTACAGTCTCATGCATGCCCTTGACGTATACGGTAGCATGATAACCATCGACAAAGTTGCTGAAATAATCACTGTTCCCAAAGAATTTCAGCATTATGCTGTCTGCCTTCGAGTATGCTTTCCGGGCTTCAGCCTGTATTTGTGGTGACAGGAACAGTACCAGGTAAAGCAAGTACTTCGCATACCGGTAACATTTCACTGTGGCGGTTGATTATTAACGCGATTCAGTTGCCGAGTTTGAGTTTCTGCCTTATTGCTTTCGGAATCGCATCCCTGTGGACGACAATGTTTGTAGTCTTGTATGCAACAAAGGGAACCGATGCGTACCATATCCCGTTGTATTTGTTATTCGTCCCCCACGAGTTCTTGACAAGGTAATAAAGCGTGCCGTTCTGATCCTTAGCCTTCCCGTAGAGCAACATTCCATGGTCATCGGTCGTCTCAAAATTGTCAAACGCTTCCTGGCGCAGTTCCTGTGTGATGCTCTTTTCGGGAACCGGTCCGCTGAGTTTCTTTACCTTATCCTCCCGCTCTTCCTTCGACAGGTTGAGCCAGTGCGCCTGGTCGGATCCCGGTCCGGCTTCCGCATTTACATCGGGAATTACCGCCACCCCAGTGCGGAATCCCGCTTCGCTGACGTCAGACGCCCACGCTACGGTATAGCCTTTATCTATCGCACTGTCAATTATTTCCATCATCTCTTCCAGCGGCAGGTTATAAGACTGCGACCAGCGCCAATTATCCTGCACTTCTATCGGGAACTGTGTGTAAAAAGGATGATGCGTGAACGAAGTTATCGAAATGTAGTCGTCAATGTTGATGCCGAGAGATTCAGCAAACGATTTGGGAGTGAATGTCCTGCCGCCGAAAGTAAAGGTATCGGGACATACACCGAGATACGCGTCCAAGATACCTGAATATCCCTCATACCACGCGGTAGTCAGCCTGTTTGCCTTTACCAGAGCGCTGACGTATGACTTCGTGAGGTTATCCAACTCTCCGTGGCGATGAATTGTATCCCCGTAATTAAGCCCATCCTTTACCTCTTCAGGCACAATGCCGTAGTCACGTATGCAGTCAAGAACGTCGGCAAATGATCCGCCAGGAGAAAAATTAGTCTCGCCGTGCATCCGGACGTACTTGCGCGCCTTATCCGAGTAGTTTTTATGCACAACAAACATTTCGGAAAGGTCAAACTCACCCCTCCCAATACGAAGGAGCTCACTTTCAATCATCCCAAGACCGGAAAAACACCAGCAGGTGCCGCTACTCGACTGGTTCTTGACCGATGTAATAGGGATCTCTTTTACTGCGGTGAACAGGAAAGTATCCACAACCTGCCCGCCCTCAATTGTGTCGCTAAAGGCGAATGAAACGCCCGCAAAGAAGATGTAAACTGTAATAAAAAGTTTTCTCATTGTTTTATTCTTATAAAATTATATATGCTAATTTCTACAATACGGTTACCCAGCCGTAACGGTCCTCCTCATCGCCGTACTGGATGGCGCGAAGCTTGTTATACAGGCGCTCACTTAACCTGCCTGGAGCGCCGTCTTTCGAGAAGATATAAGACTTATTCTCGTCCAAATCGTCAATACGCGAAACGGGACTGATAACCGCCGCAGTACCACATGCACCTGCCTCCTCGAAAGTAGCAAGCTCGGAAACCGGTACCGGTCTCCGCTCTACTCTCATCCCAATCTCTTCCGCAAGAGTCATAAGGCTCTTGTTGGTAATGGAAGGCAGGATGGATCCGGATTCGGGAGTGATATAGGTATTGTCCTTTATCCCGAAAAAATTCGCAGGACCACATTCGTCAATGTATTTCTTTTCCTTGGAATCAAGATAAAGCACCGCCGAATAACCCTTCCGGTGCGCAATATCTCCGGCAACAAGGCTCGCAGCGTAATTTCCGCCAACCTTAATAGTCCCCGTCCCATGTGGCGCCGCCCTGTCATATCCTCGCAAAATAGCGTATGGAGTTGGCTTAAACCCCGTCTTAAAATAAGGTCCTACCGGCGTAACAAACACGATAAACAAATACTCCTTCGACGGATTGACGCCAACTTGCGACGACGTCCCTATCAACAACGGACGTACATAAAGCGATGCACCACTCTCATAAGGCGGCACAAAACGAAGATTGCGGGAAACAGCCTCCACAACAGCCCCCTCAAACAACTCAACAGGAATTTCCGCCATCAATATCCCTCGCGAAGAAGCCTGCATCCGTAATGCATTGTCCCTCATACGAAAAATGCGAACCTTACCGTCACGACCCCTAAAGGTCTTCAATCCCTCAAAAGCCTCCTGACCATAATGCAGACAGGTAGCCGCAATATGCAGGTTAATATTCTCCGAATCGGATACCTCCAATTCACTCCACTGACCATCCCTGTAATAACTGCGGATGTTATAATCGGTTTTTATATAACCAAATGTCAAATCCGACCAATTGATATTTTCCATAAATTCTATAAATAATTAATTCCTTTTGTCATTTATATTGCCTCTCATCTCAGGACAAGCGCTGATATTTCCTCTACAAGCCGCGAAACAACAAATGGCTGCCCCTTCACACGGTTAAACTGATACGGATTAAATCCGCTTATCTTTGTACGCAGAAATCCGGCAAACTGACCCCTGTTTTGCTCAATAACAATCACCTTCTTATATCCCAAAAGTATCTCCTCCGCATTTTCCGGTAGCGGATTGATAAAACGGAAATGAGCAAACGCAAGCTTCTTTCCTCCACCGCGAACAGTTTCTACAGCCTCATAAAGATGCCCGAAAGTTCCCCCCCAACCAACAACAAGAGTGTCGGCATCAGTATCGCCCAACACTTCCTGACGAGGAATATAATGCGCTATCTTATTGATTTTCGATTGCCTCATTTCTATCATCTTCTGATGATTAGCGGCATCGGTACTGATGGCTCCCGTATTATAGTTCTTCTCAAGTCCACCGATACGATGGGTAAAACCTTCCATGCCCGGTATAGCCCAATAACGAACATCGTTTTCAGGATTCCTCATGTACGGAGTCCAGTTTTCTTTCTGATCCGAAGTAACAAACGGCGGAGTTATTCCGGGATATTCCTCCAAATCAGGAATCCTCCACGCAGAAGAACCATTAGCAATATAGCCGTCAGTCAACAAAACAACAGGCGTAAGATGTTCAAGCGCAATTTTCGACGCCCAAAAAGCAGCATCAAAACAATCCGTCGGGGAAATAGCCGAGATAACTACCGTCGGACTTTCACCATTACGCCCGTAAAGAGCCTGGAAAAGATCTGTCTGTTCACTCTTAGTAGGCATTCCGGTAGAAGGACCCGAACGCTGCACATCAATCACCACAAGCGGGATCTCAGCCATCACCGCCAGTCCGATTGCTTCGCTTTTCAATGCCAGCCCGGGACCTGAGGTACTTGTCGCCGCAAGATTCCCGGCAAACGAGGCTCCAATTGCAGTACATATCCCCGCTATCTCGTCTTCGGTTTGCATCACTTTAATCCCTAATTCCTTACGGGCGGCAAGTTCCTGCATTATATCAGTTGCCGGCGTGATAGGATAAGAACCCAAAAAGAGCGGCAGACCGGATCTCTCGGAAGCGGCAATTAGCCCATAGACAGTCGCCTTATTCCCGTTGACATCCGTATAAAATCCTTTTTTGTGCGCAACGGTATCAATGCGATATGTGGAAACCGAAGCGTGTATATTATGTCCGTAGTTATATCCTGCCTGCAATACAAGGAGGTTTGCCTGCAAGATGTCGGGTTTATCCTTGAATTTGCCGGTGAGCAGTTTTTCTACGATATGCAACGGGCGATTGAAAAGCCAGCAGACTAATCCGAGCGAAAAAATGTTACGACTTTTGAACGCCTGCTTATTATCCACCAAACCTTCGAGGCAATCCTTGCATATCTGGGTAATTGGCGCCGCTACTGTTTGTACAGCATTAAGCCCAAGTTCTTTGAATGGGTTATCTGTCTTAAAATCCGCCTTTTCGAGGTCTGCTTTGAGGAATGAATCGCTGTCAATGATGACTACCGAATCAGGTTTAAGGAACTGGGCATTTACTTTTAGCGCCGCAGGATTCATTGCCACCAGCACATCCGCCTTGTCGCCCGGGGTAAGGACATTTTTACTGCCCACGTGCATTTGAAACCCTGAAACACCACTCAGTGTTCCGTGTGGGGCGCGAATTTCGGCAGGGAAATCGGGAAAAGTTATAATCTCGTTACCAAGTTCTGCGGAGAGATTGGAAAACATTGTACCGACTAATTGCATACCATCGCCTGAATCGCCTGAAAACCTGACGACAACACTTTCTTTCTCCTTGACTTTTATTTCTTCCGACATAAAAACAATTACTTTGAAAAACGGGGACAAAGATAATGTTTTTCTTTATAAGAAATACAATTCTGCTAAAAAACCTTTCATAAACAAAATTACTGCCGCCAATATATTTAGCGGCAGTAACGGAAAAGAAAAGTTAAATAATTCATAACTGTAGTAGAAGATGGATATTCTTTTCAGGAATAAGAACAATCTTAAGGGAAAAATGTTTTCGTTTTAACATTTTTATTTTGCGGTCAATTTAATACCAGTTCTCGCCTTCGCCATGTTCTGTGTTTACGACGGTATCATTAATTATGCCGATGATGTCGGGTTCGCCGAGTCCAGAACTTACTAATAGTGTAATTGGAATATCGAGCGGCGCTTTTTCACCGGATTGGATTTTCCGACCGTCAATCTCGATTCCTACGACTAAATCGCGGAATTGTCCGGGTACTAAGCCGACCGTTATTTTTTCAAAGCCGAGTGAATGTAGAATTGCCAGGGCTTGGCGTTGAGAAGAGCCTTCGACGTCGGGAATTGATGTCAGTTGTGCATCTTTGGAATTGATTCTCAAGAAAATTGTCCTGCCTTTTTTGACTTTTGCGCCGGCTGAGGGTATAGTTTCGATGATTCCCCCTGGAGGAAAGTTCTTATGGAAGGCAGAATCTATGACCTGATAGACAAGATTTCTGCCTGCGAAGACAGGTTCTGCGAGTTCGACGGTTAAACCTTTTACGTCAGGAATTTCCACGCTGTCACCGTGTTGCGTATAGTCGTCGAGCCATTTTAGCGCCGCGAAACAGAGTATAATAAAGAGTACTGCGGCGATAATCAGGTTTTTCGCATAGATATTAAAGAAGATGGATTTGAGAGTAACTTTCATATTGTTATTAAAATTTGAGTACAAAGGTAATCAAAAAATCCTTTTTGCGTTAATGTCTTTAAAGACTTTAACGTCCTTAACGTCCTTAAAAGAAAAAACCCCACCACCTCGCCAATTATAACAACCCGCAGGGTTGAATATAAATAACCCCCAATGAAGCGCAGCGATTGGGGGTAAAAAAATCCCGCCCCCTTCCTTAAAGTCTTTAAAGCCCTTAAAGTCCTTAACGTCCTTAACGAAAATAACAGCGATACCGTGTAAAATAACAGCGATACCGTGCAAAATAACAGCGATACCCTGCAAGATAACAGCGATACCCTGCAAAATAACAGCGATACCCTGCAAAATAACAGCGATACCCTGCAAGATAACAGCGATACCCTGCAAGATAACAGCGATACCCTGCAAGATAACAGCGATACCGTGGAAAATAACAGCGATACCGTGTAAAATAACAGCGATACCCTGCAAGATAACAGCGATACCATGCAAAATAACAGCGATACCCTGTAAGATAACAGCGATACCCTGCAAAATAACAGCGATACCCTGCAAAATAACATCGAGACACTGCAAAATAACAGCGATACCCTGCAAAATAACAGCGATACCCTGCAAAATAACAGCGATACCATGCAAAATAACAGCGATACCATGCAAAATAACAGCGATACCTAGGAAAATAACATCGTTTCCGTCCTTAATGACTTTAAAGTCTTTAAAGACCTTAACGTCCTTAAAGTCTCTAATGTCCGTAACCGAACCAAGATTAAGCGTATCTATCTTAGTTCTTCACTTTTCACTGATAATTCACCGGTTAAGCGTCTTGATAAATACGTTTTTCCAGGAATCGGTAAGGTTGGAGTTGTGCCAGAGGCAGGTGAAGTCGCCGCCAACAGCGCGGCACTCATCGGATAAGCGGGTGATTTCATCGGATGCTTCCTCAGCAGTCATTTTTAAATGGAACTTCAAGGTGGTATCCATGACGATTGTCGGATGGATACGCAATTCGGTGACGGTATCCCTTTCCACGTCGTAGAAATTGTAGGGGACGCAGGTACCGGAACGAAAGCCCGGAGCGCCGGCAAAGGCAAGAGTGTAATCATCGGTGAAGCCGGCGTTCAATGCCTCGCGGAATGAGCGTGGACAGGTGTAACGCAGGAAATGACGGCGGAGCAGTTGGATGTTTCGGCGTACAACCTTTTCCATGAAAGATTTCTCTTTGTAAAGTTCTTCGATGCTGTTGTATGTTTCGTAAGAGGGATGCAGTCCTGTATCGGCATGTATGAGATTAGGGAGAAGCCTGTGCCATTCGGCGGCGGGATATATGGTAGAAAGCCCGCGCTTGCCACGTTTTCCGAAGAGGGCGAAAAGAATATACCGCTCGCCGGCGTTGGCAAACAGGTCCTCAATCCATTTTATAACCTCAAAACAGGGATCTTCCCCGATGCGGAAGATTACACGCAGCCGCTCAGTGATTTTGTCCCAGTCTCCGGCAAGGATGTCCCGAAAGATTCCATAAGTATTTTTCAATACTCCCTTATAACGGTAAAGGTATGGGTGGTCAATGTCGAAGGTGCTGATATGCCTGTATTGGCGGGGAGTATATTCAAAGGAGGGATACTTTTCTTTCAATATATCCCTTAAAATAAGCGCCCAACGGTCGACAACAGGCGTATCAAGGAAGTTATACCTGAAGGCAAGGGAAACTAAATGGTCGAAACGCCCGTGTTCATCAAGGTACGGAGAGTTGTATTCCTCGTATGAAGTGAGCAAATAAAAGGCGGCGGCGAAAATATCGAAAGGTATGTCGCCTTTGCCGCTGAAGAAGGGCGCAGGAAGGTTTCGCCACCTGCTGACATGCAATTCACCGATGTTATGATGACCGGTTTCCGACAATAATCCGTCAGGTATTATCCATATACCGTGGTCTAAAGGCTCGGTAGAATAATTGACAGCCGCACCAGTATGACGCTTGAAATATTTTATGTCGGAGGTTATGCTGACCGCAACGCCCGAAAGACTGCCGAAAATGTGCTCCGCAATATACATTAACCGTGCCGTATTTCCCGAAGGGTGGTAGATGATAATCATTGTGTGAAATCTGTGTAAATGCCTGCAAAACTAATTAAAAAATGTGAAACCGTAACCGTTTACAGGGAATTTAGTTTTTTATGTTGGTTTTTTTTGTACCTTTGCAGTCAAATTAAAAATAATTACCGAAACATCTATATAATGTCTCAGAAAAAAGTTTTATTTATTGCTACCGAGATCGCGCCATATCTACCCGATACCGAAAGATCGCTAATAGCACGCGATTTGTTACAGGGAATCCTGGACCGGGGAAAAGAAGTCCGCGCCTTTATGCCAAGATACGGCAATGTCAGTGAACGACGGAACCAATTGCATGAAGTTATCCGCCTTTCAGGACTAAATATCATTATTAATGATACCGATCATCAACTTATCCTTAAAGTCGCCTCAATTCAACCTGCCAGAATGCAGATTTATTTCATCGACAATGATGATTACTTTCAACGTAAATTCATTATGAATAACGCTGACGGCGAAGAATTTGAAGATAATGACGAAAGAAGCATCTTCTACGTGCGCGGAGTCCTGGAAACCGTCAAAAAATTGCGGTGGATACCGGATATTATCCATTGCCACGGCGTAATTAGCGCCCTGGCTCCCGTTTATATCAAAAAACATTTCAAAAACGACCCGTGCTACAAATACACAAAGATTGTCTATTCGCTATACAATGACGATTTCATAAAACCTTACAGCGATATCTTTGCTAAAAAGGCGAAAATCGACGGAGTTACGCAAAATGATCTCAAAGATGTGAAAGAAAAAGCCGATTTCCTCAACATAAGCAAGCTCGCAATCGACTTCTCCGACGGCGTTATCGTAAATAACAGCAACGTTAATCCCGAATTAATCGAATACGCCAGGCAAAAAGAAGATTTACACTTCCTGCCCTGTCAGCCCGAAGATACGTATATTGATGCCTTCAACGAATTTTATGACCAAATACTTTCATGATATTAAATTAATATGAAGACTAAACTGTTTATATGCAGCCTGCCGATTGTTTTCATGTTCCTCGCCTGTGAAGACTTTTCCTCTCTCGGAACCAGCGTGAAACCCGATACGGATAATGTCAGTATATATGATGCTACAATCGGTATCACGGCTAAAACCATACGCGTCAATTCTGTCTATGCAAAAACCGTAAAAGGTTCGCTCGGTAATTATTACGATCCCGATTTCGGCTCTGTTAATGCCGGGTACGCATGTGAATTTTATCCTTCGTTAGGCTTTATTGATGTCGATAGCGTGGAAAACGGCAAAATTGATTCCGTATACCTTTCAATGCACTACAAATACGTCGGGGATTCACTCGCTCCTATGGGACTGACCGTTTATCCTCTTAATAAAGCCCTCGAAAGACACTATTATACCGATGTCAATCCGGCAGAATTTGCCGATATGACAAAACCACTCACAAAGTTTGCATACACCGCCCGTAATCTTGATGTATCGGACAGCCTGCTTGCAGCAGTCGGCTATGATTATAATCTATATGTCGAACTTCCTACGGAAATAGGGCAAAAACTCTTTGACAAAGCGACAAACAAAGAGGATTCCACTATCTTCACCAATCTCGACGACTTCCGTAAATTCTTTCCAGGGTTGTACATTGCAAGTACTTACGGCACCGGTTCAATGCTCAACAATATAAATACTGAAATTCATATCTATTATACGGCGGGGACCTCTCATCGTTGGGCAACATTGGCGGTGACAAATGAAGTTGTTCAGGTTAATTCGTTCAAAAACTCCAATGATGAATTTCTTACCAACAACAATGATACCGCAACTTACATCAAATCACCCGCCGGCGTTTATACCGAAATAAGTATCCCCGTCGGAGAAATAATGCAGGGAGTAGGAGATAAACTGTTCAGTACGGTTTCCCTCTCGCTCACCCCATATACTCCAAGCGAATGGGAATATGCCCTGCCCTTCCCTGGATCTGTGCATACATCGACCGAATTATCGAAACTATTGCTTATCAGGCAAGACTCGCTTCAGAAGTTTTTTGAAGAACAAAAAGTTGCCGATGGCGCCACTACTTTTTCCACAATCTTCAATACTTCGACATATTCTTATGACTTCCAAAATATAGCCAACGTAGTTCAAGATTTCATAGACAATAAACCGGAAACGGATACGCTTAAACTGCTTCTGGTTCCCGTTCAAACATCGTGGACATACGCAACGGTTAATGATACGCAGGTCGCTACAGACTATGCAACCTTGCCAAGCCTTGCGCTTTCGGGCGTGAAACTGAAAACGGGTAAAGATGATCTGAAAATCAGGGTTACGGCATCAAGCACCAACACCGACAATTAACAGCAATCCGGTATGAGCCGTTTCCGTCAACAGTTATCACAAAAACAGCAACAGAAACTCTCACCGCTGCAAATCCAGCAAATAAAACTGTTGGAACTGACAGGTCTCGAACTTGAAGAGCGTATCAGTCAAGAACTCGAAGAAAATCCCGCGTTGGAAGACGCTCCCGAAGACGAAATAGAAGAAATTACAACCGACGGGGAACAAACCGACATAGAACTTGGCGATTACAGTTCGGAGGATGATATTCCCGACTATAAACTGCAACAATTCTATTCTTCAAGCAGGGAATCTAAAGAAGAAATACCGTATTCCGAAGGTAAATCGTTCCAGGAATACCTCTTCTCTCAATTTCATCTCAAAAAACTGACCGACCGGCAGTTCATTATCGGCGACTATCTGATAGGCTGCATAGATGATGACGGTTATATCCGCAATCCGCTGATTTCTGTTTCCGACGATCTCGCTATTCAGTACGGGGAAGATGTATCGGTGAATGAAATTCAGGAAGTGCTTGAAATAGTGCAGGAGATTGACCCTGCCGGCATTGGCGCTGTCAATCTGCAAAACTGTCTGCTGCTGCAACTTCGCCGCAGAAAAGAAACACAGGTGAGACAAATCGCGATTACGATGCTTGAAAAATGTTTCAGTGAATTCTCCAAGAAACAATATGATAAAATTATCCGCACCCTCAATATTGACGAAGAGCGGCTGAAAGATGTAATCCGTGAAATAACTTCTCTCAATCCCCGTCCCGGCAACGCCTGGGAAAGTAATATGGAAACGAAGATGGCTCACATAACCCCGGATTTCTTTGTTGAAAACCTGAACGGCGAACTGATTCTGAGTATGCCTGAAAATATTCCCAATCTGCGTATCAGCAATAATTACAGAGAGATTCTCAATGAATATTCCCGTTCTTCCAGATTACCCGAATCGGAACGACGGGATGCGCTCGCTTTTGTAAACGAGAAAATAGAAGCTGCCCGTTGGTTTATTGATGCCGTAAAGCAGCGGCACATAACTTTACAGACAACGATGGAAGCGATCATCTGTTTGCAGCGTGATTTTTTCCTTTCGGGTGAAGAATCTGACTTGCGCCCGATGATTCTTAAAGATGTAGCGAATCTCTGTAAATACAACATCGCAACTATATCCCGCGTCAGCAACAGTAAATACGTACAAACTCCATTCGGCGTCTACTCTCTGAAGTTTTTCTTTTCAAAATACGTAAGAACCGACGAAAGCGAGAAATCTATGCGCGAGATACAAGCCTGTCTGAGTAAGATAGTTGAGGAAGAGGACAAATCAGCGCCGTTAACGGACGACATTCTTTTGCAAAAACTAAGAGACGAAGGATATGATATAGCGCGGCGGACGGTGGCGAAATACCGCGAGCAGCTTGGTATTCCGGCGGCAAGAATGAGGAAAGAGTTGTAGGAAAAGGAAAAATCATATAACTTTGCGAACAATCAACAATATATCACAATGAAAAAGAGATTTTTTCCGGCGATAGTCCTGTTATTATTTTGTTTTTTCTTTTCGGAATCGGCAAAATCGGACGATGCGTTACTTTACAAGATAGACATCAAGACGGACATCAATCCCACTTCACGAATTTGCTTAGACAAAGGATTACGTGAAGCAAAGGTCAAGAAAGCCGAAGCCGTTTTGCTGCATCTTAACACTTACGGGGGTACGGTAGTCGATGCCGATTCCATGCGTTCGGCTATTCTTTATAATCAAATTCCCGTATATGTTTTCATTGACAATAACGCGGCATCGGCTGGGGCATTGATTGCCATAGCCTGCAAAAAGATATATATGAGGAGGGGCGCCAATATAGGGGCGGCGACGGTTGTTAATGGTCAATCCGGCGAGGCTATGCCCGATAAGTACCAGTCTTATATGCGCTCAATCATCCGTTCTACAGCCGAGTCTCACGGCAAGAAAACCATTTTCGACGGAAAAGATTCGGTACAGCAATGGGTTCGCGACCCACGGATAGCCGAAGCGATGGTCGATGAGACTATTTACATACCTAACATCAGCGATTCGGGCAAAGTTCTGACGCTTACCGCCTCGGAAGCCGTAAGATACGGGTTCTGTGACGGCATAGCGGAAACGGTTGAAGATGTTGTCCGCGACCTTGGTTACGATCGGTACCGCATTGAAGAGTACCGTCCCTCGTTAGCCGATCTTTTGAAAGGATTTCTTATGAATCCGGCGTTCCAGGCGATCCTTATCATGATCATTGTTGCGGGAATATATTTTGAGTTGCAAACGCCGGGCATCGGTTTCCCGTCATTGGCGGCGATCGTTGCGGCGATCCTGTATTTCACGCCTTTATATATAGACGGGCTTGTACAAAATTGGGAGCTCATTATTTTCCTTGCGGGGATTATTTTGATTATACTTGAAATCTTCATCTTCCCCGGCTTCGGCATTTCGGGAATACTCGGCATAACCTTTATATTCGGCGGTTTAATATTTGCATTATTGAACAACGACTACTTCACATTCGATGAAGTCCTTGTTCCCGACATATCTGTCTCACTGCTGACCGTTGTCGCCGGAATATTGATGGCAATAATCCTTTGTCTATGGATGTCGATGAGGATAGGCGAGCGGGGACTGTTCAGGAAAGTCGCGCTGCTTGCCGATTTGGAAAGTGCAAACAGTGCCGATCCTGCGAAAGCGGCATTAGCAGGCAAGATTGGCGTTGCGGCGACCGTTCTCCGCCCGTCCGGCAGGGTTCTGATAGACGGTGATCTTTACGACGCCGTATCCATTATCGGATATATTGAAGCCGGCGAGGAGGTTAAGGTTGTAAGATCCGAGAACATGCAACTTTACATAGAAAAAGTTTAGGCATTTTTCCGTAAAATAATTTATTTTGTTTAAGGCGACAAGGAAAAATACCACAACCTGAAAGCCACTTTTCCCGAAGTTAAGCGTAAAAATGAGAAATTTCCCGTTCATAACTTGAAATTCCAAGCTCAGAGCTGGGTAATCGGGGCTCAGAGCTAGGAAATCGGAGCTCGGAGCTGGGTAATCGGAGCTCAGAGCTAGGAAATCGGAGCTCAGAGCTAGGAAATCGGAGCTCGGAGCTGGGTAATCGGAGCTCAGAGCTAGGAAATCGGAGCTCGGAGCTGGGTAATCGGGGCTCAGAGCTAGGAAATTGGAGCTCGGAGCTGGGTAATCGGAGCTCAGAGCTAGGAAATCGGAGCTCGGAGCTGGGTAATCGGGGCTCAGAGCTAGGAAATCGGAGCTCAGAGCTGGGTAATCGGGGCTCGGAGCGACAAAATGGCAGATCTATGCTTGTGCATCAATAAAAATTGATTTCCTTTAAAACATTTTTTAATCTCGTCCGGTATAAAACTCGAAGAGGCTGAACCTTACGGGACAACCTCTTCTGTTTTATACGGCAGGGCGATACTTTTAACGCTTAACCACCTTGACCGTTTTGCCGTTTACGCGCACCAGGTATACCCCAGCCTGAAGATGACCAACCGCAACCGGTTCTCCTGCGTCAACTGTTAGCGTTAATACCGCGTTGCCGCTAAGATCGGTCACCGTTACCTCTGTCGGAGCAACGATACCGTCAATACGGAAACTGTCCGCAACAGGATTAGGGTATGGCGCAGAATCAACAGAAACCACAGGCGAAATGTCGGTAATAATATCACTGTAAAAAGAATGTATTTCGAGATTTCCGTCCATCAGCCCGAAATACTGTTCGATGGGATGCCCGCCATTTCTCGATTTAACAGGCTCATCATACGCTTCAAAGAAGAATGACGGGACGCGATCGCGGGCTATCCATTCGAGAAAGCCGCTCAGGTAATTGGCAGCCTTTTGCGGCGAAGGCGTCTGGGTATAGCCATTGCCGACGATATAGGATCCACCCGAATAAGGGGTGCCTGTCTCGGTCAGTAATACGAATTTGGATGGAAATGCCGCAATCTGACTCTCGTACGTCTTGATAAGCGCGTCAACCATCTCATTTTCTGGCGTCTCGTCCCAGGTTCCACAATAAATATTGACGCCGATAAAGTCGAGGCGATCCAATAAAGTGCGGTTCCAAGAGATATTTGCGATGTCAACGCTCCCGACAGGTATGACCAGTCCGGCATTTTTTACTACTTCGCGAACCGCGTCAATGCAGGCGATAAGCGTTGCCGGAGCAACCCCCGACAAACTACATTCGTTGCCAACCGCGATCAAGTCCGGCGCCGGTCCGGCTATGAGAATTTGCCGTAAACCCTCAATCTGCGCATTATTATCGGACTCATTGCCGGTAACATATACACCGATCATGGTCCGTAAACCATTTTCTTTGGCAATCTTATTGATATACGGGTGCCCATTATTAAGCGTGCCGAACGTCCTAATCCACTTCGTGATCCGTGCAACCGGCTCCATCCTTTCACGTGTCTTTTCCTCAGAAAAATTATAGCCGAAGTATTCGTCATTGAGCGCAAGCGAAACATTAAGTCCCCAGAACGGGGTAGAAACAGGCTCGCGCGGAAGCCAAACCAGCGATGCGACACTGCTGAACGAGTTTGACGCGCGGGTAACAGCCTTTATGAGCAACGATCCGACGGCAGGAACGGTAAATGATGTCACGCCTTCAATATACTCCTTTGCGGATGCCGAAACAGCAGGATCGCTGCCGTCTTCCGTATAGAATATGCCGCCGCCTTCGCCGCATGAGAGGGTGATTGACTGCCCAGCGTCAGCCAGCCCTGGACGGATGTCAGGCACAGGCGCTTGCGGACGGTTCGCCCAGAAGTCGTCGCGGTTGACGGTCAGCGACTCCCCAATGTATTTTCCTTCCATATAGCCGGCGTTAACGGCGCTTCCATCAATACCTTCAAAAGTCTCTTTCCGTACGAAGTAAAAGCTGACATTGGTGATTGTAAAATCGCTTTCTCCACCGGTCGTGATGTTAATTGAGAAATTGCCCTGCGTGTCGATGGCGTTCAGATAGTTGTTGTTGTAGGGTTTTACGTAATCGCTTCCCCACGAGGAGCGAAGCATGGCGATGACAGCAAATTGCTCCACATTAACACTTCCAAGATCGTTCCAGATGACCCTGCCTTCAGCGACGCCTCCTTCGCCGATCGGGGGAATGTAGTTAATTACGATTGCCGGACTTGACACTTGCGGATCTTCGGCTTTTAACTGTCCGGCCGCACAAATGCTAAAAGCAAATGTTACTGCTAATACTAATAGCTTGATGTTTACCTTTTTCATACTGTTTAATTATAGTTTGAATACGGCTGTAAAGATACTCATTATTTTCTTAATATAACAAACAAATTCTCAACCAAAATCGTGCGTATCGAAAAAAATGCTTACCTTTGCAACCTGAATATTCTTATCAAACTTAACGATTAACAAATCATCATGAATAAAAATTACAATTTATCGTATCTTATTCCCATCACGCTGGTCGCTACCCTCGGAGGGTTACTCTTTGGCTACGACACGGCAGTAATTTCCGGTGCGGAAAAAGGGATGGAAGGCTTTTTCCTTGGCGCCGGTGATTTTGAGTACACAAAGTTACTGCATGGGATTACTTCCGGCAGTGCATTGATCGGCTGTGTGATCGGCGGGGCTATTTCCGGCTGGGCGGCATCTCTTTTCGGGCGTCGCGATTCGTTGCGCATAGCGTCGGTACTGTTTTTTCTTTCGGCTCTTGGGTCATGGTATCCGGAGTTTCTTTTCTTCGATTATGGCGCGCCTTCGTTCAATCTGTGGATCGCCTTCAATCTCTACCGCATTCTCGGCGGCATAGGCGTAGGTCTTGCATCGGCGATTGTACCGATGTACATTGCCGAGATTGCCCCGTCCAACATTCGCGGGACGCTGGTATCGTGCAACCAGTTTGCCATCATCTTCGGCATGCTTGTTGTATATTTTGTTAACTTTCTGATACTCGGAGGCAACGAAAATCCTGTAATCAGAGACGGGCAGTTTATTTTCGCCGATGGTCAGACAATGGAAACGTTCCGGTTTGCGATAACGAAAGGCTGGCGGTTGATGTTTGTCTCGGAAGCATACGTAGCGGCGATATTCGGGTTTTTGCTGTTCTTTGTTCCCCGCACGCCTCGTTATCTGGCTTTGATTGGGCAGAACGAGCAATCGCTGTCTATTTTGGAGAAGATCAACGGCAAAGCAAATGCAAAAGCGATCTTCAGTGACATTCAGGCGACATTGACGGAGAAAACCGAGAAACTGTTTGCTTACGGAATATTTGTTGTCATACTTGGGATAATGCTTTCCGTTTTCCAGCAGGTAATAGGCATCAATGCGGTATTGTATTATGCACCGAGGATGTTTGAGGGAGCTGGAGCGAACGGCATGAGTTCTACGGTAATCATGGGCATTGTTAACATTATCTTCACGGTAATAGCGATCGTCACGGTAGATAGGTTTGGTCGTCGACCGTTACTCATTATCGGCTCAATCGGCATGGCAGTCGGGGCGTTTGCGACCGCGATATGTGAAAATTCCGGCATAAAGGGCGTTATTCCCGTCATTTCGATAATGATTTACGCAGCATTCTTTATGATGTCCTGGGGACCGATATGCTGGGTATTGATTTCCGAAATCTTCCCTAACACCATTCGCGGCAAGGCGATAGCGATAGCGGTAGCCGCCCAGTGGGTATTCAACTTTCTCGTATCCTCCACGTTCCCGCCGTTGTATGCTTTCAACCCGATAGTAGCCTACGGCATCTACGGGCTGATGTGTTTACTTGCGGCGCTGTTTGTATGGAAATATGTACCTGAGACTAAGGGTAAAACGCTGGAAGACATGACAAGGCTGTGGAGGAAGAAATAACTCTGCTTGTCGGGAAATAACTTAAAATCCGAAAGGGCTGTTCAATAATGGACAGCCCTTTCTTTATGAGAAAACGCACGCCGCGTATAGAGATAACATACGCTGGCGTGCAGAGACGCTGCACACCAGCATGAGACACCATCTTATGGTTGAGCGCATGTCAGGCTTTTAGTTAATCATTATACATTATGTGTTATTTTTCCCTATCTTTGCAAAATACCCATCTCCAACGCAGTAAAAAGCACTTTACGGTAATTCAATAGAAATAGCAGGTTTGGCTTTATTTGGCTTTTGCTGTCCATATCGAAAAATCAATTTTCGGCGGAACGCAGCATTAGATACGTTGCTAAATTGTTACCCATTCCGAAGGGCGCAAAATGCAGAAAAACGATGACGTTGCTTGTCGTCGTACTGCACTGTTTGTCATAGTTTTACGTTGTTCATTTAACTCACTTTTAGAGTAATTTTACAAACTAAAATTGTGAGTCTATGACAACAGATTTGAAGGTGTCGTTCTACCTCAAAAGAGAACGAAAAGGAACAAAAAAAGAAGAAATTTATCCAATCGTTGGAAAAATTATCATCGGAAAGTCCATCGCACAGTTCGGTTCAAAACTGAAAGTAGAGGAACGGCTGTGGAACGTGAAAGCGGGCAGGGCTGTCGGCAAGAGCCACGCTGCGACAGAGTTGAACAAGGCGTTGAATAAAATCAACACTTTGATTTACAAACACTACGATGAAATTCTGAAACGCACAGGGACGGTTTCGGCAACGGAAGTCAAAAATGCTTTTCAAGGGATTGCTTCAACGCATAAAACCTTGCTGTCTTTGTTTGAGGAAATTATGCAGGAATTTCATTCTCGTGTCGGTATCGACAGAGCCAAAGCGAGTTACTTGCAATACGTCAATACCAAAAAACATTTACAGCGGTTTTTGTTGACAAAATACAATTTGCACGATATTCCACT
>JAISYU010000051.1 GCA_031269685.1 Dysgonamonadaceae bacterium | reverse complement strand
AATATTTATTCATTCCTTTTACCACTATTTTACCTTTATTCGGTTTGATGCGGAACAGGCTGTTATCTGCTTTTTCCACATCGCCTTTTTCGAATATCACGCTGTAGTCAAAACCGTTCCACGAAGCCTCAATCCGATTGCTTTCGACAGACCGGAACGGAAGTTCGGTGTCCGACGCCGTTTCAAGTTCCAGTAACCAGTCCGCAGCGCCCTTTGTACAAACCATTTCAAAACGGTCTTCGTAGAAAACTATCCTGAATATCTGTTTTGAGGCGGTCGAAAACTCTACCTGCAACACATTATCCGGCAGTTCGGAAACAAGCGGCTCATTCACTGCCGGATGATTTCCGTCCCTGTCGGTCAGGTACAACCCTGCCGTTTTATCCCTCGAACTCCACATATAACCGTCAACCACAGGCAATGTCGTGTAAATACACTGCGTCGATGTTCCCGCTTTAGTCAGATAATCCGATTCCATACGCTCGTCGAACAGGTGGATGTCGCGGAAACGGAACGACGCGCCTTCCCACATCAAGTTAACACGATAAAAACGACTGTTGTACCAGACCGTTTTGTTGCCCTGATTCCGGTAATCGGTGAGCGCGGTGACGGCAGTAGGAGGCGTTACCGGATATTTTTCGCGAAACCATCGCCCCGACGTTTCCAGCGTTTCGACACGTATCTTGCCCTGTTTGTACAACGAATCAAGTATCGGGATTTGTATTTCCAGTCCCTTTTGCATCTGCGCCCAAGTGAACGAGTTTTCCTGACCCGCCTGCAAGTAGTTGAACGCAAGACAAGGCTCGTCGAATATGGAATGGAAGAACCATTCTACCCACTTACGGTTACCGCCGCCATTTTCGTACACAGGTTCAAGCGAGATAACGCCCTGACTTTTAGAACCGAGGTTCGTATCATACTGATAGATTGGGTCGCTGCCCAACATGCGGAAAATCGGAACGGGTATCTGTCCCGATTCGGTTTGAGCAGGCATGTAGGCGTTTTTACGGCTGGGGTAATATGCCTGATTCCAGTAGCCGCCCCAAAGCGTGTATCCGTCGGTGCCGACCTGGTCTTTACAGTTGCACGAGGCGACAATCCGGTATTTGTCGTACATATAGCCCAGCGTATGGGCGTCGATAAACCACGAACCTACCGAAGCGGGATATTTCCCAAAGATGGATTTGAATTTTTCCATATACTCATCCACTAATTTCTCGCGTTCGGTGGGCGTGTACCCCGTAGCAAAACCCACATCGGCGTGCCAGTCCCAGGGGAAACGTCCGCGCCATTTCATTCCGGCCGCTTCGACATGGGGCTGCGTAATCTCCCACCATGCGCCGACTTCAAAGCCGGATGCCGGTTCGTTCTTCAGCAGTTCCTGATACTTTGGATTAAGCAAAGCATCGTACTGCAACAGGAACGTTCCGGGTAAACCATGACGTTTCAGCTGCCTTACCTGTTCAACCACCGTTTCGTAAAGTTCATCCTGCATCATGCCGGGGTCTTCGGTGCGCGGCTCCAGTTGCCGGATGAAATTGATAATATTTACAATACGCGACGCGGCGGATGATGATACCGCCGTTTGCTGCTTTCCACAGGAAATCAGTAAAAAAGCTACAAAAATCAAAAAGCAAAATATCCTGATTGTTTTCATGACAGTTATTTATTAGAAATCAAATGTAAAGGTAATATTTTTGCAATTAGATTGTTGCATTCTATTAGTTGTAATATGGATTTTGTTTTAATGTACCGCCGCTTTGGTAATTTCATTACGCAGAATCGACAGCCAGTAATGCTGCTGACTGAAATGACGTTCAAGTATCACAATCGGATTGTACGTAAACGAACCGTCATCGTTTTTGATAACCTGCACGCCCGTAGCCGTTTTGTTTTTGTATTCTTCGGCAATCAGCCATCGACGGAGGTCAAAATAACGGTGACCCTCTATTGCAAGTTCAATTCGCCGTTTCTGACGGAGTTTTTCGAGCAATTCGGCGCCTGTCGCTGTAATATGCGGCATCTTCACTCCAGGTCTGTCGCGTATCAGAACATTTGTTCCCTCGTTTATCACCTGTTTTTCGTCATGAAATTTATGCAGATAATAATATGTCTTAATTATCTTACTGTATCTTAGGAGCTGATAACTTATATAGTACAGGGGTTAATACATGCGATAATAAAAAAACTTATTAACTCTCTGATAATGACCAATGCTAAGGGGCTATAAAGCGGGGAATCTTGAATGATCAGAGGGATCATGCTTGCATAGTAGTCATAATTTTTTCTTCTAATAATTCAATGTGTTTATTTGTAAAGCCCTTTTTCAAACGAAAAAAAGGTGGTCATTTGACACACCCTTTATATAAACGAACTCGTTAAGTTGAGTCAATAATGTTTCGTTCTTTAAGAATTAATTTACCATCACTTTTTCTGTACTAACACCTGAAACAGTTTTTATTCTTAAGATATACATTCCTGTTTGCGAGATATTTATATCGGAAAGAGACAAACTAACTTGATTTGCATTAACTACAACACTGTTCAGTCTTTGACCGGATAAGCTATATATCTCAATATTTTTTATCATTTCTCCTGAACTTATATTTATATTAGAATTGAGCTTTGCAGGACTAGGATAAACTCTTGTTGGTAAGACTTCTATTTGCTCATTCGATGTAGCACTTCTCGTATCTGCCTGAGCATTTAATGCCATACTTACTGGCGCCATTGGTTCATCTAAAGCCAATGATCTTGTCTGTGATGTTGATGCACCTGCATATATGTCACAAGTTCCACTACGAGTAGAACTATACGTTGTCACTAAAACAGCGCAAGCAGGCATAGAATAATTTTCTCTAATAAATGAATTTAATCCGGAAACCCCATATGGTGATGCATAAGCATAATCAGACGTTTTTACGTCATCATTATATGCAACAATTCTTCCGGCAGTGCCCTCTATAAACATAAATAGATCTGTATTCGTATTCTTAGTATATGTAGCATAATAGTTATTATTTCCGCCTTGTTGCTTTAATACGCCACATGTATAAAGTGGAGCATTTTCGTAATAATGAGTACCATTTATATTGATGTCGGCAACACTACTTGAGCAATTTTTGTAAGTTCTTGCTCTTACGTAGTAATAACCATCTTGTGGTATTATTGCCCTAACAGTTGCTATATAATTCTTTCCACCATTTACTGCATATTCAGATCTATGTATCCAAGACAAAAATTGAAGAATATCAGCATTGAAGAACTCTATAAAATGATCGTTTTTACTTGCAGATGTTACAAAGATCTCCTGACCTTGATAAAACATTACTTTTACCCAAAAAGTGTAAGCAATAGGAGCCCCATACCAAGCAGATGCGACAGAACTCATTAGACCTAAATCACTTAGCGTATCCCCATATAAAGACATGCTTGTAGCTTTTACGCCAGAATTATTGCTTTTGTCAGCAGATGCCTTTGCTCTTTCAATATAGTCATTATATCTCTCTTCTTCTGATGAGATTGATGCCCTTGACATAGTCTTGGATAATCTCACAAACTCGACTGATGGGAGTTCCGGCATTTGAGCCACGACAGAAATCGTATTATTACCTCTATTCAGTTTAATAATTCTCTTATTGTTCAAACCAATAGCCTGCCAATTGCCCTTTTGAGGTACTATATTTCCGGCGAAAATCCCATTGACTAATACCCTATACGTTGAATAAGTGTTATCTTTATGTTTTACCGGCATCAACCAAAAATTGATAAAGTAATCACCGGCAGAAGGTGATTCAATATTAAAGTAAGTGTGACTTTCATTATCAATTATTGTATTAACAGAATTTTCGATAGTAATTTCACCGCCTAATTCGGAATTATTTTTATAAAAATTCCGTTCTTCAATTTTTTGTGCATTAATCGTTCCTGATAGAACCAAGAATGATAATAATAAACTTGATAAAGTTAATTTTGTCTTCATAAGAATTAATTTAAAAATTGTTATCATTAGTGTCCACTAAAAAATCACATAATTTCTTTGAAATAATTGATATTCAGTTTGTTGCAACGAATTTTGGAGCGCAACGATTTGAATTTACTTTTGCGGTCTGAATCAGACCGTT
>JAISYU010000071.1 GCA_031269685.1 Dysgonamonadaceae bacterium | reverse complement strand
GTATTTCTTCCGTGTATTCACTTTTGAGGATAATATCGAGCACGGAAACTTCCTCTTCCAACGCAGATTTATACACTACGTACTGAGGGAAAATCCCGAGCGATTCCGGGTTATTCTTTGCAATAACACGCTTCACATTCTCGTTCAACTCTACATGAGTTTCATTACGAAGATGCGGAAAATCAAGTTTAATAATAAGATGGTTCATTATTCTATATTTTAAAGATTATTTTTATTGTTGAATTTTCCCGCAAGCCCCAGCGAGGGTTCGGACAGGGTATTGAGTGACACTCGACGGTTTTCCGGCGATAATTCGTAAAAAGTTTCGCTCTTACTTCCTCTGGAAAAAGATGTGAAACAGTATTGTGTATTATATAGATATGGCGTCTCTCGCTTACGTACGCGAGCGCGTATATAATGTATGAATAGGTGCGATTGTGTGTTAACAAAATATTTGACATATCCAAATCCTGCTCTGATTTAGAACTGACAATGCCTGACGTTGTAAAGTACTTTTCCGTATTCGGCATCCTCCTTATGATACTGTATATGACTTTTGTCTTCATATTGGCGGCAAAGATACGTACTTTTTTTGAAATATCAACAAATTATGCTGAGAAATGCACTTTTAATTATATTTAACTTTTAAATCCATTTGCCTTTGATGCGTAACAGTATTCTATTACACTGAATTTATAAATAATCAATGGTTGAGAGACTTGTTCTTCCAAATGACAGTCCGGCGTATTATTGCTTCTTATTGAGCCTGCAATGCATTTACCTTCTTCATTGCCTCCTTTGCTGCTTCCTGCTCTGACTGCTTCTTGGAAAAACCGGAGCCTTTACCGGAAGGAGCGCCATCAAGAAATATCAGGCTGTAAAATATGTGGTTATGCCACTCATCAGTAACGCGATCCAGCAATTCATATTTTATCTCGACGCGATTCTTCTGCGCCCATTCAAGTATCTGCGACTTATAATTGAGGTCATTCTCGGCAAGTTCGTCAATATTCACGCATGTTTTAAGAATCTTCTTTTCTATGAAACGCTTGGTCTTGCGATAACCGCGATCAAGATAGATAGCACCGATAAAGGCTTCGAGCGCATTGCCCGATACGTGATTCTTTTTGGTTTGCATCTTCAAATGCGGAGACAAAACGAGCAACTCAACAATACCAAGATCTACAGCGATGCGATCAAGCGTTTCTCTGGCAACTATCTTCGAGCGTATCTGGGTCAGAAAACCTTCATTACCGTCGTCATATCTCTTAAAAACAATATCGGAAATGATTACGTTCAAAACAGCATCTCCCAGAAACTCAAGCCGCTCGTTGCTCTGCCGCTCTCCAATCTTTATGTTCTGATTGGTTGACCTGTGACGTAGCGCCTTCTCGTAATATTCAATATTCTTAGGGAAAAAACCGAGTATTCTCCTCAAAGCAAAAAAAGACTCTTTTTTTGAATTGAAAAAGAGTCTTAATCTTAAAGGAAGGTATGCGGTCATGTTCCGTATTCTTTTGATTGTGACGGCTTATCCTTCAAACTTCTTTACTATGATGCAGGCATTGTGCCCTCCAAACCCGAAAGTGTTGGACAGGGCTATCTTTATATCACGCTTTTGTGCCTTATTGAACGTGAAGTTGATTCGGTAGTCAATATCCGGGTCGTTGTCGCCTTCTTCGTAGTTGATGGTAGGCGGTATGATCCCGTTCTGCACTGCAAGTGCACAGACCATCGCTTCCATTGCACCGGCGGCGCCGAGCATGTGTCCTGTCATAGACTTGGTAGAACTGACATTCATACTGTACGTGTGATCACCGAAGACTTTCAGGATTGCTTTTACCTCCGATGGATCTCCCACCGGCGTAGATGTCCCGTGTACATTGATATAATCAACGTCTTCAGGACGGATGCCTGCATCTTGCAGCGCATTTTTCATCACAAGGATAGCACCCAATCCTTCGGGGTGGGAAGAGGTAAGATGGTATGCGTCGCCTGAAGCGCCGCCGCCGATAACCTCTGCGTATATCTTTGCTCCGCGTGCAAGAGCGTGCTCAAGTTCTTCAAATATCAGGCAGACGGCGCCTTCTCCCATTACGAACCCGTCGCGGCTGGCGCTAAATGGTCGTGACGCGGTTTGCGGGGAATCGTTACGGGTTGAGAGGGCGTTCATTGAGTTGAATCCTCCGACACCTGTCGGCGTGATAGGCGCTTCACTGCCACCTGTTACTATTGCATCGGCTTTTCCCATGCGGATATAATCAAATGCGCAGATAGCGCCGTTGGTAGATGACGCACAGGCGGAAACCGTACCGAAGTTTGGTCCTCTGTAGCCGTATGTTATGGAAATATGTCCGGCTGCAATGTCGGCAATAAGTTTCGGTATAAAGAATGGATTGAACTTCGGTCCTTTTTCAGGATTCTGGCAATAATATCCGACTTCCTGATCCATAGTATTCAGTCCTCCGATACCGGAGGAAAATATTACTCCGACACGGTCTTTGTTGATGCCTTCGCCATCAAGACCGGCGTCGCGGATAGCCTCACCTGCCGCAATCAAGCCCAACTGAGCATATTTGTCCAGTTTGCGGGATTCTTTACGGTCGAGATATTGATTGACGTCAAAACCTTTTACTTCGCAGGCGAATTTGGTTTTGAACAGTGTTGTGTCGAACGCGGTAATAGGTCCGGCTCCGCTTTTACCGTTAATGAGTGCGTCCCATGTTAAAGGAACATCATTCCCTAATGGCGAAAGGGCGCCCAGACCTGTTACTACGACTCTTTTGAATTCCATAGCGATAAGAAAATCGTTATTACTTCTTTTCTACGTTTTCAACGTAAGCGATAGCATCGCCGACTGTTTGAATTTTCTCTGCCTGATCGTCGGGAATTGTAACTCCGAATTCCTTTTCGAACTCCATGATAAGTTCAACAGTATCGAGGGAGTCTGCTCCCAGATCGTTTGTAAAACTTGCATCGTTGGTGACTTCTGACTCTTCGACACTCAATTTGTCAACGATAATCTTCTTAACTCTATCAGCTACTTCTGACATAATCTTAGAATTTTAATTAATATTACTTTCTTATTTTTGCGCTGCAAAGGTATTACTTTTTTTTGAGATTAGCAATAAATCCGACGAAAAAACTGCACAAATCTCAAAATATTGTGCACAAGCGGGCTGTTTTTCCCTATTCTTTGGGAGTTATTTTCGTTAATGCGAAGTAGTCATAATACGACATTAGCGATCGGAAGAGAAGGTCTGCGATAAAGTCTGCGCCATGAGTAGTGAAATGTATGTAATCGGCAGAGGCGAGAGCCGGGCGTTCTTTCACCCATCTAAGCATTGAGTTTTCGCCTCCCATTGCGTCGTACATGTTCCAGAAAGCCGCTCCGTTTTCGGTGGCTGTACGTTGCATGCTTTCGACGAGCAGCGGCAGCATGGGATATGTTTGCAGTTTTCCTTTGACGCGGATAGACATATCTGACGGTCCTATCAGCATGACGGGTATTTCGGGACTGATTTGTTTCCAGCGGGCTATTTGTCGTGCAAGGCTTTTGCAGTATTGTTCGACTCCTTTTTCGTTACGGATACCGGGCACGGTATTACCGCCGAATTCGAGCATTATGAGACGTACATTGAGTTCTTTAATTGCCGGGATAATAGAAGTAGTATCTATTTCGGTAAAGAATACGCCCGAACTGCCTCTCAATGGTATATTGTCTATATTGACGCCTGCTTCTCCGTCGAGTGCAACTGCCGACAGTTCGGCTTTTCCGGAAAATTGCATGATGACTTTCCTTGCCGGCACGGGCAGGTTCCAGGTCAGGGTTTTCATTGCTGTTCCTGCTTCTGTAATCACTTGGGTTATTGGTTCTTCTTTGGGAGATGTTTGCAGTTTTGCTTTGAAACCGGCTGAGTTATTGCTGACGAAGAGGCGTACTTTGTGGAATGTCTGAATGTTTTCGCCGGCGTCTTTGTTTTTTCTGGGAGCGATGGTAATTTTTCCACTGCCGCTGAGTTGCGTTGCTTGTCCGAGCGGTCCGTAGCGATTGTGCGGTGCTTTGGCGGCAAGGTTACCGGATATAATGTATCGTGTAAGATTGCCTGAGTAGTCCTGGCTGACGGTGATTGACGGTATAGGTTGTACGATGGGCAGCAGACCGGGTCCGTTACCGCCGAAGCGTTCCTGGAACATCCTGCGCAGACATCCTGTAATCCGATCGCCTTCTATCTGGGAATCGCCGTAGTGAAGGATATGAATATTGGTCTGTTGATTAATGTTATACAATACTTCAAACAACGTGTTGAAGAATGTCAAGTCATTGTTTGGCAGGTGTATTCTCGCCGGACTGTCTTCAAAGAAATCATGGAATAACCTCAAGGAATCGGCAAAGACATTCTTTACTGAGTCCTCGATGACGGGTTGCGCATCGGGGTCGAATATTTCTGCTTTTGGGGAGTTGCCTTCTTCTTGTATCAGCACATCTTCTAAGGACGGGAATAGCAACCTTTTCCCTGCGAAATTTATTCCGTTTTCGGGAAAGAATATACAAAGCAGGGACAGCAGTATTATTATTGATACCGTAAAGGACAATATTTTGAGGGGTTTCATTTGTTTCGATTATCCCTTGGGGATATGGGATGATTAACGGTCTATCTCTCCTTCAAACACAGTTACAGCCTCGCCGGTCATATATACATGGTTATCGTCTTCGTTCCATTCGAGGCAGAGGTCTCCGCCCGGCAGTGAAATGGTGGCGCGCCGTTCCAGCAGACCGTTCAACACACCTGCGACTTCAACCGCACATGCACCTGTTCCGCATGCGAGTGTTTCCCCGCTTCCGCGTTCCCAGACACGCATCCTGGCGAGTGTTGGAGAGATTATTTCGACGAACTCGGTATTCACTCGTTCGGGGAATATCGGATTGTATTCGAACAGGGGACCGATTTTCTCCAGGTCAAGGTTTGCGATGCTTTTGGTAAATATCACGGCATGGGGATTACCCATTGATACACAGGTAAGCGTATACCTGCCTGAAGGGAAATCTATTTCGCGACCGATAAGCCTTTCTTCATTCCATACGACGGGGATTTTTGCTGTTGTCAGTACCGGTTCGCCCATATCGACCGTTACTTTTTCTACTTTTCCGTTGACGGGAAAAAGTTTAAGGGTTTTCACTCCTGCTTTGGTTTCGAGGGTCACGACGGTCTTATCTGTCAATCCGTTATCGTAAACATATTTGCCGACGCAACGTGAGGCATTGCCGCACATTTGGGCTTCCGAGCCATCGGCATTAAACATCCTCATCCTGAAATCGCAATCATCCGACGGCATGATCAGTACCAAACCATCGGAGCCTATTCCTTTGTGCCGGTCACTGACGCGTATTGCGAGTGACTGTGGATTTTCGACGCTTTCGGTAAAGCAATTAACATAGACATAATCGTTGCCTGCGCCGTGCATTTTAGTAAACTTCATTTGCTATCAATCTTTATTATTGGCTGCGAAATTACAAAAAAATCCTTATCCGTCCATCAAAAAGGAACGGAAATACAATGAAACGGCATGTCCTGCCTTACAAAACCGCACACCGCTTACGATCATTGCCGCATATCTTTTCCTTATGGTGATACAGTATGCCTGCATACTTATATCTCCGACGCCTGCGTCGGGACACCTCCGACGCCTGCGTCGGGACACCTCCGACGCTTGCGTCGGGACACTTCCGACGCTTGCGTCGGGATACATCTGACACTTGCGCAGGATTTATTTGCATGCCGGCGCTTTTCATCGAAATATCAATAGCAACGCATACCTTTTAGTTCTGCACTCATAGTCCTTCACTCTTAACTATTTTCATTACCTTTGCACGACTTTTGACATGGGCAAATATATACTTGGCATAGAATCATCCTGCGACGACACTTCGGCGGCAATAGTCGAAGATGGCGTGTTGCGGTCTAACATTATAGCCTCACAGAAAGTGCACGAGGCGTATGGTGGCGTCGTGCCGGAACTCGCATCCCGCGCTCACCAGCAGAATATCATACCTGTCGTTCACGAAGCAATCCGGCAGGCGGGGATCGACAGGCGGGAGATTACGGCGATCGCATTCACGCTCGGTCCGGGATTGCTTGGGTCGCTGCTGGTCGGCGTTTCATTCGCCAAAGGCTTGGCAATGTCACTTGGGATACCGATTATAGAAGTCAATCATCTACAGGCGCATGTCCTGGCACACTTTATCCGGCTGCCCGACGCAGATGCGCCGCAGCCCGTATTTCCTTTCCTGTGCCTGCTTGTATCGGGAGGCAATTCACAGATTATCCTGGTACGTACATACAGCGAAATGGAAGTCGTCGGGCAAACTATCGACGATGCTGCCGGCGAAGCCTTTGACAAATGTGCAAAGGTGATCGGGCTACCATATCCGGGAGGTCCCGAAGTAGATCGCCTGGCACGGGAAGGCAACCCGAAAGCGTTCAGGTTCAGCCGCCCGAACGTTCCGGGTTACGATTACAGTTTCAGTGGATTAAAGACTTCATTCCTTTACCTCCTACGGGACGAGATTGCAAAAGATTCGCAGTTCATAGACAGGAACAAGGCGGATCTTTGCGCATCATTGCAGTCCGCTATAATAGATATCCTGATGAGGAAGATCAAGAAAGTGTCCCTGGATTACGGCATACGGGAGGTAGCGATAGCCGGCGGAGTCTCTGCCAATTCGGGATTGCGCAATGCCTTCCGCGAACAGGCTACAACTTCGGGATGGACGGTACACATTCCCCCGCTGGCGTTCACGACCGACAATGCGGCAATGGTAGCAATGAGTGGTTACTTCAAGTACTTATCGGGCGATTTCTCGTCTATGCAATGCTCCCCGTTTGCACGCCAAAGGATATGAAAGAGCATCCATACGGGCAGCGCCTGACCCTGATTCAATCCGCGTACGGATCAGAAGCATGAACCCCTGTCATTATTTTCGTCGTACAGGTCTTTGTAGGGTATCTCGGAAAGCGCATAAGCAATCTTGTTGACTGCGCGCAGAATCTCCTTTGACAGCATGCCTTTGAGCATAGGATTAAGATCGGCGCGGATGATAACTTTGATACCTGTGTCAATCGGCAACGTTTGCATGAGCTGGACATAGAGATCAACCTTAAACGGCACACCCTCAACGACGAGTTTTATAAGGTTACAGTAATTCCTTTCCGTTATCCTTAAAGTCAGTTTACCGAGCCGCTCGATAGTTAAATGGATATTGTCGCGTTCAAAGGTTAAATCTTTAAATTGCTCAACGGGAAGGACATTCTTTATCTTCCCAAAGTTACTGAGATCCTCAAGTACCATGTAAATCGTCCTCTCACTTGCGTTGATACGCATCACTTCACTAACAAATTCAGTCATATATATAGAATTATAAGTTTATCTTCCCCACGTTTCAGGATTGTGCCGCCACTGCTGAAGCGTCCGTATATCAGCCTGGTCAATATAATCAATCCTAAGCGCCTCATCAAGCACGGTATCATAGTTACTCAGCGATACGAAATCCACCTTTGCATCTCTTATTGCAGCCTCCGCAACCGGAAACCCGTAATTGAAAATCGCAACCATCCCTATCACGTCACATCCGGCGGCACGGATAGCGTCTACCGCTTTCAGGCTACTCTTAGCGGTCGAAATCAGGTCTTCAATGACAACAACTTTAGCGCCCGGCTTCAGGTCTCCCTCAATCAGATTCTCCAAACCGTGATCCTTTGGCGCAGAACGGACATAAACAAAAGGAAGGTTAAGCAAATCCGCAACAAGCGCACCCTGCGCGATGGCGCCGGTAGCAACGCCCGCGATAGATGTAACACTGTCGAACCGCTCCATGATAATACGCGCAAGTTCGACCTTGATAAAACTCCTAACTACGGGATAGGACAATGTTTTCCTGTTGTCGCAGTATATCGGGGACTTCCAGCCCGAAGCCCATGTAAACGGATTCGCCGGCTGGAGTTTAATGGCGTGTATTTTTAGCAACTTAAGCGCCATAATCTGTTCCAAAGTCTTCATAATCATAAAAATTTACCTGCAAAAGTAATAAATAAATCCTTAACATATATAATTTCTAATATCATAGCATTGAGATTTTGGATATTTATATTACTTGAAAGCCTCAGCGAAGGCTCGGAGAAGGCATCAAGTGACACTTGACAATATAAGATAAGGAGGATATACATATGTTTTTTGTGCGTTTACTCTAAAAAAATTGTAATATTGTTTGTTTTATAAAAAAAAATCATTACCTTTGCAGCCCGAAAATTATAAACAGTTTAATCAAATTATTAAAAAACAATGAACAACTACGAAACCGTTTTCATTTTGACTCCCGTTTTGTCTGAATATCAGACAAAGGAAGCGGTGGACAAATTCAAAGACTATCTCACCGCAGAAGGCGCCGAGATAGTAAACGTTGAAGATTGGGGACTGCGTAAACTCGCTTACCCGATTGAAAAGAAATCTACCGGTATCTACTCCTTAATTGAATTTAAGGCAGAACCGACTGTTATCGCGAAACTGGAAACTCAATTCCGTCGCGACGAAAGAGTAATCCGTCACCTGACCTTCCGTCAGGATAAGGAATTTGTTGCTTACGCCGAAAAACGCCGCAACAAAACAAAAGAGGCGAAAAAAGAAGTATTAACAGAAACTAAAAAGGAGAACTAAATCATGGCATACAACAATTCGGAAATCCGTTACTTAACGCCGTCATCGGTTGATGTTAAGAAAAAGAAATACTGCCGCTTCAAGAAAAACGGCATAAAGTTTATAGATTACAAAGACCCCGAATTCCTTAAAAAGTTTCTGAACGAACAGGGAAAAATTCTCCCACGCCGGATTACGGGTACTTCTTTGAAATTCCAACGCCGTATAGCACAGGCTGTCAAGCGTGCACGTCACCTTGCCCTGCTGCCTTACGTAACAGATTTAATGAAATAAAAAGGAGGATAAAACATGGATGTTATTTTAAAAGAAGACGTTCTCAACCTTGGATACAAGGACGACATAGTTACTGTAAAAAGCGGATACGGTCGCAATTATCTGATTCCGCAGAAAAAAGCAGTAATCGCCTCCGAATCGGCTAAAAAAGTTTTGGCGGAAAACCTTCGCCAGCGTGCACACAAATTAGAACAAATCAAAACCGATGCACAGGCTCTGGCAAGTAAACTGGACGGCATTTCACTGACAATTGGTGCTAAAACAAGTTCTTCCGGTACTATCTTTGGCTCTGTTTCCAACATTCAGATTGCCGAAGAATTAGTCAGACTCGGATTCAACATTGACCGCAAACTGATTATCATCAAGGAAAATGTAAAAGAGACAGGCAAATACAAAGCGACAATCAAACTACACAAAGAAGTAGTATTAGAAATACCGTTTGAGGTAATATCTGAATAAATTGCTGTTTGCTCATAATTCTGAAATTTTTAGTTAGGTTGCGGCTACCTTCCGAAAAGAGGGTAGCCGTTGACCTAAATACAACTGCATCGTTAGCATGAAAGAGTGATACATTATAATAAATAGCAACTTGGACAGTAATAATGAGGCAGATTTAAATTTTTTTATTACCTTTGCACCCGAAAAAAGGGGGTTTATATCGGATACTTCTCGGCAATACCCCATTCAATAATCGTTTCACGGAAATTCTTACCGTTAAAATCAACAAAAAAAAGAATATGACATTTAAAGAGTTAAATATATCCGAGCCTATCCTGAGGGCTCTGTCAAGTAAAAACTATGAAAAGCCTACCCCTATCCAGGAACAGGCAATACCTGTTGCCCTCCGTGGATGCGACCTGTTAGGTATTGCACAAACGGGGACAGGTAAAACAGCAGCCTTTGCAATCCCCCTGATCCAGCATCTCAACAAGCTGGAATATAGAGACAGGAAACGGGAAATCAAAGCTTTAATACTGACTCCCACACGTGAGTTGGCGATACAGATAGATGAGTCCTTCAAAAACTATTCCAAACATACGGGTTTGAGA
The DNA here is from genome assembly GCA_031269685.1 of Dysgonamonadaceae bacterium. Taxonomy (GTDB): domain Bacteria; phylum Bacteroidota; class Bacteroidia; order Bacteroidales; family Azobacteroidaceae; genus Azobacteroides. Next base: position 20,157 of record JAISYU010000071.1, on the reverse strand, counting down.
CATACGGTGATATACGGCGGCGTGGGGCAGAAACCACAGGTAGATTCCCTGAAACGCGGTACGGATGTGCTCATAGCTACGCCTGGACGTCTGCTCGACCTTATCAATCAAAAATATATCTCCCTAAAATGCATCAAACATTTCGTCCTTGACGAAGCGGACCGTATGCTTGACATGGGATTTATACATGATATTAAACGCTTATTACCATTGCTGCCCAAAGAAAGACAGACACTATTCTTCTCAGCCACCATGCCGGATGAAATAGCAAACCTTTCAAAAACAATACTCAGTAAACCGGTGAAAGTAGAAGTAGCCCCAGTAGCATCGGTTGTGGATGCAATCGAACAATGCCTCTATTTCGTGGAGAAAACCGAGAAAAGCAAACTTCTTATAGATATATTGCATGAAGAAAAGGAAAAAGCCGTACTGGTTTTCTCCCGTACCAAACACGGCGCGGACAAGATAGCCAGAGTTCTTAACAAACAGGGAATATACTGCGAGGCAATCCACGGAAATAAAACACAGGGAGCAAGGCAACGCGCACTTACCAACTTCAAGTCGGGAAAGACCAGGGTTATTATCGCAACAGACATCGCGGCAAGGGGGATTGACATTGCAAACCTCGGAATGGTCATCAACTATGACTTGCCGGACGTAGCGGAAACGTACGTGCACCGTATCGGACGCACAGGTCGCGCCGGAAATAGCGGTACCGCCCTCACATTCTGCTCACAGGAAGAATACACGATGGTAAAGGACATCCAGAAGCTTACAGGGAAAAAGATTAACAGAGTACATAATACAATAAAACCAAACAGTAAATACAATAACCATGGCAGTATCATCTAACAAAAAGGAATTAGAAAAGAGGAAAGAGCAGAAAAGGCAGGAAAAGCAGAAACGCAAAGAACAGCGTAAAGCCAATGGCGGGAATGGCTCGTTCGATGATATGATTGCCTACGTGGATGAGAACGGGGTTATAACCAGCACTCCGCCGGATCCGGTTATGAAGCAGAAGATAGACATCAGCGACATAGCGGTTTCCACTCCTAAAAAGGAATACGTTGAAGACCCTGTGCTCAAGGGGCGGGTAGAGTATTTCAATTCCGATAAGGGATACGGATTTATCAAGAATATAACAGATATGGATAAATACTTCTTCCATATCAGCAGTGCACCACCATCTATCAGGGAAGGCAGTCAGGTAACCTTCGAGTTGGAACGCGGCAAGAGGGGTATGAATGCCGTTAACATTACCATTGTAAATTAAATACATTCGGTATTCCCTGTGCAACAAACATAAATGGGCTGTCTCGCAAATCGTGATACAGCCCATTTCTTTTTGTATTGTGGATAAATAATATTCTTACCGCTTCACCACCTTCACCGTCTTACCTTCGATTCTAACTATGTAAATCCCATTCGGAAGATTACCGACTGCGACAGATTCACCGGCTTCGACGGTTTGTTGTAATACAATGCGACCACTTAGATCGGTTAATGTTACTTCGGTCGGTGCAGTGATGCCGTTGATGCGGAAACTTTCCGTGACGGGGTTCGGATAAATACTGACATCATTATCCAACGTCTGATGTATGTTTGTGTTGACATCAAACTCTGCCGTATAGTTTATATCATGCGTTACTGTTATTGTACGCGGATTCTGCGTATTGTCATCATCCCATTTCACAAACTTGTAACCTTGATTTGCGATTGCACTAATAGTTACTATGTTGTTTTCCGCATAATATCCTGTTCCGGTAACAGTTCCCATACTTGTATTGCTGGCATTTACTGTTACATGATAAGTGATTACTTCTAATATCGCCTTATAGGTTATATCTTTCGTTACGGTGATTGTTCTTGGATTCTGCGTATTGTTATCACCCCATTTCACAAACCTGTAACCTGGTTTAACGGTTGCACTAATAGTTACTGTGCTGTTTTCCGCATAATTTCCTGTTCCGGCAACAGTTCCCATGCTTGGATTATTAGCGGTTATTGAGACATGGAATAGTGGAACAATATTTCCGAAATAATTCCATATCGTTGTGGCTTCGTAAGCTTTAACGGAACTTGCGGGAACGTAAAGCGTGACTTTACTTAAATTAACATTGTAAAATACATTGCTGTTTATGCTTTGCGGCGCCGGGTTAAAATTGGTAATCGAAGTTAATTTGCTGCAATCTCTAAAAGCCTCATCTCCAATACTTGTTACACTGTTTCCAATAGTAACTGAAGTCAGTTTGCTGCAATAGTAAAAAGCCCCGTCTCCAATACTTGTTACACTTTCTGGAATGGTAACAGAAGTTAGATAGTGGCAAGAGGAAAAAGCCAAATTTCCAATACTTGTTACACTATTTCCAATAGTAACGGAAGTCAGTCCTAAGCAATAGCGAAAAGCCTCATCTCCAATACTTGTTACACTATTGGGAATAGTAATCGAAGTTAATTTGCTGCAACGGCTAAAAGCATACTCTCCAATACTTGTTACACTGTTGGGAATAGTAACGGAAGTCAGTCCGCTGCAACCGTAAAAACCCCAATCTCCAATACTTGTTACACTGTTTCCAATGGTAACGGAAGTCAGTCCGTCGCAATAGTAAAAAGCCCCGTCTCCAATACTTGTTACACCTGTTTCAACTAATACCGTTGTAATTGAAAAATTGTAAGAATACCAAGGAGCATCATAATGGATATAACCAGAATTGACATAAACATAATTCGGCATCGCTCCTTCACCGCTAACAGTTAATGTACCATTAGAGAGATCCCAGGTTAACGGACCTGTTGTTCCGCTTTGTGCGAAACCCGTTGCGCTCAACATGAAGAGCGCAATAATTACTAAAATAATCTTTTTCATTGTAATCAATATTAAATAATTTTACTTTTTTACTACCTTCAATGTTTTACCGTTGACGCTGACAAGGTATATACCTTTTGGAAGATTACCGACCTCGACAGATTCATCGGCTTTAATGGTTTGTTGTAATACGATGCGACCACTAATATCGGTTACTATTACTTCGGTCGGTGCAGTGATGCCGTTGATGCGGAAATTTTCTACGACAGGGTTCGGATAAATACTGAAATCATTATCCGGCGTCTGCTGTATATTTGTGTTGACATCAAACACTGCCGTATAGTTTATATCATGCGTTACCGTTATTGTTCGCGGATTCTGTGTATCGTTATCACCCCATTTCACAAACCTGTAACCTTGATTTGCGATTGCACTGATAGTTGCTGTGCTGTTTTCCGCATAATCCCCTGTTCCGGTAACATTTCCCATGCTTGGATTGTTGGCATTTACTGTTACATGATAAGTGATTACTACCTCAAATATCGCCGTATAGGTTGTATCCTGCGTTACGGTTATTGTACGCGGATTCTGCGTATTGTCATCATCCCATTTCACGAACCTGTAACCCGGATTAGCGGTTGCACTAATAGTTACTGTGCTGTTTTCCTCATAATCTCCTGTTCCGGCAACATTTCCCATGCTTGTATTGTTGGCGCTTACTGTTACATGATGAATGATTGCTTCAAATATCGCCGTATAGGTTGTATCCTGCGTTACGGTTATTGTTCGCGGATTCTGCGTATTGTCATCATCCCATTTCACGAACCTGTAACCTTGATTTGCGATTGCACTGATAGTTGCTGTGCTGTTTTCCGCATAATCCCCTGTTCCGGTAACAGTTCCCATGCTTGTATTGTTGGCATTTACTGTTACATGATAAGTGATTACTTCAAATATCGCCGTATATGTTATATCTTTCGTTACGGTTATTGTTCTTGGATTCTGCGTATTGTCATCATCCCATTTCACGAACCTGTAACCCGGATCTGCGGTTGCACTAATAGTTACCATGCTGTTTTTCTCATAATCTCCTGTTCCGGTAACAGTTCCCATACTTGGATTATTAGCGGTTATTGAGACATGGAATGTGGTAGATACAATATTTCCGAAATAATTCCATATTGTTGTGGCTTTGTAATCTTCAACGGAACTTGCGGGAACGTAAAGCGTAACGTTACTTAAACCAACGTTATTAAATACATTGTTGTTTATGCTTTGCGGCGTCGAATTTAGATTGGTAACTGAAGTCAATCCGCTGCAAGAGTAAAAAGCCCAATCTCCAATACTTGTTACACTTTCTGTAATGGTAACGGAAGTCAGTGATCTGCAACGTTCAAAAGCAGAATATCCAATACTTGTCACACTATTAGGAATATTATAACTTGCATCCTGTTTGCCTGCAGGATATTGAATCAAGTCGCTTTTTGCTTTATTGAACAGTACTCCATTTTCAGACGTATAAGCCGTGTTATTTTCAGAGACATCAATAGCCGGCAAACTTGTGCAAGCGCTAAAAGCATCATTTCCAATACTCGTTACACTGCTTCCAATGGTAACTAAAGTCAGTCCGCTGCAAGAGTAAAAAGCTCCGTCTCCAATACTTGTTACACTTTCTGGAATGGTAACGGAAGTCAGTCCGCTGCAATAGGGAAAAGCATACCGTCCAATACTTGTTACGCTGTTTGGAATAGTAACTGAAGTCAGTGCGCTGCAAGAGTAAAAAGCATAATCTCCAATACTTGTTACACTGCTTGGAATAGTATAACCTGCATCCTGTTTTCCTTCAGGATATTGAATCAAGTTGCTTTTTGCCTTATTGAACAGTACTCCATTTTCAGACGCATAAGCCGTGTTATCTTCAGAGACATCAATAGCCGTCAAAGCACTGCAACGTTCAAAAGCAAAATTTCCAATACTTGTTACACTGTTAGGAATGGTAACTGAAGTCAGTCCGCTGCAATAATAAAAGGCATATTCTCCAATACTTGTTACACTGTTAGGAATGGTAACTGAAGTCAGTCCGCTGCAATAGGAAAAAGCAGCATATACAATACTTGTTACACTTTCTGGAATGGTAACGGAAGTCAGATTGATGCAATCGAAAAAAGCATACTCTCCAATACTTGTTACACTGCTTGGAACAGTATAACTTGCATCCTGTTTTCCTTCAGGATATTTAATCAAATTGCTTTTTGCCTTATTGAACAGTACTCCATTTTCAGACGCATAAGCCGTATTATCTTCAGAGACATCAATAGCCGTCAAAGCGCTGCAATAGTAAAAAGCATTCACTCCGATACTTGTTACGCTATTTGGAATGGTAACAGAAGTCAGAGCTTGGCATTGACGAAAAGCCCTATTTCCAATACTTGTTACACTGTTGGGAATGGTAACGAAAGTCAGAGCGCTGCAATAGTAAAAAGCATACTCTCCAATACTTGTTACACTGTTGGGAATAGTAATATCAGTCAGTCCGATGCAATAGTAAAAAGCACTTGCTCCAATACTTGTTACACTGTTAGGAATGGTAACGGAAGTCAGTTCGATGCAACTTTGAAAAGCATAATTTCCAATACTTGTTACACTGTTAGGAATGGTAATGGAAGTCAGAGCGCTGCAAAGGGAAAAAGCATAATCTCCAATACTTGTCACGCCATCCCCAATTACGACCGTTGCAATTGATGAACGGTAAGCAAACCATGGAGCATAATCAGGAGTGGAATAACTCGGCATCGCCCCTGTACCGCTAATAGTTAATGTACCATTAGATAGATCCCAGGTTAGCGAACCCGTTGTTCCGCTTTGCGCGAAACCCGTTGCGCTCAACATGAAGAGCGCGGTCATTGTTAAGATAAACTTTTTCATTTCTGTAATAATTTAATATTGTTGATAAATATATTTTTTAATTAATTGATACTTCGTAAAAGGAATCAAAACGTTTTGAAAACGTTCCGGCAATACTCCCCTTAGGAAATATTCCGAAACTTTCCTGCATAATATTTGACATATCCAAATCCTGCCCTGATTTAGAACTGACAATGCCTGATGTTTTCAAGTACTTTTCCGTATCAGGCATCCTCTTTATGGAACAATATATTATCATTTGTTTTATAATAGGCTGCAAAGGTACGGCGACTCAAAAAGGTATGCAATACCCTATTTAGGGTATTTTTAAAGAAAAAATAGCGTTGAATAGTTAAAAGCGGTCAAAAAAGGGAATCTCCGGCTTAAAATAGCCAACACTTCGGGGAGAAATTATTGGTTTTATTATCAATCATAAGGATCGATGAAGATAATAATCAATAATTTTTTTTACCTTTGCCTGCGTTTTTAACTTAAAACCATTATCATAAATATGAATACAAAGCATTTTATCGCATTCGACCTCGGCGCTACCAGCGGACGGACTATCCTGGCTACACTTGAGGATGGAAAAATTCAACTCAAAGAACTTAACCGATTTCAAAACAAAATCCTGCGTGTCGGTAACCGGTACTACTGGAATATCTTCGCACTTTTTGAATCACTGAAAAACGGACTGCATGCCGCCGCAGAACTTGATGTCGAAATAGACGCTATCGGGATTGATACCTGGGGCGTGGATTTTGCTCTGACAGGCGAAGACGGATATATTAACTCTCTTCCAAGATCTTACAGAGATCCATATACAAACGGTGCGCCGGAAGAGTTTTTCAAGATCATTCCCCGCGAAAACCTATATCAAATGACCGGTATCCAGATCATGAACTTTAACTCTATCTTCCAACTTTTTGCCGCAAAAAAAGAAAATAACCCGTCGCTGAAGGCTGCCCAAGAACTGCTCTTCATGCCCGATGCACTTGCTTTCCTGCTTACAGGTGAAAAAGTGTGCGAATACACAATCGCTTCCACTTCTCAACTCGTAAACCCCTGGGAAAAGGATATAGAGCCGAAACTTATTGATGCACTCGGATTAAAACGGCAAATGTTTGCCCGAAACGTGATGCCGGGAACGGTTATCGGGAAACTGTACGACTGGATTGCCCGCGAAACAGGCGTGAAAAGTGGAATCCCCGTCATTGCTGTTGCCGGACATGATACAGGGTCGGCTGTGGCTGCCGTGCCTGCAGAAAATGAACAGTTCGCTTATCTTAGTTCCGGCACATGGTCGCTGATGGGTATCGAACTCAAGGAACCGGTCGTCACGGAAGATTCTTACATGATGAATTTCACGAACGAAGGCGGAGTGGATGGTACGATACGTTTCCTGAAAAACATTACCGGCATGTGGCTTTTGGAGCAGTGCCGAAAAGAATGGGAGTCCGACGGTGTTAAATATTCCTATCCCGAAATCGTGGAACTTTCTAAAAGCGTTACTGCTTTCCAATCGCTGATAGATCCCGATGCTCCCGACTTTGCTAACCCTGAGAGTATGACTCGTGCTATTACCGGATTCTGCAAAAAGACTTCGCAGCCGGCGCCGGAGAGCCATGCCGCTATTATCCGCTGTATATTTGACAGTTTAGCGATGAAGTATAAGTATGTTTTCAACTGTTTGAAGCGTGTAGCGCCGTTTGAGATAAAGAAATTGCATGTGATCGGCGGAGGTTCGCAGAACGAACTTTTGAATCGGCTTACGGCTGATGCTACCGGTGTTACGGTCATTGCCGGTCCGTCGGAGGCTACTGCTATCGGCAATGCCATGCTTCAGGCAAAGGGTCTTGGCGTGGTTGATTCTCTTTGGGACATACGGAAAATTATCGCAGACTCTTATTCACTCAAATATTTTGAACCGCAAGATACGGCAGGTTTTGAAAAGGAATACGCACGGTTTACATCTCTGCTCTGATCTTGCATCAATGCTTCTGCGACGGCAAAATCTAACGGTACGGTGATCTTAATATTTCTTGGATTACCTTCTACCATTGACGGTTTGCAGTTTCCCGCGGCTTCGACAACCGAAACATCATCTGTGAATTGTGTTTTGTATTCTTGTTTGTATGCTTTAAATAAAATATCTGCTTTGAAAACTTGCGGGGTCTGTACAAGGAAATATTTTGTTCGGTCGACTGATACTGAATTTTTGCCTTTTGCCGTTGTTTTTCTGATAGAATCTGTAACGGGAATTGCAGGAAAGGCTCCGCCGTCAGAAGATGCGCGTTGATAAACGTTGGATATAACGTTGGAGTCGATTAGTGGGCGAGCTCCGTCATGAATACCGATAAGTGTTTTGTTGAATGTTTCGTGTTCTTTGGAGATTAGTTCACGCTCGACGATAGCCAGCCCGTTTTTTACCGAATGGAAACGTGTTTCGCCGCCTTTTACGATGAGGTGAGGGATTATAAACCCGTGATCGGCGCATATATTTCTCCAGTAAACCTCTTGTCCGTCGGGCAATACGAGTATTATCCGAATTGCGTGGTTGTAAATATGGAATGCTTCTATTGTGTGCATCAGTAGTGGGCGATTGACGATGGGGATGAACTGTTTTGGCATGTCACATCCTGTTCGCACGCCTTTTCCTCCGGCGACAATGATTACATAGTTCTCCATTGTTCTATTTCGTTCAGGATTTTTTTTGTTTCTTCGTCGGCTAAGAACAGTTTTTTCTTACAAATTTCCATTAGTTTCGACGCTTCCTTCAATTTCTCGCTCAAATCGTCAACATCTATCTTATTATTCATGATTAATTCATGAATTGCTTCCAGACGTGTAAATGCTTCTTTGTAAGTCATATCTTTATCTGCTTTCATCTTTTTATATTATTCTCTGCAAAGGTACATTATTTTATTGAGATCATGAAAAATCTTTAATGTATAGCGGAAGGTTATTGTAGGGGTATATAATAAGCATCACATCCTTGTTTATCTTAATAAAAACACTTAATTTTGCGCCCATAAAAAATAAAAAACGATGTCGAAGATATTAGTTACGGGTGGGAGTGGATACATTGGTTCACACACGGTGGTAGAACTCCAAAGAGCGGGATATGAAGTAATTATAGTTGACAATCTTTCTAATTCGACTGTTGGTGTTATAGACAGGATTGGGCGAATTTCCGGTAAGCGCCCATTTTTTGTGAAAGCGGACTGTTCTGATAGGGGAGTGATGCGGGATATTTTTGGTCGAGGGAATGGTATAGACGGTATAATCCATTTTGCTGCGAGTAAAGCGGTTAATGAATCTATTGACAAGCCGTTACATTATTACCGGAACAATCTTGATTCGTTGATGACCTTACTTGAATTGATGCCGGAGTTTGGTGTTAAGGGAATAGTTTTCTCTTCTTCTTGTACGGTTTACGGTCAGCCGGATTTGTTGCCGGTAGATGAGAGTGCGCCGACGAAGGTAGCGGAGTCGCCTTATGGCAATACTAAACAGATCAGCGAAGAAATCATTAGAGACGTTATAAATTCGGGAGTATCTTTTAAGAGTATTATTTTACGGTATTTCAATCCGATAGGGGCGCATCCATCTGCCGAGATTGGCGAGTTACCTAACGGCACGCCACAGAATCTTGTACCTTTTCTCACTCAGGCTGCGGCTGGTATTCGGGAGGAGTTGCTTGTATTTGGCAATGATTATAACACGCCTGACGGTTCATGCATCAGGGACTATATTAATGTGGTGGACTTAGCGAAGGCTCATGTTGTAGCGATGCATCGTATGCTGGAATGTTTGGAATGTGATTCTGTTGAGTATTATAATCTTGGCACGGGGAAGGGGGTTTCTGTTCTTGAGTTGATAGATACTTTTGAGCGGGCGACTGGAATAAGGGTACCTTACCGGATTACGGCTCGTCGCGCGGGAGATATAGAGCAGATTTGGGCTGATTCGCGTTATGCCAACGAGGTTTTGGGCTGGAGGGCGGAAGAGACTTTGGAGGACACGTTACGTTCGGCTTGGAAGTGGCAGCAGTCGCTTGTATGATTTTATTTTAAGACCATAATCTTGGTAACAATTCCTTGATTTCCGTTGGAAGAGGTTGCGAAGACGAGATAAATTCCTGCTTTCACGGCATCTCCGCGAAAATTGAGCAGATTCCAGGTAAATTGGCTACCTAATGATTTTCCTTCTTTGACAAGATATCCTGCCATGTCGGTTATTTTGACATTAGAATCATCGGAAAGTCCTGTTATTGTCACCCATGTATTGTGTGCGGGGCGTACTGGGTTTGGGAAAGCGTAAACATCGCCGAATTCGGCAAGACCTTCGGGAGCACCGGTCATATATGAGCATAAACCCTTATCTGTACCGACGAACAGTTCGCCTGATTTGGGGTTTATGGCGAGGGAAACTATCTTATTTGACAGCAAATAACTATTCTCCATATTAAAATTCTCTACTGTCAGATTACCTTCTCCTTCATCGACGACAAAAAGTCCTGAACTTTCGGATCCCAACCATTTTCTGTTACCGCCATCGACAGTGATGCAGTTAATACGTTCTTTTTCCAGCATATATTTACCGTTACCGTATTGATCTTTGACTGTTTGCCGGTAACATTTATTGTCTTTCACGTATTCTGCGTCGGGGATTATGATTGGACCGTTGTCAGTTCCTATCCATATATCATTATTTTTGTCTTCTGTGATGCACAGGTAATTAATTACGGGCACGGATGTGTTTAATTGATCTGTAAAAGCCCTTGATGCGCCAATCAGTTCGTCATTTTCGTCAATAACCATTACGCCTGCTTTGGAGAGCCGCCAAACATTGAGCCATTTCCTGTTTTTGGAGTCAATAAACACGCGATTTGTTTCTGTTGAGGAGCCGGAAATGGCGTCGAAGAAGTAACTTTTCCATTCATTTCCGTCAAAAGTGGACAATCCGTTTGTAGATTGGGAATTGCTCATGTAAAGTTTGTTGTTTTTGTCGAACGCTAAGCCATCGACCCTGACATATCTATTAAAATTGTTGGGATCTGTAATTGGGAGCGCGGGTTGTAACGAACTGTTATTGTGAGAATATAGTTTAGCGAACTTATTTTCTTTGAATTCGTAGACTCCTTCGCCCCAACTCGACACAAAATAGTGGTTTGGGTCATTCGGATCGACCGCCACGTCGATAAAATCGAGGCACGGCAAACCTGTTTCTTCCGCCACCTTGGATTCATCGATTGCGCTCCAGTTGCCATCTTCGAGCATCATCAGCGTACCGGGCAAATTGTAGCGATTTGCTTTTTTACCTCCGCCGGTTACGAACAGTTTCCCTGCAGAAAATTGCATATTGAAATTAAAATTTCGTTTGGGGCTGTTAACTTTAATTTCGGACACGACTGTTGAGAAATTACCGTTTTCAAAATCGACTTTAATCCCCGTCAATCCGCCGTTTTTGAGCGCCACCCAGAACGTATTTTTGGTATTATTGCACTCAATGTCGACCGATTCGAGTGGGATAAAAGTATATGAATCAAAGTTCTCGTAAAAATAGATACCGTCTTCGCCGATCAGCACGAGTTTATCGTTCAGGACGAACATATTTGACACATTATAGAAGTGCTTTTCGAAAGAAAATTCGTCGATTGCGTGCACATCGACCTGTTTCCAGTTATGTAAGACGATGAAATGTCCTTTAAAGAACAGTATTTTGTGTGCATCTTTGACCTGGTCGAAACCATATATTTCGCTTGCCGGCAACCAGTTTGTATTGTCCTGTAAATTGGCTTTGACGGATGCTTTTTTGACGCCGTTTGGGGTTGCGGCGTACACGAATTCGTTATTAAAGCAAATTGCTTTGGTATGTAACGCATTGATCCCGAAAGTTTCCGGCACGACATGCTTTTTAACGTCAATTTTGACTATTCCAAACGCTGTTGAGATGTACGCCATACCTCCGACCACGTCAAGATTGTAAATTGTCTTGTCGGGAAAGTTTTTATTCAGAATATCTGCCACGTTATAGACGGAAAATTCGCCTTCCACGATGTCAATATTACCGTTTGTGTAGACAATTAAGATCGCGTTCGCGTCTTTGCAGTATTTCATTAATTGAATATCTGTATCATGCAAACCGTCTAATATAGAGTACTTTTTAACTTCATTGTCATCGGGGTTAAAAGACATTAGCGACCCGTTATAAACGGCAAAAATTTTGTTTGGAGTTTCCGCCACGATGCTTGCTTCCTGGTATGCGCGATAAACTTTCCAGTCACCCGTCCCTGCTGCGGCGTTACTGAGATAGGACACTGCTAATATGGTGACAATACACACTTTAATTGTTTTTAATTCTACACTCATATCTTTTAATTTGCTTAATATCTATCTAAATTTTTCATTCTTCACTCTTCACTCTTCACTCATCACTAGCATTTCCTTCAAGGAATCCTTTAAGTTTTTTGATGGCGAAGTACCTGTGACTGATTTGGTTTTTCAATATGGGATTTATTTCCGCGAAAGTTTTGTGCTGACTGTCGGGCATAAAGACGGGATCATATCCGAATCCGGCATCTCCTTTCATGCTTTTGATAATTTGTCCGTTGACAATCCCTTCAAATAAAAATTCTTTACCTTCTATTATAAGGGCGATTACGGTTCGGAATCTTGCACTTCGATCGCTTACATTTATCATTTCACCGAGTAATTTCAGCATATTATCTTTTGAGTTTTTCCCGTCGCCGGCGTACCTTGCGGAGTGTACACCTGGCATGTTACCGAGTTCTTTGACTTCGAGCCCGGTATCGTCGGCGAAGCAATCGCAGCCGTATTTTCCGAAAACGTATTGAGCCTTTATCAGCGCATTATCTTCGAGGGTTTCACCGGTTTCGGGAATATCCACCTCGCATCCTATCTCTTTTAGGGAAAGGACTTTGACGCTTTCACCGACTATAGCCCGAACTTCATCGAGTTTATGCAGATTATTTGTAGCAAAAACCAAATCTTTCATGATACTATTAACGAATAAATCAATGAAAAATTATAATAGACGGGGAAAATACTGGTGAAGAGTGATGAGTGAAGAGTGAAGAGATACTAGTGATGAGTGAAGAACTAAGAGTGAAGAATTAAGAACAAATTCTTCCTTAAATCCCTTAAAGCCTTTAAAGCCCTTAAAGTCCTTTTTTAAAATTACCCCGCCACCTCGCCAATTACAACAACCCGGCGGGTTGAATATAAATAACCCCCAATGAAGCGCAGCGATTGGGGGTGAAATGCGACCGCCACCTCGCCAATTATAACAACCCGCAGGGTTGAATATAAATAACCCCCAATGAAGCGCAGCGATTGGGGGTTAATTCCGACCACCATCTCGCCAATTACAACAACCCGGTGGGTTGAATATAAATAACCCCCAATGAAGCGCAGCGATTGGGGGTTAATTCCGACCGCCATCTCGCCAATTATAACAACCCGGTGGGTTGAATATAAATAACCCCCAATGAAGCGCAGCGATTGGGGGTGAAATGCGACCGCCACCTCGCCAATTACAACAACCCGCAGGGTTGAATATAAATAACCCCCAATGAAGCGCAGCGATTGGGGGTTAATTCCGACCACCATTTTGCAAAATTAGACAGACATTTATCAAACTCAGACTAATAACTGACAAACTTAGACTGTCAACTAACAAATTTAGCCTGTCAACTCGCAAACTTACACTGTCAACTCGCAAACTTAGACCGACAACTCGCAAACTTAGACCGACAACTCGCAAACTTACACCGACAACTCGCAAACTTAGACCGACAACTCGCAAATTTACACCGACAACTCGCAAACTTAGACCGACAACTAACAAATTTAGACTGTTATCTAATAAACTTACACTGTTTTCTTGCAAATTTAGACAGACATCTAATAAAATTAGACCGACATCTTGCAAATTTAGACAGACGACTAATAAATTTACACTGTTTTCGTAATAAATTACCTCTAATTACCGGTAAATTTTTCCGAAGCGAAGTATGATCAGCCGTTGATTTCTTCCTCACGTCTAATTTTCTACCCTTACCCCATCAAAATGCCGTTTGTTTCAAATAAAAATAAATTGACTACCTTTGTACCCTGGTTTGTAAATAAATAAGACAATATGTTAAACAATGACCACACCAACGAATTTGATGATATTCGTCCATTCTACGACGAAGAGATGCCCGATGTCGTCGAACAGTTGCTTGATGACCCGCAGTTTGAGGATATTATCAACGCAGTCTTCCCCGAAATAGGCTGGCACGACTTCAAAGACCTTTTCCGCTCGTTCAAAACGCCTTACGACCTGCAAAAACAGTTCATCACCGAGCGTGTTTTCGCCTTCACCGGGAGCAGTTCGACCAGCGTCGGATGCGACGGCTTCGCCAACGTGTCGAAAGATACGGCATACACGTACATTTCGAATCACCGCGACATTGTCCTCGATGCGCTCTTGCTTAATGCGATGCTGGTTACGCGAGATTTCAAGACCACCGAAGTCGCTATAGGCGACAACCTCCTAATATATCCCTGGATCGAGAATATTGTGAGGATGAACAATAATTTTATAGTCAAACGCGGCGCTTCTTTGCATAAAAGGTTGGAAAATATGAAACATCTCTCGCGATATATTCATTTTGCCGTCGAAAAAAAGAAACACTCCATCTGGATTGCGCAACGCGAGGGGCGAGCTAAGGATTCCAACGACAAAACTCAGGAAAGCGTCGTCAAAATGTTAGCAATAGGCAGCGAAAATGACTTCTTATGCAGCCTGGAAAACCTTAACATCACCCCCTTATCGGTCTCATACGAGTTTGACCCGTGCGATTTCTTAAAGGCTAAGGAGTTCCAGATGAAACGTGACAATCCATTCTTCAAAAAATCGAACATGGACGACCTTATGAATATGTTAACCGGCTTAAAAGGCTTCAAAGGCAGGATTCATTTCCAGATCGGGAAGCCGATTAATGACAGTTTGCAGGAGATTAACCCCGAAATGAGCCGTAATGACATGGCATCCGGTGTCGCTTCGCTTATCGACCGTGAAATTTTCCGCAACTACCGCCTTTATCCAATAAACTACGTCGCTTATGACAGGTTATGGGGCGGAAATTCGCAAAAAGACATGTACAATGAGAATGACGGGAAAGAAGTTGACGCCTACCTCCAAAGTCGTATCGAAAAAATCGACCTTCCCGATAAAGATGTCGCATTTTTATACGAAAAACTCCTGGAAATGTACGCCTACCCCGTGAAAAATCAACTCAGCGTCACAGGTTAAATGACTTATCCCCTAAACTTTGAACAAAAAATCGGCTTCGATAAGGTCAGGAACTTGATTGCTCACCATTGCCTCTCCAAACCTGCCGCCGACATGGTTGCAGATATGACCTTTTCCTCCGATTATGAGACCGTCGTGACGAAACTTTCGCAAACACGCGACTTTAAGCAGATAATCACCTCCAAAGATGACTTCCCCGCCGACGGATTTTTGGACGTACGCGACGCTTTAAAGAAAACACGGATTGAAGGTTCGTTCGTCACCGAAAAAGAATTGTTCGACATCCGCCGGTCTTTGGAAGCGATAAACGCTGTTTTGAAGTTCTTCAAGTCAAAAAAGACTGAACACAGTGACGAATATCCGTTTTTGCAGGCTCTTGCCGCCGACGTCGCCGATTTCCCGCATATAAGCAAACAAATTGACGCCGTGATCGACAAGTTCGGACAAATATTGAGCAACGCTTCGCCGGAACTCAGCGACATCCGCAACCAGATGACGCTAACCGAGAACCGCATCGCCCGAACTCTTAGCGGCATCTTGCGAGCCGCGCAGGCGGAGGGGATGATTGACAAAGACGTCGCGCCGGCTGTACGTAACGGGAGGCTTGTAATACCCGTCGCCCCCGCTTTCAAGCGGAAAATCAGGGGAATTATACACGACGAGTCTGCAACCGGCAAAACAGTCTTCATCGAACCGCAGGAAGTGGTGGAAGCCAACAACCGCATCAGGGAATTAGAGAGCAGAGAGAAGCGGGAAATAGTGAGAATCCTTACGGCTATTACCGGCGTCATCCGCAACGAGATCAACGACATAACAGATTCTTATGAATTCCTTGCAAAAATAGATTTCATCCGCGCAAAAGCGATCTTTGCCCTCGAGGTCAATGCAACAATGCCACTTATCGAGAACGACAGGTTATTCAACTGGACCGGCGCCGTGCATCCTTTACTCCTCATCTCGCACAAAAAGCAGGGCAAGCCTGTTGTTCCTCTCGACTTGAACCTTGATGCGAGGATACTGTTGGTTTCCGGTCCTAACGCCGGCGGAAAATCCGTATTACTCAAGACAGTTGGTCTGTTACAGTACATGCTTCAGACAGGACTTCTAATACCTGTAAAAGAATCCTCGAAAGCCGGCATCTTTGACGATATTTTTATAGACATAGGCGATGAACAATCTATCGAAGACGACCTTTCTACTTACAGCTCCCACCTTAGCAACATGAAATTCATGCTAAAAAACGCGTCACACAGGTCTCTTATACTCATTGACGAGTTCGGCAGCGGCACAGAGCCTCAAATTGGCGTCGCAATCGCTGAAACTATATTAAACCGCTTCAATGAAACAGGCTGCTTCGGGGTTATCACCACGCACTACCAGAATCTTAAGACCTACGCCGGCGAACATGAAGGAATTGTCAACGGAGCTATGCTTTACGACCGGCAAGAAATGCAACCACTGTTCCAACTTTCTATCGGCAACGCCGGATCTTCGTTCGCCATCGAGATAGCCCGCAAGATTGGGTTGCCGGAAAACGTC
Organism: Dysgonamonadaceae bacterium; assembly: GCA_031269685.1. Taxonomy (GTDB): domain Bacteria; phylum Bacteroidota; class Bacteroidia; order Bacteroidales; family Azobacteroidaceae; genus Azobacteroides. The sequence goes on along the minus strand of JAISYU010000071.1, from coordinate 3,584 downwards.
ATCGCCGGAGCATCCGAGAAAGTAGGGCAGGATTATATCAACCTTGACAGGTATTTACAGGACATTGTCAGGGATAAAAAATACTGGGAGAAGAAAAGACAGCAGATACGGTTGCAGGAAAAGAGACTTGAGGAGACCGAAAAGCAATACATGGACAAACTTGAAACCTTTGAATCCGAAAAACGCAAATGGCTTGCCGAAGCCAATGCCAATGCGAAGAAAATTCTTACCGAAGCCAACGCAAAAATAGAGAAAGCCATTCGTGAAATCAGGGAAGTGCAGGCGGAAAAGGAAAAAACCCGTGTAATCAGGAAAGATCTCGATGATTTTAAAAGGAAAGTCATTAAAGAACCTGCCGCCGACGGCAAAGATACGCCGAATCGCGTTTTTAAGAATAAAAAACAGGAGGTAAAAACGACCGACGGCGGGCTTTCTGTAGGCGACACTGTACGACTTAAGGGTCAGCGCGCCGGCGGTGTTATCGTTGACAGGAAAGATAATTTCTACATCGTTGCCTTCGGTTCTATAAAGACGAACGCTAAGGCTGAGCAGTTGGAAAAAATTTCAAAAGGCGAGGCAAAGGAAAAGATATTGGCGAGACATTCCAAGCCTGCCTCTTACAATTCTCAGGAATCCGGGAAAAAAAATTTCAACACGGAGATAGATTTGCGCGGAATGTTTGGCGATGAGGCTTTGCAGGCGGTTACTTACTACATTGACGATGCGATTCGGTACTCAGCCGGGCGGGTCAGGATATTACACGGGACAGGTACCGGCGCACTCCGGCAGATTGTTCGCGATTACCTTAAAACCGTTGACGGCGTCGGACATTTCGGCGACGAACACGTGCAATTCGGCGGCGCGGGGATTACGGTTGTGGACTTGGAGTAGGTAAAATATTACGCCGTGCATCGTTCCAACCACGCCTTCAGGTCTTCCGTGAGCGACGGCGAGAGAGATTCGTAAACTTTCCTGTGATAATCCTTCAACCATTTGGTTTCTGCTTCCGTTAGCAGTGAAAATTCGATCAGCCTCGTGTCTATTGGGCAAAGCGTCAGTGTTTCAAAGGTGTAAAACTCTCCGAATCCCGTCGATTTGTAGGGCGTTACCATCAGCAGGTTTTCTATTCGTATCCCGTACTTGCCTTCTCGGTAAATACCCGGCTCGTTGGATATAATCATCCCTGCTTGAAGCGGTATTGGGTTGTATAATGTGCTGATTTTCTGCGGACCTTCATGCACAGGCAGGCAATGTCCTACTCCATGCCCTGTTCCATGCAGGTAATTTGCGCCGTCTTTCCAGAGGAACTGCCTTGCTATGGCGTCAATCTGCGTTCCTGTAGTCCCTTTCGGGAAACAAATTGTCGACAGCGCTATATGTCCTTTTAGTACGAGGGTAAAATCGCGCTTCATTTCGCCGGATATTTCCCCACAGGCGACAGTCCGCGTCAAATCGGTTGTTCCATCGAGGTAATGCGCGCCGGAATCGACAAGCAATATTCCTTTCGGCATGATAATCGAGTTGCTTTTTTCGTCCGCCCTGTAATGTACTATAGCGCTGTGGGCGGCATATCCGGCAATGGTTGCAAAACTTTCCCCCAGATAGAGGTCTTGTTCGCTGCGCAGGCTTTTCAGTTTCGCGGCGACGTCTAATTCGGTAATTGCTTTGCCGGCAGCGAGCGACGTCTCCAGCCATGCTAAGAACTTGACCATCGCTACTCCGTCACGCTGCATGGCATTACGAAAACCTTTGATTTCCACTTCGTTTTTGATGCTTTTCATTTGCGCGACCGGCGAAACTTCTACCTCAATCTTCCTACATCCTTCCGGTATCCTGCTGTAAAGTTCAAAGTTTGTCTTTGAAACGGGAATGAGAAGTCTCGTACCACCCGGTATGCTGCTTATATGTTCGTAAATCGTGTCGTATCCGGCAATTGTGACGCCTTCTTTAAGGATATGGTTGCGAACATTTTCGTCCGTCATTTTGGATTCGTCGATGAACAGTATGGATTTTTGCGTGGAAACTATTGCAAAGGCTATACTGACGGGATTATATTCCACATCTTCGCCACGCATGTTAAACAGCCAGGCAATTTCGTCGAGTGCTGTTATGATCATCATTTCCGCATTGTGATATTTTTCCAGCGCCTCTAAAAGTTCTTGTATTTTCCTGCTACATGCTTTCCCCGAAAACCTTTCTTCGATCAGGAAGACGGGATTTTGGGGAATCGCCGGTCTATCTGTCCACAATTTATTGTGAAAATCCACATCTGTTTTCAGCATTATATTCTTTTTCGAGAATTTTTCTTGCAAAGATACCACATCTTCGACCGGAAAGACTGCACCTTCAATCCCGACGATGCTGTTTTCCTCCAATTCCGACATTAATTTGCAGGCATACTCCGGCACGCCGTCCGTTCCCGACTTGAATAGTTTGATACCGCTGCCTTTTAATTCCGTTTCCGCCTGTAAAAAGTACCGCGAGTCGGTCCATAATCCCGCTTCTTTGCTTGTAATGACGAGTGTTCCGGCAGATCCGGTGAATCCGGAGAAATATTCGCGGGTTTTCCAGTGTTCGGGCAGGTATTCATTGAGATGCGGGTCTGAGGAGGGGATTATTACCGCCGCTATCTCTTCTGTTTGCATCTGTTTTTTTAGAAATTCAATTCTTTGCTTTATGTTTTTCATTGCCTTTGCCTGTCATAAATTCAACCCATACGACCCATATAATGAAGAGTATAACATAATATAAGTAACGGAACACGCCATCATGGAGGGCTTCAAAAAACTCGCCGGAGTCGCGGGTAAGGATCACGATAAGCCCGATCCTTATAACGTTATAGACCGTCAAAACTACGCAGCCGAGCGGAATATACCAAAGTTTTTTCAGGAAAGGACCGTAGTAAAAGAGCATTATGCCGGCAAAGATAAACAACTGCTTAACGCCGAGGCAACCCCATACGATTGATATTGAATATTGACGTTCGGGGAAATACATGCAAGCCCCGTCGATGATAATGTCGCGGTGTGTTGGGAAAATGCGCACGAACCATCCGGTAGCGGCAACCAGCCATCGCTCAAGCGTCTTGAAGCAATCGGGAGTAACATCGCAGCCGAGGAAATACATCCGGTCATGCCCGGGGTCGCTTACGGCAAATCCTGCGAAGCACTTGAATCGCGCGATCCATCCGCCGGTCTCCGATCCATCGTTGTCAACGGTTATCTTCCAAAAATAATGGAAAATAAAAAGCAGCGCAAGGAACAGGAAAACGCCTTTGTACGGGGACATGAAAATTTGTATCTTTTGAAACTTTTTCAGCATATCATTAATAATATTTCCGACGCAAAATTACTCATTTTTATTCACATCATTATCATTACCCTTTGACACTGCAAATTGCACACAAATCAAACTTTTTTCAAGAAAATCATCTAAAAATTTGGTTATTAAAAAACTTTATGTAATTTTGCCGCGTCTTATGATGCAAACGAACACATATTGTCCCTCGAAGAGGGTGCCTAATACGGAAAAGTACTTTACGACGTCAGGCATTGTCGGTTCTAAATCAGAGCAGGATTTGGATA
>JAISYU010000011.1 GCA_031269685.1 Dysgonamonadaceae bacterium | reverse complement strand
TCATGAGCCGTCCACCTGCACCGCGTAGAAAAAACCCGCGCAAAACAGAGAGACTGTTAGTCCCAAATCCTGGACTTTCTTGCGTATTAAATATTTTTTTATTATCTCGCGCCTGCGCGAATATAATAAGGAATGAATAGGGGCGAGTGTGTGTGTGTGTGTGTGTGTGTGTGTGTGTGTGTGTGTGTCAAAGCCACCGGATACTTTACCGCATCCGGCGCACTATTTACACTGCCATATGTCAATTTCTCTTTTATCACGTCTTCTACTTTGAGGTTGCAAATTTATAACATTGTTTTTTAACCTCCAAATTTTTTTCGCACTTTTTTAAACTTTTTTTTAACCGCGCATGCATTTTTATTAAAAAATTTCTCCGAATCGCTTATTAGTAGCGCGTTTTGCAGTTCAAAAAAAATTTATACTTTTGCAGAAATTTTTTGAAAAGTTTTGAGATTCGTATCGCAAATAAAGTTATACCGGAAACTCCAGTTACAAAATTTATCGGAAAAATAAGATACGATAAGAGTGAACGACGAGAGATAATCGTTCTTTTTAATAAAAATTTATCGACTTGTTCGTAAATATTGAGAAAAAAGCAATACCTTTGCAAAGTTTTTTATCAAATAATATTCTTATGATTAAGTATGTTGCTCCCGCGCTGACTTGCCTGCGCAATGAACGGGAAATTGATGTGGATTCATGCCTGAAGTTGTATGACCACCTGATTGGTAACGGATTGGACGGTATCGCCGTATTTGGCACATCCGGCGAATTCCCCAATATACCGTTGCCGGAAAAGAAACGCCTCATCCGTGCCGCTGCTACGGTTATAAAAGGAAAGGCGGAATATATCGTCGGTACCGGTTCGATGGATGTTAATGAAACGATAGAACTGTCGAATTATTCCTTTGAAGAAGGCGCCGACACGGTTATCATAGTTAGCCCGTTCTATTACGGACTTTCTGAGGATAGTGTGTTTGAATACTACGCCCGCGCCGCAAGGGGTATAAAGGGAAACATCTATCTCTACAATTTTCCCGACAGGACGAGTTATTCCATTAGCCCAAAGACGGTTTTGAAACTTGCACAAAAGTTTCCGAACATCATCGGCATCAAAGATACTGTGCCGGATATGGCTCATACGGTGGAAATTATTAAGACCGTGAAGCCGATATTGCCGGAGTTCCAGATTTTCCACGCCTATGACAATAATTTTGCCTACACCGCCCTCTCAGGAGGCAACGGATGCGTTGGTATACTGCCGAATATTGCACCGCGACTGTTTGCCGACTGGGCAAAAGCCGTTCGCGGGAAAGATCTTGATACAATATCCGTAATCCAAAAGAAAGTGGACAAATTGATGGATATTCTCTGGTTTCATTCACCGTTCCTCGCTACCTGCAAGGCGGTATTAGTTGAACAGGGGATCTTTTCGTCAGATTTAATGACTTTCCCTTTCCTGAAATATCCTGAAGAAAAGAAAGCTGCACTTAAAGAGTTCATGAAAGAATTTGTTTAGATTATGAAAATCGTAATTATTGACAGTAATCTGGGTACGATAGACCTTGAACGCAGTATCGCAGACAAGTACGGATTTGAGATTGACAAACCGAAACAGTGTAAGACAGAGGAAGATGTAATTTCTGTTGTAAAAGATGCCGATGCGATAGTCGTTCAATATGCTCCGGTTTCACGCCGTGTTATTGAAGCTGCGCCGAAACTGAAAGCGGTGAGTGAATATGGTACGGGGGTTGACGGGATTGATATTGAAGCCTGTACGGAGCGCGGCATTGCCGTTAGTAACGTGCCGGACTATTGCTGGCAGGAAGTTTCCGATCACGCAATAGCGCTTGCTTTGTCGCTTGATCGCGGGGTTGTCCGCCTTGACCGTGCTATTCGTAGCGGAGACTACAGCCTTACATCGGTAAAACCGCTAAAACGCCTTTCCAAACGGGTGTTTGGCGTAATCGGTCTTGGACGTATCGCCCGTGCAGCCGCATTGAAAGCCCGTGGAGTAGGTTATCAGGTCATCGGTACCGACGTTGCCTTTAAACCTGGCACTGTGACGGACGACGGTATCCCTGTGCTGACCTTTGACGAGGTATTGGCTCAGAGTGACATCGTGTCTATCCATGTGCCTCTGATGCCTGCTACCAGGCATTTAATAAACCACGTAACTCTGGCGAAAATGAAACCGGAGGCTGCAATAGTAAACACTTCGCGGGGTGGGGTAGTGGATACGGAAGCAATCGTTGACGCGCTGAAGAACCATACGATTCGCGGTGCTGCACTTGATGTGTTTGAAATCGAACCGCTTCCGAAAGATCACCCGTTATGCGCTTTGGATAATGTGATTCTGACGCCCCATGCCGGATATTATTCCGAGGATTCTCTTTTTGAGTTGAAAACACGTCCGGTAGAAAATGCTTCGGAAGTGCTGGCGGGCAGAATACCAAGAAATATCCTGAATCCGCAGGTACTGAAAGTTCTACCATGATTGTTAAATGTACACAAAATTGGGTGTATATAGTGTAAAAACAAGGAGGGGCAAAGTCCCTCCTTGTTAATTCTTAACTTATAGTTATTAGTTTTTCCCTTCTTACCTGAGGTAATAATTCAGCCAGTTGGAGAATAAGATATTTGCGTGGGCGTACCAACGGACGTTGACGCCTTTTTTCATGTCGTTATCATTGTAGTAGTTGACGGGCATGTCTATAGGCAACCCTTTGGCGAGGTCGCGCGTGTATTCGTTATGCAGGGCACAGGCAGCGTATTCCTGGTGACCGGTGAGGTATATTTCCTTCCCGCCGCGGGACATTACTGCATAAACGCTGGCTGACTCCGACTCCGACAGCAGTTCGAGTGCGGGGACTTTGAGTATGTCTTCGCGCCGGATTTCGGTGTGGCGGCTGTGCGGGATATAAAACTCACCGTCGAAGCCGCGAAACAAAGGCACATCGGGATTGTTGAGCGTATGCGGGAAGACGCCGAACTGTTTCCTGTCAAGAGGATACTTGTTGATGCCATGAAAGTGATACAGACCCGCCTGAGCCGCCCAACAGATGTAGAGGGTTGAATGGACGCTGTCTGCCGCCCAATTGAAGATGTCCTTAAGTTCTTCCCAATAGGTAACGTCTTGGAATTCGAGAAGTTCGACCGGCGCACCGGTAATAATCATCCCGTCGAAGTGTTCGTTGCATACCTCGTCAAAGTATTTATAGAAGGTGTCGAGGTGCGCTTCCGGCGTATTCCTGCTCTTGTGAGTCCTCAGCCTGACGAACGTAAGTTCCGCAGCGAGGGGAGAACTCGACAGTAGGCGGATGAAATCGGCTTCCGTTACGGTCTTTAGCGGCATAAGATTCAGGAGGGCGATTCTTAATGGAGTGACACCCGTCGCCGGTGCTTTTGTCTTTGTCGGAAAGATGTTTTCCTTTTCCAGTATTTCTATTGCGGGGAGGTTATGTGGCAAGTTTACAATCATATTTGTATATTAATCAGTATTTAAGCCATTTTACAATATCTCCCCACGTTGGTTTCTTGCCGTACATCAGGATTCCTACGCGGTATATTTTCGCGACAACGGCAAGGGTTATTATTGCTGTAGAAAACAGCAGTACGATAGAGAGCAGCAGTTCCCACAACGGGACGTCAAACGGTATGCGGCTCATCATAACTATCGGAGCCGTGAATGGGATGAGGGAAGTCCAGAATGCAAGTGAACTGTCGGGGAGTCGTGCACTTGCGCTACCGACGATGAATGCGAACATGATCAGTATTGTGATAGGCGCCATATACTGCTGCGAATCTTCTGGACTGTTCACTATTGCACCGATAGCGGCAAACAGTGATGCGTAGATCATGTATCCGCCGATGAAGAAGATGATAAAGAAGAGCAACAGTTTTGCAATATCAATACCGGCAAATAATGCGTACACATTTTCAATGGCGGGTGCGTAACCTAAGATTCCGGCGCCACTGAACAGAAGTGCGATAAAGCCTGCCCAGATAGCGAATTGCGTAAGTCCTACAAGTCCGATACCTATAAGTTTTCCTATCATCAGGTCGAACGGTTTGACGGATGAGACTATGATTTCCACTATCCGGTTAGTTTTCTCTTCCATCACGCCTTGCATTACTATCCCGCCATAGATCATTATGAAGGCATATATAAGCACAGAGAACACCATACTGAATAATGAAGACGCTTCGGCTGAAGGTGATGCCGGCTTAATATCTTCGGCTGACTTTCCCTGTATTGTTTGATTGTCGTCTTTGTTGAATTTCTCTGCTTTAAGATTAATCCTTATCTTACTCTCGCTAAGGATTTTCTCCAGGTTTGGGATATTGTATGACGACAGTTTCTTGTTGCTTAGGTAAGTATTGAGTTGGTGATTGATATTGTTTTCGACTTTTTCGGTAATATATTTTTCGGATAGCAGTGATATTGCTTTCGGGTTTTCGATAAGGTCACCGGTAATAATAAGGTGTGCGTAGGGGGATGAGACGGGTTCATCGACGAACCGGCATTGCGGGGAGTTTTGCAGTACAGGGAAATATTCTCCCGTATAGTCTATGACATATATTACTTTTTCTTTTTCCTGGTCTTGCATTGAGAGTAGGGTAGTGGCTGTAATAAGTCCGATCATAATGATTGGGATAAGCAGTGTTGTTATCAGGAAAGACTTTTTACGGACTCTGGATATATATTCCCGTTCGATGACTATACCGGCTTTAGAGTTTAGGATATTCATAGGTTGTCGTATTAATTGTATTGATAAATATTTCGTTCATTGAAGGCGCTTTTTCTTCAAATGAGATGATTTCGTTAGAGGCTGCGATACGTGTAATAAATTCCGAGTTTGATGTATCTGACGTTTTCTTCACCGTGAAGCAGTACAGGTTGTGGTCTTTGGTACGGCTGACCACCTCGCAGAACGAGTCGTCTACCGCAAGCGATTCATTATCCGTTCTAACCGTGAATACATTGCATCTATACTTGCGCCGGATGTCGGCAATATTGCCGGACAGTACTACCTTTGCATGATCGATGAGTGCTATTTCGTCGCATAGTTCTTCGACGGAAGCCATGTTGTGGGTAGAAAAGATTATTGTTTTTCCATCGGCTTTCAGGCTTCTTATTTCGTTTTTGAGGAGTTCCGTATTAAGGGGATCGAAGCCGCTGAAAGGTTCATCGAATATCAGAAGGTCGGGATTATGGGCAATGGTTGTTATGAATTGTACTTTCTGCTGCATACCTTTGGATAGTTCTTCGAGTCGTTTGTTCCACCATGAAGCTATGTCTAATTTTTGGAAAAGTGCATGTAACCGTTTAGATGCTTCACCTGCGGAAAGACCTTTCAGTCGGGCGAGATATACAGCCTGTTCGCCTGCTTTCATTTTCCGGTATAGACCGCGTTCTTCCGGCAGGTATCCTATACGGTATACGTCATCCGGTAATGATTTACGGTTGTCGAACATCACTTCTCCCGAATCCGGCGCCATTATCCGGTTGATGATCCTTATGAGTGTTGTTTTACCTGCTCCGTTCGGACCGAGCAATCCAAAGATAATGCCTTTCGGCACCTGTATTGACACCCCGTCGAGTGCTGTATTGCCTGTTGCGTATTGTTTTATAACTTTTTTGGTTTCAAGGAAATACATAATCTTTGTCTTTTTTATTGTTTGAAAATTAATATATAGTTTTTATATTTTGTTACATGTAACAAAACTTTGGGGTCATGTAACAAAACCTTGGGGTCATGTAACAAAACTTTTATTTCATATAACAAGACCGCAAAGATACAAAAATTGTATACAATATAAAAAAATCCGAATTTGCAAGAATTTTCCTTGAAAAACATGATGTTTTGTATGTTTTTGCACGTTTAAGGTTGACTGTTTTTTGCAGATTCAAGCGCCTGTGTAGTCACAAAATACTTGGCAAGCATGAAATCTGTTTCCCATTTGGGGATTTTCCCATTGTGAAGGCATGATATAAAGAACTCCATTACCTTTCCAAAATGATCTTCGTGTCCTGTGCGGTATGATTCGGGCACGACAACTTTCCATTGCCTGCTGCCGTAAGGTTCGAGCGTCATGCCAGGGTATTTTCTTTCAATCACATCAAAAGCCGTGCGTATATCTTTACCGGAGAACGAAGTACCAGGTGAAGGTTCGATGTATAGCGTTGGCGTATAGTTTTCTTCTTCGCCTTGTTTTATGACAAGATTAGCGCGGCTTCCTCGCATTATAGACCTGTGCGTGTCTCTTCCAGCGGGGTTTGTGAAATCCCAGTTCACTGTTACGCGTGCATGTATTCCTTTGATGCGGTAATTTATTTCACCGTTGGCATATACTTTAAGCGTATCACTGTCAACATATTTTTTGAGGAACACGGGGAATGAGGCAACACCCGTAACCTCTTCAAACTGCGCGGCGGAGATGTGCGTCGGATAATGTGAAGCATCTATCATGTCGATGTCCTCGAGGTAGTCGATGGACTGTTTGTTAAACATCGCCCACTGTACCAGATCGACGAGATGTACCGCAACATCGGCAATGGCTTCCCCCTGCTGTTCCACGTCAAAGAACCACGCAGGGCGGATGACAGGTTTACCGGAGACTTCCTTCTTGAAAAGGTGTACGCTGCCTTTTTCTATCCCCGGTTGTATAGCGCTTCCGGTGGTCTGGTGTCCGTAGATGTCAGTTATAAGCGATATTTCACGTTGAAGGATTGTGGTTATCTCGAACCGTTCGGTCATTATATCGTAGAGCAATACGTCGTTTTGCCTTGCAATATTAAAACATTCCTCAAGCGCTTTGAAGTTTTCGCCATTAATAGCCGCCGGTTTATCGGCAAGAACATTTATTCCCGCAGACAGTGCGAGTTGAATGTATCCGGTCTTTTTCAGGTTATTACCGGCGGTAATCATCAGGTTTCCCTTTTTCTCGGCAATGAACCTGTCTAAGAAATCGCTGCCGGTATATATTGTAAGGTTCCATCCGGCAGGATTATCCGCCCTCGTATTGTACGAGTTTATAGTACTGATATGTTGCCTTAGTTCCTGGCTGTCGTCCGGTGCATAGACATATACATCCTTGCTGACGCCCCTGTGTGATGTTTTTTGTACAAGTGCAGCATGAAAATGCCCCGGGTCGAGCGTAACGATGCGTATCTCTTTACGGTTGCCGGTACATGCAGATATGATAATTAGCAACGCTGCCGCAATGGTCATAAGATTGTTTACTGTCTTGCGTAATTGTTTCATTTTGTTTTTTCTATTTTCTATTTGGATTATACTATTTATTTTCTTCGTCTTATAAATAATTCTCCATAGACATACATACCTGCGATGCTAACATGATACCTGCGCCTGCAAGTTTGTCGCAATCTGTTTCACCGATCTTGCCGGCGTCTGTAATGTTATTCTGCAAGATTGATAAAACTATTCCGGCATTGAAACTGTCACCGGCGCCTATCGTACTGACGGTCTTAATTGCCGGAGGAGTATAGTATTTTTCAGTGATGTCGTTTCTGAAGTATATATCCTTACCACCATCGGTCACGACGAACAGTTTGCCGTTCAAGTATTTCCCATAAACTGTTTGTGGGGTCTCTCCGGGGAATAGCAGGTCAAGGTCATCCATCGATCCGCGTACAATGTCAGCCGCCATAAAGTTTTCCATAACAGCAGGAATAAGATGCTTACGCTGGTGTGCATGTGGAGCCCGGAAGTTGATGTCATAGTAAACTGTTGCACCTTGCAGGCGTGCGATGCCGAGTAACCGGCGGATATGATCCCTAAACTCCGGGCTTACCGCAAAGTATGAGCCGATGATAACTACATCGCCTTTCGTAATCGGTGGATAACGGAACTGACGCCTGATAGCAGGTGGATTGCGGTAGAATGTATATTGTGCATCATTATTATCATCAAGGTATGCAAGCGATACTGGGGTATTCCCATCGTCATCATATATTTCGATGTAATCGACATCAATTCGGTTACGGTGCATAAAGTCAAGCGCTTGCCTGCCCGTACGGTCATTGCATAACTCACCGATAAATACCGTACGGATACCGGAGCGCGCCAAGGATACTGTTCCATTAAAAACAGAACCGCCTGGCGTTGCATGATACGGTCGACCGTTTCTGAATATTATGTCGAGGATGATTTCCCCTGTCCCGATTGCTGTACACATGTCGTTCCGAAGGATTACTGTCTTATGCGGAGGGGATTACAGGGTGTGTTATCGCCTTATACCGTTACATATTTTCTCCGTGTCCTGCGCTATGAGCATCTCTTCGTCTGTTGGGATCACGACGACCTTTACGGGAGAATCATCGGCTGAGATTACCGTTTCGATTCCCCTGGCGCCATCATTGCGTTTGACATCGAACTTTATTCCCATGTATTCCAGCCCTTCACATACCGACTGTCGGGTCTTCCACTGGTTTTCCCCGACGCCTCCGGTGAAGACAATAACGTCAACCCCTCCGAGAGCCGCAGCGTAAGCGCCGATGTATTTACGGATACGGTAATCATACATCCTCAATGAGAGCCTGGCGCGCTTATTGCCTGCCTCCGCCGCCGTACTTACTTCACGCATGTCTGATGATACGCCGGTAATACCATGCACACCGCTATGCTTGTTTACCAGATCTGCGATATCTTTCGCAGTGAGTTTTTCCTTCTCCATAAGGTAAGTCAGGACGCCGGCATCAATATCTCCTGTGCGCGTACCCATCATCAACCCTTCTACCGGCGTCATTCCCATAGAAGTATCTACAGTCTTACCTAATGCTATGGCGGCAATAGATGCACCGTTGCCTATGTGACAGGTTATTATGCGTTGTTTTTCATACTCAATGTCCAGGAATTCGCACGCACGGCGCGATACATACCTGTGACTTGTGCCGTGAAATCCATATCGTCTGACGGCGTATTTCTCGTAAAGGGAATACGGAAGCGCATACATGTACGCATAATCCGGCATCGTCTGGTGAAACGCCGTATCAAATACCGCGACCTGCGGAACGTCTGGCAGGATTTCCCTTATACCTTCGATACCGCTCAGGTTTGGGGGATTGTGCAACGGGGCGAGATCAATACATTCCACTATCTTTCGGATTACTTCACTGGTAATAAGACGGCTTTCGCTGAACTTTTCGCCTCCATGCACAACACGGTGCCCTACGGCGTCAATTTCGGAAAGTGAACCGATACATCCGTATTTTTTACCGGTAATCACGTCAAGGATAAGGCGTATTCCGGTATGATGTTCGGTTATCTCCCGTTCTATCACTACCTTGTTTCCATCGGGCAAGGTTAATTTGAGGAATGAACCCTGTAGACCTATCTTTTCGATGCCTCCCTGGGCGAGGATTTCTTTCCGTTCCATATCCACCATTTTGTACTTGATGGACGAGCTGCCACAATTAAGGACTAAAATTTTCATTTTGGAATATCTTTATATTATCTGATTTTCCCCGCAAAGGTACATGAAATCCGGCAGATATGCAAATACTCGCCGTATGCCAGCATACATTGCCGTTGCATGCCAGCATACATTGTCGTTGTATGCCAGCATACATTGTCGTTGCATGCCAGCATACATTGTCGTTGTATGCCAGCATACATTGTCGTTGTAAGCCAGCATACATTGTCGTTGCATGCCTGCATACATTTTCGTCGCACGTTGAAGATCAATCTAAGCGGCTGCCACAGAAGATTAAGGCAATAATTAAAGGGGCGTATACATTGTATACACCCTTGTTAATTTATATATGGACAATGGTTTGCCCGCGTAAATTAAACGTCTTTCAACCATATATCAGCACCCGCATCACTCGGCATACGCCAGTCTCCCCTCGGCGAAAGATTGACCGAGCCAACCTTAGGTCCGTCCGGCAAGCAACTGCGCTTGTATTGCTGGCTAAAGAAACGTGCGTAAAATACTTTAATCCATTTAAGAATAACATCATTGTCGTATTTACCGGAAAAAGCATGCCGCGCAAGAAAGAATATCTTCGACGGAGAAAACCCGTAGCGGAGCATGTAGTAAAGAAAGAAATCGTGCAACTCGTAAGGTCCTATCAGGTCTTCCGTGAACTGCGTCATCTGTCCGCCGCTGCCGGCAGGCAAAAGCTCGGGGCTGACCGGAGTAGCCAGAATATCTGCCATGACCGCCCCTGCGCCTTTGTCTACATGATTCTCCGAAACCCATTTTATCAGGTGTCGAACTAATGTTTTTGGTATGCCGGCATTTACGCCGTACATGGATATATGGTCTCCGTTGTACGTTGCCCAGCCGAGTGCAAGTTCCGACATGTCGCCGGTACCGACAACAAGTCCACCCGTACTGTTCGCCAAGTCCATCAATATCTGTGTGCGTTCCCGTGCCTGGGTATTCTCATAAGTGACGTCGTGAAGATGCGGATCATGACCTATGTCACGGAAATGTTGCTCGCAGGCTGGGATGATACTGATTTCCCGTATACCGGTATTCAACGCTTTCATGAGCTTAAGGGCATTGCCGGCAGTGCGTCCGGTAGTGCCGAAACCCGACATAGCGACTCCCAGTACCATTTCTCGTGGAAGATTGAGCATGTCAGCGGTTTTGACGCACACCAAAAGGGCAAGCGTTGAGTCCAACCCTCCTGAGACACCTATCACAAGCGATTTCGCAGATGTGTGGACAACCCTTTTCGCCAAACCTGCTACCTGTATCGAGAAAATCTCCTCACAACTCTCACCGTAATTCTCCGAGCAGGGAATGAAAGGCGTCGGATTGACGCTCCTCAACAGTTGTACACTGTTATCGTTACATTCGGCGGGAAGCAGTACCGTGCGATAGACATTATCAGCCTTGCGAGATGTGAAGGTAGTGTTTTTCCTGCGCTCCGCTTCTATGAGTTCGATGTCCGCCTCGCTTATAACCATTTGTTCTTCCATCTTGAACCGTTCGGACTCGGCAAGCAGTCTTCCGTTTTCGTAGATATAGGCGTTACCGGAATAAACAACATCAGTCGAAGATTCACCGAAACCTGCGGAAGCGTATACATAGCCCGCAATACACCGCGCCGACTGCTGTGCGAGCAGGGATTTGACATATTGCTGTTTACCTGTCAATTCGTTACTTGCCGAGAGGTTGAAGACGAGGTGAGCGCCAGCCGTCACGTGGTAAGAACTTGGCGGAATAACCGACCACAAGTCTTCACATATCTCAACTGCGAACTTCCCTCGACCGAAATCGAAAAGCAGGTTTGTACCGAAAGCCGTAGTCTGTCCGGCGTAGATAATTTCCGAAGCAGTCGTATCCTGTTCATACGGCTCGAACCAACGTTTTTCGTAGAATTCATTGTAATTAGGCAGATGAACTTTGGGGATTACTCCGAGCAATACACCCGAACGGCATACGAGGGCACAGTTATAAAGTTTGGAATTGTGCACTACCGGCGCGCCAAGGATAAAAGTTACCGGAATGTTTTTCGTTTCAGCAAGTATGTTTAAGATTCCCTTTTCGGTAGCATTGATAAGCGCCGCCTGGAAAAACAGGTCTCCGCAGGTATATGCCGTAACCGACAGTTCGGGAAAGCATATCACCTGTACATTCTTTTTTGCAGCATTGTCAATCTGGCTTTTTATCTGCTCAAGGTTATAATCAACCTCTGCAACCCTGACTTGAGGTATTGCAGCCGCTATCCGATAGAATCCGTGCTTATTCATTGTCTTACGTTTTTAATTTCCGGCAACAAAAGTAATGAAAATAGTTAAGAGAACTAATACATATTGTCTATTTACATGTAAAAAATACGACGGGACCCTTCCTTTTCGATTGAATTTCTATCGAAGGAATCAACTGCTTATTAATAATGTAACGTATCTTCTTCCGCTGCCTCACCCGATGCTCAAAGGAATTTGCATTTCTACAAATTCCCATTGGTTAATCGGTGATATGGATTAGCGGATGCGGGTTTTCGGGTCTTATGTGATAGCATATTTGTTATCATAGTTACCCTTCTTTATATCTTTCCCGATTCACCGAAAAACTTTTTCGGTGTACCGAAAAACCTTCCGGGTGTACCGAAAAACTTTTTCGGTGTACCGAAAAACTTTCCGGGTGCACCGAAAAACCTTCCGGGTGTACCGAAAAACCTTCCGGGTGTACCGAAAAACTTTCCGGGTGTACCGAAAAACCTTCCGGGTGTACCGAAAAACCTTCCGGGTGTACCGAAAAACCTTCCGGGTGTACCCTATATCCATTTTAGTCCAAAATCCAGAACTTTCTTGTGTGTGTGAAATTTTTTTATTATACGCGCGTCTGCTGTCGACCGATGCTATAACATAAGCCGAAATTGCCGGTATTTTATTGAAAAATATTAATTAGAAGAATCAGCAAGAACAATTTCCCAGATATATCACGCAAGAATTTAGTGTCCCAAGCAAAGTCGCCGGCGCTAATCCAATTTCAAGATGCACGATACAGGATAATGGTCGGAGGTTTTTATCTTGCCGACCGTGCAGTTGTATGCCTTAATGTTTTTGCTGTGCAATATGTGGTCAATGCGGAAAAGAAACCGGTGACGGTTGTAGGTTATACCCGGTCCGAAACCGGTTTCTACAAATGCATCGCAAAGATTTTCACTTATCTTGTGATGTACGTACGAAACAGGAGTGTCGTTGAAATCACCGCAAACAACAATATAAGGATTCTCGCTTTTCGAAATCACTTCGGATATAACTTCCGCCTGTTTTGCCCGAGTCTTGAAGGCAGGAGTCAGACGGTGATGCATAAGATGTGTAAAGTTTTCTAATTTTTCGGAATTAAGATTGCGCGTAAGATCATAAAAACCAGTCCTGTCTTCAGGCGAAAGATTGTTTGATTCTAAATGGTTGTTGATAAGTGTAAGCCTTTTCCCATTTATATCAAGATCAACCATAATAGAACCGTTATTCTCGCTTGAATAATGAAGTTTCTCTACTTTTGAAAAAGGATATTTAGAAAAGATCGCTATCCCGTATGCATTGTTTGTAGGTGCGCTGAATCTGTCGAAATGATAATAGGGAAGGTCCTTCAAAGCGTTGAGAATGTCACGTTTACTCAAATGTACGTTGTCGGTAGTATAACCGTATTCCTGGATGCAAACAATGTCAGCCTTGCTGTTCTTGATGTAGTCCAATATCGGATTGACGACACCATTGCGGTTTTTCTTGAAGCCGTTGAAGTACATGACGTTATATGTTAGCAGTTTGATGCTGCCCTCGGGAACTTTCTCAGTCCTGAAATGAATCGGGAAATATGTGCTTATAGCACTCCAGCAAATGAAAAATACCGTCGCATAAATAAATACTGTTTTCCATTTCTTGAAAATAAGGAAAAAACAGGCAAAGAGAAGGTTCAACAACAGAATAAACGGAAAAAAAAGACCAAGATACGAAAACCAAACACAAGTGAGCGGTGATACGCGGTCTGAATACGATGCCAAAAAAAAGATAAACAGGAAGATAAACCCGCTAAATCTTAATAAGTTCCATAGCAATTCACCTGCCCTGTTCATTTCGATTTCTTACCAAATTCAAACAGTTTGAGTTTTTCGGCTTCCGTTAGACTGTTATAGCCGGAAAGTTTAATCTTTTCAAGGATACTGTTTATTTCACGCTCCTCCTTTGCTTTACGGGCATTGAAATCCCAGTCGGTTTCCTTACGTTTAGTTTTAGAGATCCTGCCTTTAAAGTATTTCAGGAAATTTAGTTTGCTGAAAAAAGAGTTGCCGTGATAATAATTGTATCCCCTCCTCCAATAGAGAATAAGAATAATCCCAAACAACATTCCTCCAAGATGAGCAAAATGCGCTACATTGTCGCTACCGGCATTGGCAATTCCAAAGAAAAACTCAATAAGACCGTAGCCTATAACCATGTATTTTGCCTTAATCGGAATGGGGATAAACATTATATATAAAGGAGTATTAGGGAAAAGCATCCCGAAAGCAAGCAACAGTCCGAAAATAGCGCCCGACGCACCGATAGTGGGGATTGGTGCATAAACACCCTGGATATACAATGTCAGCAACTGAATAAGCCCAGCACCAATACCCGTTACCATATAATATATAAGGAACCGTTTCTGTCCCCAATAACTTTCTATCGTCGAGCCAAACATAAACAAAGCAAACATATTAAAAAACAGATGATTAAATTCAATATGCGTAAACATATAGGAAACCAACTGATAAATATTGAAATACCCGGAACCAATGTTGAACAGGGCAAGATAAACGTACAACCCCTTAATTAAATTACAAGCCGCCCAAATAATAATGTTAATAATAAGTAGATTCTTAGTGACAACAGTCAATGAATCTAAAAAGCCCCTTCTTTGATAATATGCCATCGTAAATTATTTATTAAAATCGTCCGCAAAGGTAGTTAAAATCCATCTTTCAACAAGTAAAACACTAAAAAATCACCTTTTTTCGCATTTTTTTTGTTAGTCTCATTTTTTATTCGTACCTTTGCTACGCTTTATTATTATTATTTTAACATAAGTTCGTTATGAAAACAAAAGTTATTCTTATGTGTTTTTTACTGAGTTTCACTATGTATGCTGTAGCACAGGATACTCAGAGCTCTGAAGCAGGTTACAAAACTGCTTTCAAGCACAGTAAAGCCGGTGAAAACTGGTTTATCCATGTAGGCGGCGGCGGTCAGTATTATTTCGCTGACCAAAATGACCTGGCGCCTGATTTTACCCATCTGGTTACGGCAGTTCCTGTTGTATCGGTAGGTAAATGGTTCTCCCCTTACTGGGGCGCTCGACTGAAAGGTCAGGGCGGAGCGTTGGACGGAGTGAAACGTTCACTTCCTGAAGGCGTTCTCTATTGGCAGAATGACCGCTATTTTAACGTCCACCTGGACGCTATGTGGAATCTGTCAAACTATTGGGGTGTCTATTCTCCAAACAAACTGTTCAACTTTACTCCTTATGTTGGTCTCGGGTGGGCTCACAAGTTCAGAAATGAACAGGATGATGCAGCCCCAACCTTCATACCACTCGGCGTTCGTGAAGACGACGAATGGTCGGGACACAACGGCTGGAGGAAAAAAGCAAATGTCCTTTCGGTAAACGGAGGTATCCAGTTCGGATTCAGATTAAGCAAACGCATTAATCTTGACTTCGACCTCGGCGCAGCCTTTGTCCCTGATCATTTTGACGGTGTTTTCTACAAACAAAAAAACGAAGCGATTGCAACCGCAACCGTTGGTCTTACATTCAAACTCGGCAAAACCGATTTCGATGTTGTTAATCAGATGGATCAAGGTTTGATTGATGATTTGAACAGAAAAATCAACGCTCTCCGAGGTGAAAACGAGAAACTTTCAAAACGTCCGGTTTCCTGCCCGAAATGTCCTGATGTTCCCGTAGCACCTACCGTAAAGAACGAAATCAAATACGTTCCGAACGTAGTGTTCTTCCGCTTCAACAGTGATAAGATTGACGCAAACCAGAAAATCAGTATTTACAATACCGCTGAGTTTGCGAAAAGCAGTGGCGAAAAAATCAAGGTTATTGGTTATGCCGACAAGAAAACAGGTACTTCCAAATACAACCTGGATATTTCACGCCGCCGTGCACAGGCTGTCGCTAAGGAACTTACGACAAAGTACAAAATTCCTTCCGAGAAAATTTCCGTTTCATGGAATGGCGATGCAGTACAGCCTTATAATGAAAACGACTGGAACAGGGTTGTTATCATGAATGCTGAATAAACTGTAACAAAACCTCAATAGACAAAAATTCCCCCGATTGTGTTTGCAGTCGGGGGTCTTTTTGTTCAGTCGTATTAGCCCTTTGCAGTTAAGTAAAAAGATAATCGCTTCATAACTCCTACCATCTTACCATAAACGCGGACTAAGTAGACTCCTTTAACTGTTTATAATTGAGTATTGATTTTCTGTTATTTTGCGAATCCATAACTTTTAAATCTTAGTTTTTACTCTTCACTCTCTGTCGTTTCATCTTCTCCATTAAGATGTTTTTGCAACAATTCGTTTGCTTTGTCCAACTCATCGACTGCTTTTTGCACCATATCAATGTATTCAAGAATTAAAGAGATGTTTTTTGTTACGTTATTGATCATGGTATGCAAATCGTCGATGTATTCTTGCGAATATTCGACCTTGCATTGCGGATCATCGGCATAATTTTGCGCATTCTTGATGGCTGATTGCAATTTGTCGGCGTTTGATTTCAATTTGCCAAGGTAAAAGTGAAAGGTTTTGTGCATGGCGATAAATTCATTGGAAGTAGAGAACACGGTCTTTTTGCCGGATACTAGTTCTTTTGTGTAACCTCTCGAATTTTCAAGGTAATACCGCATGTTATAGAAACTTTTATTCGTATTATCGTCGCATTCTCTCAATTTTTTGATGTGATCTATCAAGTTCATATTGTTTGTTATTTAGTTACTGTTTTTTATT
>JAISYU010000089.1 GCA_031269685.1 Dysgonamonadaceae bacterium | reverse complement strand
ACCACTTCGCCTAATTGCTGCGTGGCTTCCTTGAGAACCACGTTGAGCGGGGTTGTTTTGCCGGCGGCGACCTTGACGCCTTCCACGACCAGCGTTTCATAGGACAGGAAGCTGAACTGCACGGCGACGGTTTTTGCCGGCATGTCGGGCAAGAGGTATTTACCGTCGGCGTCGGTAGCCGTTCCAATACTCGGAAGCCCCAACACAATAACTATCGCTCCTGAAACAGGCTCGCCGGCTTCATCAAGAACGATACCCGAAATAGAACCTCTTACAGAAGGCTGTTTAGTGGTAACAGGCTTTTCCAAAACAACGGTATTTTCCCCGACACGATATGCAATGCCGGTTTGCGCCGTAATCCCGTCCATAACCTCATTGATGCCGCTGCCGTTTGCCGTCAAACTAACCGTCTTAACAGAATTGTCAACAAGTTCCGAATTGAAGACAAAAGAATAACCGGAAGCGTCTTCAATAATACGAATGGCTTCCCTGAGCGATTTGTTTTTAATATCCAGGGTTAAACCGGTTTGCTCATACGGTTTCTCCGCATAAAGAAGAAAAGGAACAAAGAGAAAATAAGTTGCGAGCTTGAAATACCTGTTCATAAAAAGTTTGAAGTACTTATTCATTGGTGTATTTTTTATTGTTCATTATTACAATTTGATTCCCTGCGGAACGCTCTATACTGACGTCCATACTGTGTTCGACCGCCCAAAGGATATGCGGCAAATCTTTTCCGGCGAATGTGCCGCTAAACAAACGGTCACCCGTCCCCGCAGCCGTAATACGGATAGATACGCCGTATTTGCGTTCCAGTATTTTCGCCACATCCCGCAAAGGCAAACGGTCGAAAACAAGTTTGTTGTCTCTCCATGCCGTAAGGTTTTTAACATTCACCTGATGTTGGCTAACAGTCTTTCTATCCGGGTCAAACTCCAGACGACCGGAAGGATGCAATTCTCGGTACTGCCGGCTTTCATTAAAAAGAATTTCAACGCTTACCTGTCCGGTAGCCACCGTTATTTGCTGCCGTTCGTCCGGGTAAGATTTGATATTGAAACTTGTTCCCAACACCTGAGTATTAGTCGCTCCGGCATGAACGATAAAGGGACGTTCCGTATCACGGGCAACATCAAAAAATGCTTCCCCTTCGAGAATCACTTCGCGGGATTTATTCCCGAAATGTCCGTCATAACGGAGCGAAGTCCGGTCGTTCAGCCAAACAGATGTACCGTCGGGAAGGTGGATTTGTCGTATCTCACCCGTTGCAGTTTTCTCAGTAACCTGTGCAAGTAAAGTCTGCTCACTTTGCCGGTTCCCCGTATTTCCTTCTTGCAGGAAAAACCAAAAAGAAGCAATCAGCAATGCAGCAGCAACCGAAGCGGCAACCGAACGTATCACCCTCAAGTAAAGAAGGATTGGGGTTTTATGTATCCTGCCTTCGATGCGGTACCATATCCGCTCTTTTATCTCCCGCCATTCGGCGACCGACAACCGGATATCAGGCAGCGAAGATTCGCCGTACCATCTATCCAGTTGCCGGTCTTCTTCAGGAGAAGATTTGCCGAGAAGGAATTTTCTAAGAAGCAAAGCAATTTCTTTTTTCATCCAATGTTTGTATTCTTTGAGGAACGCCCTCATATATATAGTGTATGAAAATGGCAAAATGGGGGACAGTATTCCTGTGACATTTTCGATAAGTTTTCGTAACAAAACTGTTACGAAAACTCTTATCCGCTGAATAATAGCGATTTGAGAAAACACCTTCATTCTTCATGCCTATTGTTATCTTATGATTTTTACGTAGTTTTGCAGCGTAAAAATTATTAACCTATGCAAGACGATACTCTTAAAAAGAAAGTTTTCCTTGAACTTTTTGAAGTTTACAGCAAAAAACTGTATGAAACAGCCTGCCGTCATGTTCCTGCAAGCGATGCGGAAGATATTGTCCAGGAGTTGTTTCTGGAGATATGGGAAAAACGGGAAGAAATCAAGGTCAAAGAATCGTGGGACAAATACCTGTACGCCGTCCTGAAATACCGCATCATCCGCTTCCTGAACGCGAAAAACGAAATGGAAGAGTCTTTGCGTGAAGCCTTACAAGAAATGGGTTCCCGTGATAAAATACTTTCCTTTGAACAATTATACAAAAAAATGGACGCAGCAATCGAAAGGCTGCCCAACTCACGCAAAACAATCCTCAAAAAACGGTATTTTGAAAATATGAAGATAAAAGATATTGCCGAAGAACTGAGTATTTCCCCAGAAACGGTTAAACAACAACTGAAACGGGCTAAGGCGCTGTTGCAGCGGGAACTGAGGGAAGGGTTGGCTAATTTTCTGTTTTAAGAGAGTGCGTATATTAACCGGCTTACTAACTCCTATTCTCAAAATTGGAAAACCAATATTTTTATATAATTTTGCAAGATGAAATTAAGGACAGACTTATATTTGGGAGACTGCAAAGATGAATTGAAAAAAATCCCCGACAACTCAGTGGACTTAATCATTACCTCTCCGCCTTATGCCGACCAGCGAAAATCAACGTATGGAGGCATAAATGCAGATGAATATGTGGATTGGTTTCTTCCCGTATCGGCGGAACTCCTGCGCGTCCTGAAACCAACGGGAACATTCATCTTGAATATAAAGGAAAAAGTTGTTGATGGCGAAAGAAGTACTTATGTGATGGAACTTATCCTTGAAATGAGAAAACAGGGCTGGCTCTGGACCGAAGAATTTATCTGGCATAAAAAGAACTGTTTCCCCGGCAAATGGTCTAACCGATTTCGCGATGCGTGGGAAAGGCTGTTGCAGTTCAATAAAAATAAGAAATTCAACATGTATCAGGATGCCGTAAAAGTTCCGGTAGGAGACTGGGCTAAAAACCGGTTGAAAAACCTGAGCGAAACGGATAAAATCCGTGATAATGCAAAAAACGGAAGCGGATTCGGCAAAAATGTTTCTAATTGGATTGGACGTGAAATGGTTTACCCAACCAATGTCATACACTTATCTACGGAATGTAATAATAAAAATCACAGCGCCGCCTTCCCGCGCGAGTTGCCCGAATGGTTTATTCGCCTCTTCACTAAGGAAAACGATACGGTTTTAGATCCCTTCATGGGTTCGGGCACTACAGTTGAGGTTGCTAATAAAATGAGAAGAAATGCGATTGGAATAGAAATTGTAGAGGAATATTATTATTCCGTCGAAGAACAGTTCACACAAGCCGAATATTACTTAATATAGAATAATATGGAACAGTTAAATTTGCAGGATGTTATACAATATGTTGAAACCCATATCTGTACAAAGCCAAACACACTATGGAAGGGACAATAATCCCGATAAGGGTGATTATTTCAAATATTGTGGACAGGAGTTCTGGTCATTCATATCGGGGAATGATAATCTTTATATAGAAATTATTGAACCTTTAGGACATAAAGCGCATGAACAAAATAAAGAATTTCGAAAGTCATACTATAAAATGATTAATAAATTAACAAAACAGTTTGCAAATGAATTTTGCAAAGATGACGGCGAAATAGATTGGGAAAAACTTGTAAGGTTAAATTCTGGCAAAGAAATGGGTGCGTCAGATAAGAATTAAATCATACTGATTAATTATTCAAAAGTTTTTACTACCTTTGCAGCCCTTAATAAAAGCAATTTGTTATGATTAATGCACAAGACATCAAGAATGGAACTTGTATCCGAATGGACGGACGCTTATATTTTGTAGTGGAGTTTCTTCATGTTAAGCCTGGAAAAGGTAATACTTTCATGCGGACGACATTGAAAGATGTGGTTGATGGTCGTGTAATCGACCGCCGGTTCAACATCGGTGAGAAACTGGAAGACGTACGGGTAGAACGCCGCCCCTACCAATACCTTTACAAGGAAGGCGAAGATTATATATTCATGAATCAGGAAACATTTGAGCAGCATCCTATTTCCCGTGACCTTATCAACGGTGTAGATTTCCTGCTCGAAGGAATGACCCTCGAAGTTGTTTCCGATGCCGATACCGAAACAGTGCTTTATGCCGATCTCCCGACCAAGGTACAGCAAAAGGTTACTTACACCGAACCGGGATTTAGAGGTGATACAGCGACTAACTCAACCAAACCGGCTACCGTAGAATCGGGAGCAACTGTCCGCGTCCCTCTCTTTATCAACGAGGATGAACTGATTGAAATCGACACGCGCGACGGATCATATATCGGACGTGCAAAGTAATAATCATCAATTATAGCCTCCTAACAGGAAATATACACGACCGGTAGTTTCGTTTCAAACGGGGCTACCGGTAAAATTTATCTCACAGACGGACATTATTGCAGTTATGCCGACAAATGACGGCTTAATTAAAACCCTCTCTAAAATTATTTCCCAGGCGCCATTCCTGCGCTTGATACTCTTTATTATACCCGGAATAATATTAGAAACGCAACTAAATTTAGATCGGCAGTTGTATTATATCATTGCCGGAGTTTCGTTATTGCTGATATATCTTTCGTTTAGACCATACGTCACCGGCTATTACGGTTTGCGATTACAATGGCTGTTCGGCATGGGACTGCTTTTATTTTGCATATCCTCGACCGGCTTACTTACGCATAAACATTGGCAAAAGTCGGTTTGGCATGGAGACGGCAAAGAACACACATACCATGTCCAAATAATTGATGACGCGGTAGTAAAGCCAAAGACGCTAATGTTTTCGGTAAAGACAGGTTCTTACCGGACACAAATATATCTACCGAAAGACTCTGCTTCTTATGCGTTGCGACCCGCCGACTCATTACTTATTCGTGCAAGTTTCGAGCAAACTGAATCCTGGTATCAAAGAAGTCATCAGATTGCCGCATTTGCATTTGTTTCACACTGGGAAAAGATAGAACCTATTGGAAAACAGCCATTCAACATACGGTTCACAGCCTTAAAATACCGTCGTTATTTGTTGGAACATTTGCGGCGGATCATCCATGAAGAAAAAGAATTTTCGGTAGCGGCAGCATTGATATTCGGATACAAAGCAAACATGGACAAAGATTTGCAGCAGACTTTTGCTTCTACGGGCTGCATACACATTCTATCTGTCAGCGGATTACATTTTTCAATTATCTATGCTATTTTATACTTTGTCTTTTCTTTTCTGGGAAACGGCATGAAGAGTCGTATAATTCGTCAGGCAATAATTCTACTCTTACTTTGGGGATTTGCCTTCCTGACAGGCATGCCGGTACCGGTCATCCGTGCGGCATTGATGCTCACGTTGTGGGGGATAGGCAGTACATTTATGATACGATCCTTTAATCTCAACACGGTATGTGTGGCAGCCTTTTTCATGTTAATCTACAACCCGTTAAATCTGTACGACATAGGATTCCAGTTAAGTTTCTCCGCCGTCCTGTCTATTTTGTTGATTTACCCACACCTGTATTCGCTGTTATCTCTACGTAACACGCTATTGCGAAACGCCTGGCAACTGTCATGCGTATCGATCGCCGCTCAGGCAGGCACTACACCGTTAAGCATATACTATTTCTGTCAGTTTCCTGTTTTATTTCTCTTCACCAATCTGGTTGCCATTCCCATAACCACTGTTTTACTTGGCTTGATACCTGTGTCTCTTGCGCTTGAATTTATATTTGGCAAAGCCTTGACGATAATTCCTGTCAACACGGTTTTGCATATATTTATCTCTGTCCTTGAATGGTTCGGATCAATTCCCAACGCGGTATCATACACAAATCAGATAAGCGTTACATATATAATATTCACATATTTTGCAGAGATTTTCCTGATATTATTTATTTTTCGTCGTCGTCTAATACATCTTTTTTTACTTATTTGCATCACAATATATTTAATTTTTCCACAAATATTTGGTGCATAAGAAAAAAGTACGTATCTTTGCCCCCGTTATGAAAGAAAAAGTAACACATAGCACTGTAAATATTTCGTCAAATACCACCAATAATTTGGTGGTGTCAAATATTTTGTTAACACACACACACACACATCGCACCTGTTCATTCCCTATATATTACGCGCGCATGTACGCGGGAGACGCCATGTCTATATAATACACAATACTGTTTCGCATCTTTTTTCAGAAGAAATAAGGGTGAAACTTTTTACGAATTATCGCCGGAAAACCGTCGAGTATCACTCACTGCCATGTCCGAGACCTCATTTATGGTGTTGAGCGTCACTCACTCG
>JAISYU010000081.1 GCA_031269685.1 Dysgonamonadaceae bacterium | reverse complement strand
GACTGACTGAGATTACTGTTCCAGAAAGTGTAACAAGTATTGGAAATAATGTTTTTAACGGTTGCACCGGACTGACTTCATTTACCAATCTTAACCCGACGCCGCAAAGCATAATCAGCAATGTATTTCAAAACATTGATTTAACTAAAGTCACGCTTTATGTTCCCGCCGAGTCCATGGAGGCTTACAAAGCCGCAGAAGTATGGACGAATTTCGGGAATATTTTATCTAAAACAGGTCCGTTAGCCTGGGGTATATCTGATGGTACATTAACTGTTAGCGGTGAAGGGGCGATGCCGGATTATTCCTGGAATTCGGCTCCATGGTATTCTTACCGTTCTTCAATTACAACGGTCGTAATTGGGGATGGCGTGACAAGTATTGGAGATAATGCTTTTTACGATTGCAGCAAACTGACTTCTGTTACTATTGGAAACAGTGTAATAAGTATTGGATACAGGGCTTTTTACTATTGCAGCGAACTGACTTCTGTTACTATTTCAAACAGCGTAACAAGTATTGGAGAGCAGGCTTTTTACGATTGCAGCAAACTGACTTCGGTTACTATTGGAAACAGTGTGACAAGTATTGGAGATTGGGCTTTTCGCGGGTGCAGCGAACTGACTTCTGTTACTATTCCCAGTAGCGTAACAAGTATTAGTGGGAATCCTTTTTACGATTGCATCGCTTTGACGGCTATTGATGTCTCTGAAGATAACACGGCTTATGCGTCCGAAAATGGAATACTGTTCAATAAGGAAAAAAGCGCCTTGATTAGATATCCCGCAGCAAAACAGGATGCAAGTTATACTATTCCAAGCAGTGTAACAAGTATTGGAGATGGGGCTTTTGAACGTTGCAGCAATCTGACTTCAGTTACTATTCCAAACAGTGTGACAAGTATTGGAGATTATGCTTTTGCCTATTGCACCGGACTGGCTTCCGTTACCAATCGTAACCCGGCGCCGCAAAGCATAAACAGCGATGTATTTCAAAACGTTGATTTAATTAACGCTACGCTTTACGTTCCCGCAAGTTCCATTGAAGATTACGAAGCCGCAGCAGTATGGACGAATTTCGGGAATATTGTATCTGCACTTCCCATATTTCATGTCTCTGTAACCGCCAACAATCCAAGCATGGGAACTGTTGCCGGAACGGGAGATTATGAGGAAAACAGCACGGCAACTATCAGTGCAACCGCTAATCCGGGTTACAGGTTCGTGAAATGGGACGATGACGATACGCAGAATCCGAGAACAATAACCGTAACGCAGGATACAACCTGTACGGCGATATTTGAAGCAATCACTTATCATGTAACAGTAACAGCCAACAATACAAGCATGGGAACTGTTGACGGAACGGGAGATTATGAAGAAAACAGCACGGTAACTATCAGTGCAACCGCTAATCCGGGTTACAGGTTCGTGAAATGGGACGATGACGATACGCAGAATCCGAGAACAATAACCGTGACGCAGGATACAACCTATACGGCGATATTTGATGTCAACACAAACATACAGCAGACGTCTGATAACGGCATCAGTATTTATCCGAACCCCGTCACGGAAAGTTTCCGCATCAACGGAATCACTGCGCCAACCGAAGTAATAATAACCGATCTCAGCGGTCGAATTGTATTACAACAAACTACTGAAGGCGGTGAATATGTCGCAGCAGGTAATCTTCCGAATGGAGTTTACCTTGTCCGCGTAAACGGCAAAACATTGAAGGTCGTGAAAAAGTAAAATTATTTAATATTGATTACAATGAAAAAAATCATCTTAGTAATGACCGCGCTCTTCATGTTAAGCGCAACGGGTTTCGCACAAAGCGGAACAACAGGTCCGTTAAGCTGGAATATCTCTAATGGTACATTAACTGTTATCGGTGAAGGAGCGATGCCGGATTATTTCCTGATTGAGGATATTCCATGGTATTCTTACCATTCTTCAATTACAAAGGTCGTAATTGGGGATGGCGTGACAAGTATTGGAGATTGGGCTTTTCGCCATTTCGACGCTCTAACTTCCGTTACTATTCCTAACAGTGTAACAAGTATTGGAGATTGGGCTTTTCTCAATTGCGACGCTCTAACTTCCGTTACTATTCCTAACAGTGTAACAAGTATTGGACATGTTGCTTTTGAAAATTGCGACAATCTGACCTCCGTTATTATTCCAAACAGTGTAACAAGTATTGGACATGGGGCTTTTTACTATTGCAGCGGACTGACTTCAGTTACTATTGGAAAAAGTGTAACAAGTATTGTAAATTCTGCTTTTTCCAGTTGCAGCGCACTGACTTCAGTTACCAATCTTAACCCGACGCCGCAAAGCATAAACAGCGATGTATTTTACAATGTTAGTTTAAATAACGCTACGCTTTACGTTCCCGCCAAGTCCATTGAAGCTTACAAAGCCGCAGAAGTATGGAATGAGTTCGGGAATATTGTATCTAGTCCGGTTACCTGGGATCTATCTAATGGTATATTAACTGTTAGCGGTACAGGGACGATACCGGATTATTCCTCTCCTGATTATGCTCCATGGTATTCTGACCGTTCTTCAATTACAACGGTCATAATTGAGGATGGCGTGACAAGGATTGGAAATAGCGCTTTTGAAGGTTGCAACGAAATAACTTCTGTTACTATTCCAAACAGTGTAACAAGTATTGGCAATAGGGGGTTTTTCGAATGCCGCAAATTAACTTCCGTTACCATTCCCAATAGCGTGACAAGTATTGGAGATTATGCTTTTTCCTGGTGCGAAGGACTGACTGAAATTACTATTCCCAGTAGCGTAACAAGTATTGGAGTGAATGCTTTTCGCGGTTGCACCGAACTGACTTCAGTTACTATTGGAGAAAGTGTAACAAGTATTGGAGAGCGGGCTTTTCAAGGTTGCACCGGATTGACTTCAGTTACCAATCTTAACCCAACGCCGCAAAGCATAAACAGCAATGTATTTTATAACGTTGATTTAAGTAAAGTCACGCTTTATGTTCCCGAAAGTTCCATTGAAGATTACAAAGCCGCAGAAGTATGGAAGGAGTTCGGGATTGTATCTGTATATATTCCGTTAACCTGGGATCTCTCTAATGGTACATTAACTATTAGCGGTGAAGGGGCGATACCAAATTATTCCTATGCTTATCATGCTCCATGGTATTCTGACCGTTCTTCAATTACAACGGTCATAATTGAGAATGGCGTGACGAGTATTGGAGATCTGGCTTTTTACGAGTGCGACGCTCTAACTTCCGTTACTATTCCTAACAGTGTAACACGTATTGGATATGGTGCTTTTCACAGTTGCAGCAGTCTGGTTTCCGTTACTATTCCAAACAGCGTGACAAGTATTGGAGATTCTGCTTTTTGGTATTGCATCGGACTGACTTCCGTTACCATTCCCAACAGTGTAACAAGGATTGGAAGTATGGCTTTTAAAAGTTGCAGCGGACTGACTTCAGCTACTATTGGAAAAAGCGTAACAATTATTGGAGATTATCCTTTTTCCGAGTGCATCGCTTTGACGGCTATTGATGTCTCTGAAGATAATACGGCTTATGCGTCTGAAAATGGAGTACTGTTCAATAAGGAAAAAAGCACCTTGATTGGATATCCTATAGGAAAACAGGATGCAAGTTATAATATTCCCAACAGTGTAACAATCATAGGACAGGAGGCTTTTAACCGTTGCAGCAATCTGACTTCAGTTACCATTCCAGAAAGTGTAACAATTCTTAGAGGTGGGGCTTTTAACCGTTGCAGCAATCTGACTTCCGTTACTATTCCCAACAGTGTAACAAGTATTGGAGATATAGCTTTTCAAGAGTGCACAGGTTTGATTTCCGTTACCATTGGAAACAGTGTAATACGTATTGGATATAGTGCTTTTTTCGAGTGCAACGGACTGACTGAAATTACTATTCCAAACAGCGTGACAAGTATTGAAAAAGAAGCTTTTAAAAGTTGCAGCAATCTGACTTCCGTTACCATTGGAAACAGTGTAATAAGTATTGGAGGTAGGGCTTTTGAAGATTGCGGCAGTCTGACTTCAGTTACTAATCTTAACACGACGCCGCAAAGCATAAACACCTATGTATTTTACAATGTTGAATTAAATAACGCCACGCTTTACGTTCCCGCAAGTGCCATTGAAGATTACGAAGCCGCAGAAACATGGAAGGATTTCGGAAATATTGTATCTGCACCTTCCCTATTCTATGTCTCAATAACTACCAGCAATCCAAGCATGGGAACTGTTACCGGAACGGGATATTATCAGGAAAACAGCACAGCAACTATTACTGCAACTGCTAATCCGGGTTACAGGTTCGTGAAATGGGATGATGACAATACGCAGAATCCGCGAACAATAACCGTAACGCAGGATACAACCTATACGGCGGTGTTTGATGTTAACACAAACATACAGCAGACGCCGGATAATGATGTCAGTATTTATCCGAATCCTGTCGTAGAAAGTTTCCGCATCAACGGAATCACTGCACCGACCGAAGTAATAATAACCGATCTCAGTGGTCGCATTGTATTACAACAAACCGTTGAAGTTGGTGAATCTGTCGCAGCAGGTAATCTTCCGAAAGGAGTTTACCTCGTTCGTGCAGGAGGTAAAGCGTTGAAGGTAGTGAAGCGGTAGAGAATCAGTTTTTTTAAGTAACAACTCTATTCTTAACTAAACAAGAGAGTAAACAAAAAAACAGGGGGTTGAAGCCCCCTGTTTTTTCTTAGTTCTTAACTTATTGCTTTGCGGATTTGCTCTACATAGTCGAGTTTTTCCCATGTAAAGAGCTCCACATTTACCTCGACCGGCTTATCATAGCGCGACCTGAAAGTCTTTGTTACCGTCTGCGGTTGACGTCCGACATGTCCGTAAGACGCTGTTTCCGAATAGATAGGATTACGCAGTTTTAGGCGTTCCTCAATCGCCTTCGGACGCATGTCAAAAATCTCTTCTACTTTCTTTGCA
The DNA here is from genome assembly GCA_031269685.1 of Dysgonamonadaceae bacterium. GTDB lineage: Bacteria > Bacteroidota > Bacteroidia > Bacteroidales > Azobacteroidaceae > Azobacteroides. The sequence goes on along the minus strand of JAISYU010000081.1, from coordinate 16,749 downwards.
ATCTCGCCGTCGGAAAGTTTCACTTTAGATTTGCCGTAGGTATTGACGAATATATTCATCGGTTTAGCAACACCGATAGCGTAAGATACCTGTACCAACACTTCGTCGGAAACTCCTGCCGCTACAAGGTTTTTCGCAATATGACGGGCGGCATAGGCTGCCGAACGGTCAACCTTCGACGGATCTTTGCCGGAAAACGCACCGCCACCGTGTGCACCTTTGCCGCCGTAAGTGTCGACGATAATCTTGCGACCTGTCAGACCGGTATCGCCGTGAGGTCCGCCTATCACAAATTTACCCGTAGGATTGACGTGATATTTGATGTCATTGCCGAACAGCGCCTGGACTTTCCCCGGATATAACGCCTTAACCCTCGGAACAAGAGTGTTAATGACATCCGCCTTGATCCTGTCCTGCATAGCACTGTCATTGTCAAACTCATCGTGCTGCGTGGAAACAACGATAGTGTCAATAGCCTCCGGCGTACCATTGTCGCTGTATCTTATTGTCACCTGCGATTTTGCATCGGGACGGAGGTAAGGCATAAGGTATAACTCCTCTTTGCGGATTTTCGCAAGTTCGGTCAACAGCGAATGAGCAAGGTCAAGAGGCAACGGCATATAGTTTTCGGTCTCTGCTGTTGCGTAACCAAACATCATACCTTGGTCGCCGGCTCCCTGATTGAATGGATCTTCACGCTCCACTCCCCTGTTGATGTCGGCAGACTGCTCATGAATAGCATTGAGGACTCCGCAAGATTCGGCTTCGAATTTGTATTCGCTTTTCGTATAACCGATCCGGCTGATAACTTCGCGCGTAACGTCTTGTATATCGACGTATGCTTTTGATTTAACTTCTCCTGCCACAACGACCTGTCCTGTCGTTACAAGAGTTTCACATGCAACTTTCGACTGTGAATCGAAGGCGAGGAAATTGTCCAGCAGAGCATCTGAAATTTGATCTGCTACTTTGTCGGGATGTCCTTCCGATACGGATTCGGACGTAAATAAATAACTCATAATAAAACTGTTTAAAAATAAAAAATCTGATACTTCTTAATATATCAGAAAGGAGGAAAGTTAGATATTTGCGAACCGGTGAAGGTTTTTAGCATTTTTTTCTGTGGTTGCAAGCATACAAATCTTTCCACTTTTCCGAGTTTGCGGTGCGGACGGGACTCGAACCCGCGACCCCATGCGTGACAGGCATGTATTCTAACCAGGCTGAACTACCACACCATTATTTGGTTTTTCGCGCTGCAAAGGTACGCATTCTTTTCTAATCGTGCAAATATTTTTTGAACTTTTTCTCTGCTTTTTTATCAAATCACAGAATACTAACAAATTATAATTGCAATATTTTTTATGACTTCATTAAAATATACGGGAAATAGCGGTTTGCGGATTTAACCCAATCGCAAAATTCTGTATTTTTTTGGAACGTCGGGATAAAGAGGAACAGTTTTTCTATCTCGAATCGGTCGGCAGTTACCCCCGCGCCGGCTTCCGATATTTCAAATGCGTTACATTGCTGTTCTATATGGGTCGGCACCACGAGTACGGGCTTTCCCATAAACATCGCTTCGCACACCGATTCAAACCCGGCGGTAGTTACATACGCTTTGCAACCGGACATATATTCTATAAATAATTTATCGTTGAGGCGGTGAAAAGTCAGGTTTCCGCTACCGACAACCGTTTCTTCTTCCACATCCTTCTTGTCCCAGAAGAAATGCATCTTAACGTCGGGATGATTCTCATGAAACCCGATAATTTCCTCAGCATAATTATCATTCAGGATATACCCGTTCAAATAATCGCCATCCTTCACTTCGGTATTAAAAACTTCTTTCCTGAGCAGCGGCGGCACGACGGTCAGTCCTATCTCCGGCACATTGTCCATCGGACGGACAGACAGCGCCAGCAGACCGGCGGCTCGCAGGCAGGTTACTTTGGTAAAAAATTTCAGACCTTTCAGTTCAACGCTGTTCACTTTTGGAAAATTAAACTCTGGATGCAGGAAAATATATTGGTGAGCGACACAGAAGCAGGGTTTTTTCGGTGGCAGGACGGCATAACTTAATCCGGTCAGCAGTTCGTAGAAATTGACTACGACATCCACATTCCTTCGGCTGATGGAATTTCGTATGATGAGGACGCTTCTCATGTACTTCCATGACCGTAGTACGTTGTAAGCGATACTTGTCCATATCACTGTTTTTCGATTTTTCGATGCCGGTAGGAAATTCGGACTGTCGAAGCGTCTGATTTTCCTACCGAATTTTTCAACAAAGAACGCAGGCAGGTCTTTCCTGCGGTTACTTTTCCCTACCATTACGGCTACGACTTCATGCCCGCTTTCGGTCAGCATGTCGTTCAGGGCTATGGATTGAGTGAGATGTCCGCGACCTTCACCTTGCACAATAAACAGGAAATTCATTTTTGCCGGATTATTTATATATTGAAAATGAGATTACAAATGTACGATAATCTTTTCATTCTGCAAAAAAATATTAACTTTGCAGCCGTTTATGTAATAAATATGGCTCAAAACTCCCTGATAGAAAGATTAGATACGTTAGTTTCAAGGTTCGAGGAAGTCTCTGTACTGATAGCAGATCCCGCCGTAATAGCAGATATGAAGCGATTCGTGAAACTAAACAGGGAATTTTGCGAACTGAAGAAGATTACGGATACAAGAAACGATTATCAAAAGGCAATAACCGGCATCGAAGAAGCAAAAATGATTCTCGAAACCGAATCAGACGCTGAATTGCGTGAACTTGCCAGGCAGGAACTTGATAACCTTACCCGTCAACTGCCGGAAATGGAAGATGAAATCAAGATGTTGCTCGTTCCCGCAGACCCCGAAGACGCAAAAGATGCAATCGTTGAAATACGCGGCGGAACAGGTGGCGATGAAGCGTCAATATTTGCAGGAGATCTCTTCAATATGTACCGCAGATACTGCGAAGCAAAAGGTTGGCGAACTGAAATCACAAGTTTTACGGAAGGAGTGATGGGTGGCTTTAAAGAAATCATTTTCAAGGTTTCTGGCGAAAACGTATATGGAACAATGAAGTACGAGTCCGGCGTGCACCGCGTACAAAGAGTACCGGTAACCGAAACGCAAGGCAGGGTACATACTTCAGCCGCCACTGTAGCCGTTTTGCCGGAGGCGGAGGATGTCGATGTCGAGATCAATCCCGCAGACCTTGAAATTAAGACTTCCCGCTCAAGCGGAGCCGGAGGACAAAACGTTAACAAAGTGGAAACTAAAGTACAACTTACCCATAAACCGACAGGAATAACGGTGCAGTGCCAGGTCACACGCTCGCAAATGGAGAACAGGGAAATGGCTATGCAAATGTTGCGCAGCAAATTATATGACATGAAATTGCAACAACATAACGATAAGATCGCTTCCCGTCGCAAAACGATGGTTTCAACCGGAGACCGGTCAGCCAAAATCAGGACATATAACTATCCGCAAGGGCGTGTCACGGATCACCGTATCAATTTCACCGTCTACAACCTGGCAACTTTTGTTGCGGGAGACATTCAGGGGATTATTGACCGGCTAACAGTGGCTGAAAATACAGAACGATTAAAAGAAAGTGAATTATAAACTATGAACAGGTATCAGTTATACGAGAATATTAAAAGGAAAAAGACTTTCCTTTGTGTGGGATTGGATACGGATATGAGGAAGATCCCCGCACATCTCATCACGGCAACAGAAGACAACCCCATATTCGCCTTCAACCGTGCAATTATTGATGCAACAGCACCGTATTGCGTTGCCTTGAAACTTAACACGGCATTCTACGAAAGTGCCGGAACAGATGGATTGAGGCAACTTTCACAAAGTGTTTCGTATGTCCGTGAAAACTATCCCGACCTGTTTATCATCGCCGACGCCAAACGCGGCGACATCGGTAACACTTCGGAAATGTATGCCCGCGCGGTGTTTGAACATGACGATTTCGATGCCGTAACCGTAGCGCCATACATGGGTGAGGACAGTGTGAAACCTTTTCTAAGGGCGGGGAAATGGGCTATCTTGCTTGCATTAACATCCAACGCCGGCTCGCAAGATTTCCAGATGACAGTGGATGCCGATGGTGAGAGATTGTTTGAAAAGGTTCTCCGCGTATCTAAAGAATGGGCTGACGAGGATTCCATGATGTACGTTGCAGGTGCTACACAGGGGAAACTGCTTGCCGATGTCAGGCGGATCGTGCCTAACCATTTCCTGCTTGTACCCGGAGTCGGCGCACAGAGTGGAAACCTTGCCGAAGTGGTACAATACGGCATGAACACACACTGCGGACTGCTTGTCAACTCTTCCCGCCAAATAATATACGCCGACAACACCGAACGTTTCGCGGATGCAGCCAGTGCGGAAGCGGAAAAAGTTCAGCGCGAAATGGCGAAATTCCTGTAGAATAATTTCTTAATGAGGGAAATTTACCGACAATGTCTTGTTTGTATATTGTTGGATGAAGCGGTAACTAAGTTATAGCCGAAACTTAAACCATCGACAGCGCAAGTATGCTGATCTTTACTCCTTCAACGTTTACGGTGGTTTTTGCCACTGCTTCCATCGTCGAACCGGAAGTCAGTACGTCGTCTATGATAAGGATGTGTTTACCTTTGAATGACTCTGCATCGACTATCTTAAAAAGGTTTACGGTATTCAGCCATCGGTCAAACCATTTCTTCTTCGTTTGTGTTGCGTTTGCTTTTCGCCGACTGATATTTTTTTCTTCTATTGGAATAGCGGTTACTGACTGTATCCCGCGCGCGATTGCCGTCGATTGGTTAAATCCGCGCTTGTGCTTCTTTGTCCAATGCAGCGGGACGGGAACTAACAGGTCTATGCCGTCGAAAAAACCTGACGGTGCAATGTCCGACGCCATGAGTGCACCCATCCACTCGCCTAATTTCCTGTTGTTTTTGTATTTTATTTCCGCTACGATCTTCGCCGCCATCTCTTGCTTCTTGTAGTGCAAATATCCGAGCGCGCGCTCTACCGGTACTTTCCCCATAAAACGTTCAGCCGCACGATTGTTGGAATAACTTACGCAATTCATTTTTGGAAGGTCAAGGAAACACTTCAAACATAGATATTCCTCACCATCAACCAGCGGCGCGCCGCAAACTACGCAATGTTTAGGGAAAATTAAGTTAATAAAGGATTTTATCCACACCGTATATAATGTTTTTCTCATCTGTAAAAAATTCCGCAAAGGTAAGTAAAAAACAATTAATATATTTTTCCTAAAGCCTGTTGTTTGTTTGAAAACTTTATGTAATTTTGCATTCTCTATGAATAGTAACATAGTGTATAGTAACAGAAGGATGATACCTGATACTAAAAAGTACTCAACACAGTCAGGCATTGTCGGTTCTAAATCAGAGCATGATTTGGTTATGTCAAATATTACGCAAGAAAGTTCAGAAATATTTCCTAAGAGCAGGGAGTATTGCCGATACTTTTTCAAAATATTTTTATTCCTTCCCGAAGATGTCAGGACGCTTCCGCAACGTTGCGATTTCGACTTTCGTGTTGGAAAATCGTTTCCGCGGCGTTGCGATTCCTATTTTCAGTCGGAAAATCGTTTCCGCGGTGTTGCGATTTCGACTTTCGGGTTGGAAAATCGTTTCCGCGGCGTTGCGATTCTTACTTTCGGATCGGAAAGTCGTTTCCGCGGCGTTGCGATTCTTACTTTCGGATCGGAAAGTCGTTTCCGCGGCGTTGCGATCCCTATTTTCAGTCGGAAAGTCGTTTCCGCAACGTTGCGATTCCTACTTTCAGGTTTGAAAATCACTTTCGCAACGTTTTTATTCCCTAATGTCCTTAAAGCCTTTAAAGACCTTACTTGAGAGAAAAGAAATAACAAACAAATATTTATCATAACATTAAATTATTACAAAAATGAAAAAGTTTATTTTAATCACAGTAGCGCTCCTGATGATGAGCGCAGGCGCTAAGGCGCAAGTTATTAGATCGACGGCTAATCCGCAATACGAATTAGGGCTTTACTATAAGAACGGAGACGGTGTAGAAGAAGACCCGTACGAAGCGGTGAAGTGGTTCAAGAGAAGCGCGGAACAGGGCGATGCCGATGCGCAACGCAGTTTAGGGTATTGCTATGCAAAAGGAGAAGGTGTATACAAAGACCTGTCCGAAGCGGTGAAGTGGTTCAAGAGAAGCGCGGAACAGGGCGATGCCAAGGCGCAATACAAATTAGGGTTGTGCTATTATAACGGATACGGTGTGGACAAAGACCTGTCCGAAGTGGTGAAGTGGTGGCAGAGAAGCGCGGAACAGGGCAATGCCTCTGCGCAATTCTGGTTAGGGTATTGCTATTCCGACGGAAAAGGTGTAGAAGAAGACCCATACGAAGCGATGAAGTGGTTCAAGAGAAGCGCGGAACAGGGCAATGCCGATGCGCAATGCTGGTTAGGGGTTTGCTATTCCGAAGGATACGGTGTAGACGAAGACCCATACGAAGCGGTGAATTGGTGGCGGAAGAGCGCGGAACAGGGCAATGTCTATGCGCAAAACGATTTAGGGTATTGCTATGCGAAAGGAGAAGGTGTAACCCAAGACCTGTCCGAAGCTGTGAAGTGGTTCAAGAGAAGCGCGAAACATGGCAATGCTAATGCGCAAAACAACTTAGAGATTTTATATAAGAACGGAGACGATGTAGACGAAGACCCGTATGAAGCGGTGGAGTGGTACCGGAAGATTGCGGAACAGGGCAATGCCGATGCGCAATACGAATTAGGGATTTGCTATTATAACGGAGACGGTGTAGACAAAGACCTGTCCGAAGCGGTGAAGTGGTTCAATAGAAGCGCGGAACAGGGCGATGCCGATGCGCAATTCTAATTAGGGATTTGCTATGCAAAAGGAGAAGGTGTATACAAAGACCTGTCCGACGCGGTGAAGAGGTACAAGAGTAGCGCGGAACTGGGCGATGCCAAGGCGCAATACTATTTAGGGAATTGCTATGCCAACGGAGACGGTGTAGACGAAGACCTGTCCGAAGCGGTGAAGTGGTTCAAAAGAAGCGCGGAACAGGGCGATGCCGATGCGCAATTCAATTTAGGGGTTTGCTATGCCAAAGGAGAAGGTGTAGACAAAGACCTGTCCGAAGCGGCGAAGTGGTTCAAGAGAAGCGCGGAACAGGGCGATGCCAAGGCGCAATACTTGTTAGGGGTTTGCTATTATAACGGAGACGGTGTAACCAAAGATCTGTACGAAGCGGTGAAATGGTGCAGGAAGAGCGCGGAACAGGGCAATGCCGATGCGCAATACAATTTAGGGGTTTGCTATTATTTCGGAGACGGTGTAAAAGAAGATAAAAATACAGCCCTATACTGGTTAAAAAAAGCAATGGAACATAAAGAATATTTAAGCGGAGAAATGATTAATAAGATAGAATCAATAATAGAAGAACTTGAAAGTGAAGGTTATTCCGATCACGTGCAAGATGAGCAAGGGAACGGCAGATAAAGTAATAAACCATTAACAATAATTAAACTGGGACAAGGAATATAATCACTCTCCCTTACCTACTACCGGAGGCTTCCTTAGATTATCCAGCCGGTCACTACGTACTTGCAGATCCTCAAACAATACCTCTTCGGGGACAATAACCGAAAGTGTGCCCATGTTCAAACCGTTGAAAACAGTCTCTCTGTCGGAAACAGCAACGATCTTCTTAAATGCCTGTATGTCGAAGTCATTAATGGTTGCCGAACGAACACGCCTTTCCGTTCCGTCGGCAATACTGACCCGATATAACTCGCGAGGATGACCGTTAGACCCCTGAGAATTTCTTACAATATAAGCATAGTCATAACCTTCTTCTCCGGCAAGACGAAACAAGTCTGCGCGTAACTTTTCCCTGGATTTGGTACGGGTATCCGACATCCTTAGCACCCCACTCGAAGTAGAAGCGCTAAAGCCATTGATAAATAGCGAATGACCGTTGGAATGAGGCACTTTTTCGGTCGGAATACGGTCGTTAAGCAGGGTTTTCAAAATACCATTCTCAACTAATGTCAACTTAGCCGGAGGAACTACCGCTTGCGCATCTACCGATACGAAACCAAGTAACTTGACACCATTATATTCAGGCGTTCCCGTCATATCTTCAATCGTGATTTCTTTGGCGGTAATACGTTTGCCGATCATCTCTTCCAAACTGTTGCCGCCATACGAATAGCCTGATGCGGAGAATGGTTTGCGACGGGCTACAAGCGAACCTCCAAAGTTGGAATAAAATGTTGTTGCAACGGCTTGTCCTTCAAATAGCACAGGTCCCGTATATGATTCTTCCAATTTGGGTGATCGCGCTTCCTCAAGAAGTTTCTCTGCAAGGTCGCGGCATTTTTTCTTCATCACGTCAATAGTCGGCAACTCGGCGATGCTACCGAAAGTCAAGTCGAAATAATCGCGCAGATCTTCGCCTTCATCTGTCTGCGTATGAGCCGAAGCGAGAATTGTTACCAGAAATTGCGGGATTCTGTATGATGACTTTTCAGTATTGTAATAATAAACTAAGCCCTCGGAAACACTAAGATTTACCTTTGAATCAAATATATCTTTATAATCCGAAAAAACAGAAGATACTTCAGTAGCGTATTTTTCGAGTGTCGCCTTATCTATTTTGTTTTCCGGTATTGAAATGTCATTCATAACAACTGTCGGAGTACGATCCCAATCAGGCAATTCAAGATCCTTGGCAGGTATGTTCAATTGCTTGATAGCCGACTGTTTCTGTTCGTAGGTTTCTGCGGCGTTTTTATAGATCGCGTCAAGATCGCGCCAGATAGTATAGCGGATTCCAAGTTCATCGTTATCAAAACAGGGGCGTCCGTCGAAACCGCTATATCCATCGGTGTTTCCGTTAAAATTCTCGTCTGTACAATTATAGTCGCCAATCAGCAGACGTGAACCGCCACCTCTGTATGCATTTTCAGTAGATGACAATAGACTGCCGTTAGTGGCTCTTATATCAAGCATTTTCATGTCTCCAAATGTATAAGAAATGAAAAATGGCGCCGCAAGACCGGACAGACGTAACCCTGCAAGACCACGCTCAACTTCATGTTTGATGGATTCATGCAATAGATCTTTCGAGTCTTTTGTTGTGACTTCCTGTTTGTCCGGCTTGGTAAGCACAGGTGGTTGATTCTGACTTTTCGCACGTTTTTGCGTTTCTATCTGGCGAACAAGCAATGCAGGAGAAATAGCCGAGACAGGAATACCTCCCGATTCTGCCCCGCAAGTGCCGTTGAACACAGCCTGATCATTACCGCAGGCTACAATCTGAGCAAACATAGCAAGAGGAGTACCAACTAAATCAACTCCGCGCACAAGTTCGTCCGGACGACCGTCAGTATAAATTCTGAAAACAATCAAAGGCGTAACATTAAATGAGTTGGGAGAATAACGATTTGTATTTGTAAAACCACCCACCACATCTTTAAAATAATACGCATACTGCTTACCTTGTGCTTTTGCTTCTTTTCTAAGACGTTTTACCAATTCCTCATGTGAGAGTTTCTGATTGCTTTCCACAAGCAAGTTCGACTGTCGGGAAATTGGCGCAGATCCCACGTGTGCGCGTCCATGTCCATTGGAATGAGGCGAACCTTCAATCGGTGTGCGAGCCATAAGGAAGTTTTTCAAAACGCCATTTTTTACTACTTCTACGCGGCGACCTCGAATACCCTCATCGTCAAAAACATAGTAACCATTGAGAGGAGTCCTATCATAATAACGCATCGTCGGATCAAAAGTTACAGAAATATATTTTGGTAATACATTTTCATTGATTTTTTTCTTGAAAGTCTGTGCATCGTTTTCCAGTTTCAAACGGGAACCTTCTACACGATGCCCGAAAATTTCGTGAAAAAACACTCCTGCTGCTTCCGGCGAAAGGATTGCAGGACCGGTAAACGATTCTACAACAGGCGCTCTTTTAAGGTCGGAAAGAGTTTTACTTATTTCTTTTGCTTTAGTGATAACTTCTCCGTCATCAGGAAGTTCCGACAGAGAAAAAGCCTGCCAGGTTTTGTAAAGCGGCAAGAACATTCCATCGTCGGCAAGTACTTCAGCAGTCAATGTAAGTTGAAACGACACCGAATTTTGTGCAATTTTTCTCCCTTCCGTATCTACGAAAATCTTACGTGTAAGCAGGGCGCTCAAGACAGCCGAGCCATCGAGTATATCACTGTTTTCATCAAACACAGCGGAATATCGGCGCGCTTTTTCTTCCCATGCCTGCGGGTCAATGCCGAGAGATTCCCAATTAATAGGCGCCTCATAGTAACTTTCTGCCTTTTCCATAGAGAAATCCGGCGATTTGTCTTCCTGTTCTACCTTGACGGCTATGTTCGCCTTAACCTGTTCGTAAATTCGTATGTCGTCTTTGTATAGACGGTCTAACTGTAGCCAGATAGCGTTCCGTAATGATTGTGGATTATTGTCTACAGGCACATATTCACCCTCAATCTGTATGTCACTGTATCCACCCTCGCCGTAACGTATTTCATGACTGTTGTCGAGTGTATGATCACCAACACGGAGACACGAGGAAAGTATATGCACCGGTGAGTCAAGAGAAGGTTTGACTTGTAAGCGCCCTAATCGACCTACACAGTTTATACTCCGAATTTCATCCAAACGAAGGAAAATATAGTAAGCCGGTATCGGCTGCTCCTTCAATATTGAAAAATTTCTGTCCAATTCGGACTTCAAAGTATTTATAACCTGGTCTTGACCGCGTAGTGAAATGCCTGTGACAAGGCAGAAAAACAGTATAATAATAAGTCTGTTCATTTATTTTGATTTTATATTATGCAATAAAAAGCGAACAAAAGTAGTAAAAAAACTGTTCATTCAAAAAAAATCATTACATTTGCAGAAAATTTATACACCATTTTTCATAAATAACAAATTTTCATACATGAATGAAAAAACAAAAAACGTTGAGTCCGGCAATTCCGAGAAATTGAAAGCATTGTATGCAACTACGGACAAAATCGAGAGGAACTACGGCAAAGGGTCTGTCATGAAACTTGGAGACAGCACAATAGAAGGAATTTCCGTCATTTCGACCGGATCCGTTGCGCTGAATGCAGCTCTTGGAGTGGGAGGCTATCCTCGGGGAAGAGTAATTGAAATTTACGGACCCGAATCTTCCGGTAAGACCACTCTGGCAATTCATGCAATTGCAGAAGCCCAGCGTGCTGGCGGCATTGCAGCATTCATAGATGCTGAGCACGCTTTTGATCGTTTTTATGCTGAAAAACTCGGAGTTGACGTGCAAAGCCTTTGGATATCTCAACCCGACTCGGGCGAACAAGCACTGGAAATCGCCGATCAACTGATTTGCTCTTCGGCAATAGACATCATTGTAATAGATTCTGTAGCAGCCCTTACTCCTAAAGCTGAACTTGAAGGAGAGATGGGAGAATCTAAAATGGGGTTGCATGCCCGCCTGATGTCTCAAGCCTTGCGTAAACTAACGGCTTCAATAAACAAAACTAACACTACATGTGTATTTATCAATCAGTTGCGTGAAAAAATCGGCGTGATGTTCGGAAATCCTGAAACCACTACCGGAGGTAACGCCTTGAAATTCTATGCTTCGGTGCGTCTTGACATCCGCAAAGTAACAGCACTGAAAGACGGAGACGAAATAAAAGGCAACCAGACACGAGTGAAAGTAGTCAAAAACAAAGTAGCATCACCATTCCGTAAGGCGGAATTTGATATTATATTTGGCGAAGGTATTTCCCGTACAGGCGAATTGGTTGATCTCGGTTCAGAATTAGGTATTGTAAAGAAAAGTGGCAGTTGGTACAGCTACAACGAAACTAAAATGGCACAGGGACGTGAAGCCGCTAAAGACTACTTGCGTGATAATCCTGAACTCGCCAACGAAATTGAGGCAAAAATTATGGAAGCATTAAAAAAGGAATAAAATCACTGCCAATTCAAGATATTTTGCCGGACTGTCATTGTTATGTAAACAACTTGGCGATGTATCACACATTGTTTCATTGAGACAATTATTTTAAAGTTGAGTATTGAAACATCTGCCTTTCCAGGCAATGACAAAGCCAAGTTTTCTTCCTTTACAAATTTAATTGTACTGTTTTTCTTTTTCTCATAAAATTGTAATTTTGTATTAACTCAATATCGTCAATAGAGATACAAATGAAACTCTCAATTATCACAATTAATCTCAATAATGCCGAGGGGTTGCGCAAAACCATCGAAAGCGTTGTTTCGCAGACTTTTTCCAATTACGAGTACATTGTCATTGATGGCGGCTCGACTGATGGAAGTACAGAGATCATAAATCTGTATGAAAGCAGAATGTCATACTGGGTAAGCGAACCGGACAACGGCATTTATAATGCTATGAATAAGGGAATAAAAGCCGCAAAAGGCGACTATTGCCTTTTCTTGAATAGTGGGGATACGCTTTTTGATGATATGGTGCTTTCCCATGTATTTTCTATGAAATTGAATTTCGATTTGATTTATGGTGATCTGTACCGTATATTTCCAGACGGTTCCGCAGATATTGCAACGATGCCGGATAGAATTGATGTAATAAGGATGTTGACAAGCACTCTTACACATCCAACTACTTTTATTAGAAGATGTTTATTTGACAAATATGGTTTATATCGGGAAGATCTAAAAATAGTATCGGATTGGGCTTTTTTCTTGAAAATCATTGCCTTTGGGGATATTACTCAAACACATATAAATCGAATAATTGCATCTTTTAGTATGGATGGATTGAGTACGAATGCGCTAAATTTAACAAATCAAGAACGTAAAACAGTAATAAATGAATTGTTTTCCCCTGATTTACAAAAAATATGCTTTCAATATCCTGAATACAGATCTTTTTACTACAAAAACATTTTTGAAATATACAGAATGATGAAGAAAAAATACCATCGATTTCTTCTCAATGTTTTTAAAATGGCATGGATATACAAATTAAGGATACATCCACTTATTTGGTGTATAAATAAAAATGTTAGAATCCAGAAAAAGAATTTGGAGATGATACCACTCATAATTATTAATTACAACCGTCTCAGAGATTTGCAGAATATGATATCATTTTTTAAGAAAAGAGGGCATAAAAATATTATTATTATTGACAATGCATCTACTTATCCGCCTCTTTTGAAATATTACGAACAGATAGGTAATTCGATTACTGTCGAAAGAATGGACAAAAACTATGGGTATATGGTATTGTGGCGAAATAAGTATCTGTTGAATAAATACACATCAGGATATTATATAGTCAGCGACTCGGATATTATTCCAAACGATAAACTTCCACCTAACTATCTGACAAATATGCTTACAATATTGGATAAAAATAAAAATATAACAAAAGTTGGGTTTGCTCTGAAGATTGATGATATTCCGGATACTTTCCCATTTAAGAGCAAAGTATTGGAATGGGAGAAACCCTTATGGGAGCATCCAATAGGGAAAGATATGTATTCAGCGCCTATTGACACTACTTTTGCTATTTATTATCCTTATTACGTTCCGGAAATTGATACTATTGACAAGAATTTCTATAAAAGCATCAGAATTGCAGGTGATTACACAGCCAAACATATGGGTTGGTATATAGATAGTAATAAGAAGACCGAAGAAGAAGAATACTATTCTTTGACCGCGAATAGCAGCGCATCATGGATAGTTAAATAAATATAAAACCGAACGGTAAACCTAACCAGAATTATGAAACACAACAGATGGAAGACAGAGGTCAGTATCATCATACCGGTCTATAACACGGAGAGATACCTGTCGAAATGTATAGAATCCGTTCTTACGCAGGATTTCACCGATTATGAGATGATATTAGTCAACGACGCTTCACCCGACAACAGCCGCTCCATCATTGAACGTTATGCACGAAAAGATACCAGGATAAGGATAATAGACAAGAAAGAAAATCAAGGACTTGAAGCTGCACGGTTTTCAGGATATGAAATTGCCGAAGGCGACTATATCATGCACATTGATTCCGACGACTGGATAGAACGTCACATCCTTGCAAGGATGCACCGGAAAGCAGAAGAAACAGGAGCCGACATAATCTTCGACGGCGGATACAACCGTGTACAGGACAGATTCGGCATCATGAAAGGAACACGCACAGAGAATATACACGGGCTAATCTGTAATCCCGAACTCTTCGACAAGTATTACGCTGCATTTTTTGGGGCATACACCCTGAACGTTTCCGTTTGGGGAAAATTATATCGGCGGGCGACTATAGAGAAAGCCGGCATCGTTAAATGTGGTATTTCGTACAAAGAAGATTCATACTACAACCTTATGCTATTCCCCTTCGTATCCTCTATTTACATCCTCGACGGAATCGGATACAACTGGCGGGCGGGCGGAATGACAACCCGTTTGCGATCCACGTTCATGTCCGACACACAGAAACTGTTTGAGGTAAGAAAATCATTAATCGAAAAATATAATTATCACAAGGCAGAAGATCCTATGTACAATGAAACGATTTTCAACATGGAAGAATATATTCTAGACAAGATTCGCTGGTCGAAACAGGACAAATCCTCTCTCACGGCGGATATAGCCGCAATTCTCAACACTCCGTGCTTCCGCGACGTGAAGGCATATTACTTGCAGAAAGGCAACATAAGTGTCTTCCAGACCGCCCTTGTTGCAGGCGATATACCGGCAATGGTTTCGATTCAGGAATATAAAGCGGCGAAAACACGCAATAAAGAGTTACTGAAAAGAATCTACCGCCGAATCTTAGGATAGGGCATGAATAAAAAAGCCATCATCATCGGAGCAGGACCCGCCGGGCTTACTGCCGCATGGGAATTACGTAGAACCATGCCTGAGATTGATGTAACGATAATTGAGGCAACCGGCAGGATGGGCGGACTTTCCGCTACGATTGAATACAACGGCAACCGCATTGATATGGGTGGGCATCGTTTCTTTTCAAAGAGCAAAGCGATAAATGACTTATGGAACGAAATTCTACCGCCTCAAGGTTCGGGGGCAAAAGACGACCTGTTACTCGGCAGGAAGCAGGGATTTACGCCCGGCGGCGCCGACCCGGAAAAGACTGACTTAGTGATGCTTATTCGCAATCGTGTTTCACGTATCTTCTATCGCCGCAAGTTCTTTGACTATCCTATTACCCTCAAACCTGCAACGTTCATCAACATGGGATTCATTGCCACCGTAAAGGCAGGGTTCAGTTACCTTGCCTCAACGCTTAGCAAGCGACCGGAACGTTCTTTGGAAGACTTCTACATCAATCGTTTTGGAAAACAATTGTACCGTATGTTTTTTGAAGATTACACGGAAAAGATATGGGGTATGCACCCCTCTAAATTGTCTCCGTCATGGGGTTCGCAACGGGTGAAAGGGCTTTCAATACGGATTATTCTCAAGGAAATACTCTTGAAAAAACTCGTCCCCAGCCGCAAGATAGGGCAAATATCATTGATAGAGCGGTTTTTGTATCCGAAATTAGGACCCGGTCAGTTGTGGCAAACCATGGCAGAGAAAGTTACCGAACTAGGAGCGGACATTAAATTGCACACGGAAGTAACAGGCATCGAAATAAAGGAAGGAGTTGTGGAATCGGTTACCGTCAACATGAAAGGGCAAACAGACACCCTTGCCTGCGATTACCTGTTCTCGTCCATGCCCATCAAAGACCTTATCGCGGCAATAGGGAAGGACGTTCCCGACGAAATAAAACATATAGCCTGCCGGTTGCCTTATCGCAACTTCATAACAGTTGGTCTGTTATTGAAGCGCCTCCGGTTAGAAAACAGGACAAAAATCCGCACACTTTCCGGTATCATTCCCGACTGCTGGATATACATTCAGGAGAGCGACGTATGCATCGGCAGGCTTCAGATATTCAACAACTGGTCTCCGTACATAGTTGCCGATGCGGAGCAAACCGTTTGGGTCGGTATGGAATATTTCTGTAATGAAGACGATGAGATGTGGAATATGACTGAAAAAGACTTCATTGATTTTGCCGTCAAAGAAATGATTTCAATAAATATTATTGAGGAAGAAGATGTACTTGACGCTGTTCATGTAAAATGTCCGAAGGCGTACCCCGCCTATTTCGGTTACTACAATAACTTCGGCACTATCCGCCGCTACCTTGATACGGTCGGCAATCTTTATTGCATCGGGCGTAACGGTCAGCACCGGTACAACAACATGGACCATTCGATGCTTACGGCGATAGAAGCAGTCAAACTCTTAAAGTCGGGCAAAACAGATAAAAGCCCTGTTTGGAATGTAAATACTGAGGGAGCATACCATGAAGAACTCTTCACAGGCAATTAGAGATACAGAATTATAAAGAACAAGGCGAGCCATCCGGCGATACAAAGTTGTATAAACCGGTCTTCCCAGCATATTTTGGCAGGATTGCCACCTTTACCGGACACGAATATGAGTTGCAGATAGCGCAGGATACCGAGTATCACGAAAACAGACGACGTATAGACGTAATCGCTCCCGAACCGCGCAATCACATCTTCCGAAACCGAATACATTATATAAGCCACAATCGTAATCGTAGAAGTAATCACCAGCGCTGCATTGAGAAATTCGGCATTGTATCCCGATATATTTCTGCGGGCAACGACG
>JAISYU010000074.1 GCA_031269685.1 Dysgonamonadaceae bacterium | reverse complement strand
GGATCATTGTCTGCCGGATGATCCCACCATTTCTCGGTCGTGAACTTGTCACGGCGGACAAGGTCGGTACGACGGCGTCCTTCACCGATAAACTCTATCAGCCATTCGTCGAGAAGGCGATAATCATCGAGGTTTGCAGCGGTAACCGGATTCGGGTCGGGACTTGCAGCCGTGAAGTACCGTTCGCGAACTGCATTAATAAGGTCTGCCGCTTTCTGTTTGTCACCCTTGTTGAAGTAACATTCGGCAAGCATGTACTGTATTTCGGTAAGGCGAATCACAGGCACATCAGGGTCGAAACGCAGAGCATTATCGGCAGTGTTTGGAATAGGCGAGAACTTCAGCAGGCGAACTCCCGAATTCTCTTCGCAGGACATTGCGCCTTCACTCGGGTTGGGCCACTTTGAAAAGTTCAGATACGCTAACCTGTCTTCCATCGGGATTACTAATCCCTGACGATATTCACGAGAACCATCGGCAGTGATGGATTTCTTTATCAGCGGATTAGTACATATTCCGGCAAGGAACATACCGCGGTAATATTGCGAGCCTTCTGTTTTAGGATCCCAAAGGTAATTCTGCTTGCGTATGTCGTTTGCTTCAAATTTAGCATAAGGACATCCCATTTTCAAGATTCCCTGAACCTGTGCCGGAGTACCTCTTCTTTCACTGCTTCCAACTTTTGCAACCGTATCGTTGAGTCCTGCCTTGGGGTCTGTCCGGTAAGACCTGCCCGTCATATCAAGCGAAGGAGTGAGGCACATTCCGTTCCACGATTTGAAGGAAGCGTTATCCAGATAGATAGAAGTGTTGTAGTGTGTAGCATACTTTGCTACGCCTGCTTCACGTTCTGCCAATCCGTGTACGCTTGAGACAGCCCAAATCAGTTCATCGCATACTTCATTGCCTTGCCCGTTGTTCCAACCAAAGATATTACGGTAATCGGAAGCAAGTTCGTAGTAACCGACTTTACCGGTCAAGATACTGTCGCAAATAGAGATACACTGTTCATCCCTGTCTTCCCCGATATACGGACGGGCGTTGGAATAGAGGCGGGCAAGCAAAGATGCTGCTATTCCCTGAGTAATTTTGCCTTCATTATATTCTGCTTTTACTCGTTTTGGCAGATTCGGCAATGCTTCACGCAAAAGTCCTTCGATGAACTCAAATGTTTCCCTGTCAGTCGAGCGCGCTTTCAAATCAACAATTACACCGTTGTATATCGGAAGTCCGCCGAAGACGTTAAGTCCTTCAAGATACCAGTGAGCCAAAAGCACATTCAACTGTCCATACATGCTTTCTTTAGTTCCTTGAGGATAACCGAGCGCGTCGAAATCAACATATTGATCGAATTCATCAATTACCCTCCAGACACTAACAACTCCCGATTCAAAAGCATCCCAGGCGCCGGTGACAGCAGTACCGAGTTCGGGATTAAATTGATGTTTCCAAAGGTCCATATATATCCCGCCGTCATACCAGTCATTGTGAACACCACGGGCAGGCATCAACATTTCATCGCTGGAATAAGTAGCTACCGCAGGGAAACCGGAATAAGGCACCCCTCCGTAAAGACTTGCCCATTTGTTGAATGGAGCTAAGAAGCGTGCTTCTACAATAGAAGGTTCGGTATATACCTTATCCGCCGTCAAATCGCTATATACTATCGGATCGGTTTCGCATCCCTGAAACGCTACTATTAAAGTTGCCGCTGTTATTACAGTATAAAAAAACTTTTTCATATTAGTAAATTTTTAGAAAGTTAATTGAATTCCAAGTGCATAAGTCCGGTTAAGCGGGTAATAAACGCGCTCGCGTCCATAGTTCCAACCCGTTATATCCACTTCGGGACTCCAGCCGCTGTACTTGGTAAAAGTATAAACGTTGTTCATAGTCAGATACAGACGAACTGATTCAAGTTCTTTCAGATACTGCTTAGTATTGAGTTTGTATCCAAGTGAAAGGTTCTGTATCTTCAGGAATGTACCATCCTCAATAAAATAAGATGAAGCATAATCTAACTTTTGGGTAATTTCTTTGTTCTTAGTGTATGCAATCAACAAAGTATTATCCGAACCTTGACCACTTAATCCGTTTGCCGCCTGGTCGGAGTTGTAAATATCAAAGTCTATCCAACTTGTAAGCGTCATTCCCAGCGTCCAGTTTCTCCATTGCAAATCATGAGACCAGCCGATTATCGCTTTTGGAGTGTAATTGCCAATATATTGCCTATTCTGATCCGACAAATAATATGCAGTATTAGGATCTTCTTTGGGTTCAACTACGATCAGGTTGCCATCATTGTCACGTACATAAGCCAACAAGTAACCTGCAGGTACCGGTTTTGTTTTATCTTCCTCATGGGTGTCTTGGACGCGGTAGTAGGTTCTTTCGTCTTCAGGAGTATTGGGATCGTCATCGCGGCTTACTCCTGCATGTTGGTGAAGAAAGAAACTACCGACAGTAACTCCATTATCGAAACGGCTCTGTCCTTTGTTTATCGGTTGTACCCCATCACCCATTTCAACAACTTTCGTTTTATTGTGGCTGATATTCATCTTAGTGGTGTACTGCCAGTCTTTTGTATTCACAATTTTCCCGCCAATTTCAAGTTCCCAGCCATTATTGCTCATTGTACCGATGTTTGCCATTACGTTTTTTGACGCTACCGGATAAGTAGCATTAGGCGGTACTTCAAAGAATAAGTCTACACTGTTACGGCGATAAATGTCAAATTTACCAAACAGACGACTATCGAACAATTCGTATTCCAAACCGATATTATACTCATGTTTTTCTTCCCATTTCAAGTTGGGATTTACATTGTTAGCGTGGTTCCATGTTTTTACCCATACTCCATTCTCAAGGTATGCATTGTCGGATATTTCATACAATTGTAACGACAGATCGTTTACGGTTGGATCGTTGCCCGTGATACCATAAGCAACACGCAATTTCAAATCACTTATCCATTCGATGTTTGAAATGAAATTCTCTTTTGAGAGCCGCCAACCTGCAGAAATTTGTCCAAAATCACCGGTGCGGTTTTCAGGTAAAAGCCTTGAAGTTTTATCCCTGCGGATTGTTGCCGAAAGAAGATACTTGTCCTTCAAAGAATAGTTCGCCCGCGCAAACAAAGAGAACAATTTTTGCGTGATCTCTTTCTTTGAGTCCATTTCAGCATAACCTGCTAACGAACCTCCGGGAGGATCCTTGAGCCATGTGCCTGAGCCAATATTCCAAGCCCCTATTGCGTCAATACTGAATCCATAGTTTTTCATATTGAAATACTGTTCGTTAGACTCATAGTATTCATATCCCGCAGCAGCATTCAGATTATGGTCATCACCGAATTTTCTTACATAGGACAGATACCCATTGATAGTCGCATAATCCTTTTTTTTGAACTCAAGGAATGCAGTTCCTTTCCTGGAAGCATTAGTGTTTTCCCCCATCTGCATAGTTGTGTATTGGTACTCATCCTTTTCTTCCTGACGGTTTTCGTAAGCAAAAGTGTAATGTGCAGTAAGCCCATGTACGGGAAGTACATTCAACACAAGTTCTACATCCGGGCGGAACCATTTGTCTAACCGATTGTTGTTTTGTTTTTTGTAGTCATCAAAAGGATTTCGAGCAGCCATAAGGTCTTGTGTTGCGTAATTCCATGCCAACTCATTGTCAGGATGCCGTGTTGGATTCATACCTCTCACTCCTGTAGAACTGATTTCCCTTATATCTCGTTTTGCCTGACGATAATCAATATGAGTGTTAACATCAAGCCAGCCATCAACAAGTTTAAAACTACCGTTAATACGTCCGCCAATGTCTTTACGGGAATCTCCAATCACAACACTGTTGTTTTCTTCATACATGAAATTCGCGTAAATCCTTGCCACATTAGAACCTCCGTTAATAGACAAATTGTGCCGGTATGACATAGGATTATCATTCAACGCTCCATCATACCAGTCATAATAAGTATGATCAGGATCATACGTCGCAGAAGTTGGGTCGGAATAATTTATCATTCCTTTCGGAACCCTGTATTCTATGTACTCTTCCGCAGTCAAATACCTTTGTTTGCCGTAAGCCTGCTTGTAAGTAGCCTCACCGGTATAAGAAAAACGCATCTTTCCTTCCTGTGCTTTTTTAGTGGTAATCATAATCACACCACCCGTAGCACGAGTTCCGTAAATAGATCCCGCAGCTGCGTCCTTCAAGATGTCGATAGACTGAATATCTTCCTGAGCAACAGAACGAATGTCACCCCCAGGCATACCGTCAATAACAATCAGCGGACCGCGAGAAGCATTATACGATGCCATACCTCGCAACTGTAATTCAGGATCCGCATTGGGACTTGCAGCCTTACCTGATGTTCCACCTTCGTTAATAATAAGGTTTCCCACCTTTCCCTGCATTGCGGTAACAATAGTAGCTCCTCCAACACCCTGCGGCAACTCCCTCGCCGAGATAGAAGTAATGGCGTTAGTTACCTGGCGTTTTTCCAACGTACCGTAACCGACAACCACAACTTCATTCAACGCAGTTTCATTGTCTTTGAGTTGGATAGAGTAATCGGACTGCGCACCTACTTTTACAGTCAGCGCCTCATATCCGAGATAAGCAACGGACAGCACATCGCCTGCCTTAGCAGTCAGCGAGAAATTGCCATCCCCATCAGTAACCGTACCGACAGGTGTACCCTGAATAGATACACTCGCGCCAATCAGCGCTTCGCCCTGCGTGTCAGTAACAGTGCCGGTAATCGGCTTCCCCTGCTGCGCGAAAGCAACCACTCCCGTCAGCATGAAGCAAAATACCATAAAACAGAATTTGAATTTTCTTCTCATAAACTTTAAATTTATTGATGAATAGATAAATATTTATTTGACTCTCTTATATTTTAATTGAATAACATACAAACTAATCGGTGGCAAAGTTAATAAACATTTTTTAAAAACAAAAAAAACATATACATTTTCATGTTTTTTTATACTCTCCCTGTATATTTTCTCATCTTGTACCGTAAAAACACCCGTTTGAAACAACCAGTTTGAATGCTATGTTATGTGTTAACAAAATAAATTTACGGCTACATAAAGCAATATATTTTGCTGAATAAAAAAAAATGCTTACCTTTGCAGCCGCTTTTAATATTCCGTGTGATGGGAAATTTAGAGCAAATCTTAATTTTGAGTAACACAAAGAAAAAAATGAAAACTTTTGAATTAATCGGCTCTCCGCGTGAGAGCACAGGCAAAAAAGCCGCAAAGGCTTACCGAAAAGAAACGTTGATTCCCGCTGTCTTATACGGCGGCGAAAAGGTCATCCACCTCAACGTGACGAAAGAAAGTGTGCGTAAACTTGTTTATACGCCCGAAATCTTTATCGTCGATTTAACAGTCGAAGGACAAACCGTCAAGGCTATCGTGAAGGAATTGCAGTTTCATCCCGTTACCGACGAGATCCTGCATATCGATTTCTTGCAGATTTTTGAAAATAAACTGCTTACAATCGAAATCCCCGTTTCTCTGGAAGGCTTGGCAGAAGGAGTTCGAGCCGGCGGTAAACTGTCGCAGGAACTTCGTAAAATAAAGATTAGAGGTCTCTATTCCAATTTCCCCGAAAAACTCGTTATTAACGTAGAAAATCTCGGACTCGGAAAGACTATCCAGATTGGTGACCTGAGCTTCGAAAACCTCGAAATACTGAACGCTAAAGATAGCGTGGTAGCAGCAGTGAAACTAACCCGCGCAGCGCGCGGCGCAGCAGCATCCGCTTCCGAAAAATAATGAAACAGTTAATAGTAGGACTGGGTAATCCCGGTGATGAATACGCCGGAACCCGCCACAATGCAGGTTTTATGATATTGGACGCTCTGGCTAAGGCGTCCAATATTGTTTTTGACGTGAACCGCCGGTATGGCGCTATTGCCGAGATGCGCCTGAAAAACAAACAACTTATCCTGCTCAAACCATATACGTATATGAATCTGAGCGGAAATGCCGTACGTTACTGGATGCAGAAAGAGAAAATAGAATTGCAGAATCTGCTTATTGTGCTCGATGACCTCGCTCTGCCTTTCGGCGCCCTTCGCCTCAAATCTAAAGGTAACGACGCCGGACATAATGGGCTTAAATCTATTCAGGAAACGCTCGGCACTATTGCATATAACCGCCTGCGTTTCGGCATCGGCAATAATTTTCGACAAGGCGGACAAGTTGATTTTGTGCTGAGTAATTTCAATGCGGATGAACTGCAAACTCTTCCCGATCGTATAAATGTTGCTGTAGAAGCAGTGAAATCTTTCTGCCTGCAAGGTGTGGAAACTACTATGAATCTATACAATAACAAGTAACAAGAGATGCAAGACTTGCGTATCGACAAATGGCTTTGGGCAGTGAGAATCTTCAAAACCCGTACTGTCGCGCTGGAAGAGTGTAAGAAGAACCGCGTGACGGTCAACGATTTTCCCGCCAAACCTTCGCATACGGTCAAAGTCGGCGACACGGTAGCAGTCCGCAAGCCTCCGGTAACTTATACTTTTCGTGTGCTTGCTCTGACTGCTAACCGCATGAGCGCCAAACTTACTCCTGAATACGCCGAAAATATTACTCCGCCGGAACAGTACGAGATCCTGAAATTTCAGCAGGTAAGCGGCTTCGTAGATCGGGAAAGGGGAACAGGTCGACCGACGAAGAAGGAACGGCGAAAACTCGATGACTTTCTTGATCTATAATCCGTCAAAACAGATGTACTATACCAAGCTTCAAGGCGCTGCCGAAATTGCTGCTAACCGTACTGCTACCCGAATTTACTCCGAACCCAAGATAATTGTAGGTTGTCGTTGTTTCGTTTTTTGAGGTAGCGGAAACTTTGTAGCCGAATCCCATCAAGTCGGAAGAGAGTTCGAGTTGCCATCTGTCGGACATGGAATATGTCAGCAGTGGTTTAACAAACAGTCCCGCGTCTACCGTAACCGGATTTGTGTCGGTGCCGTTGTCGTCAATCGTAAAGTAAACCGGAATTCCTCCTTTAAGCCAGAACCCGAAATCGCCTCTTTGTAGCAGACAGAAGCGTACAAAGGGCATAGCTCCTATACGGAAGTCAACCTGTACTTCGCTGCCGCTGCTTTTGGGGTCATAGACGGAAAATCCCAAGCCTGCCTCACCACCGACGACGAGTCTCGGCAAGACATATTTCCCGAATACGGGATAAAGGTTCATGCTAAGTGTGGAAGGACTGTTGACGCTTGAACTTGAATTGCTGCTCTTATACGACCCGTCTTTGTAATCAAATCCGAAAGATCCGCCGAAGAATTTACTCTGAGCTTGAATTGATACTGCTGAGAAGAGTATCAGTGCTAAAAATAATACTTGCTTTTTCATACTTTGTGAGAATTTAAATGGTTTAATAATCTGTTTGTTTTGCCGACACGGTTTTCAGCGTCGGCGACTTGTCGTTTGTTGTTGCCGTAGTCCGGTAAAGTTCGATACCGCACTCATTGACACTGTTAAACGTTTCGAGGAATGTATTTGTTCCCCAGTCGTTAAACTTCTTTTTCATCTTTTCTATGCAGTCGTCAAGTTTCGACTGGGACGATGAACCGCCCATACAATCGCACATGAAGACGGCTGCTTCTTCCGCCTCTTCTTCCGGTGATTTGTCGTCGCAGCCGGAATAACCTGCAAGCACTGCCATTATCAGGATGACTTTGACAGGTTTTAAGTAATTTGAAAAGTTCTTTTTCATTGTTTTTGTGTTTTTATTTATTGATACTAAGAAAACTATTAATTTTCGGATAATTCCCATACAAGGACGGGGCATTGGTACTGGTCATTCCATATCCATTGGGAGTCGCCGTTGAGCGGGAAACTGAATTTCCTGTCGGGGTTTGCGGTCCACCATTCGACATTCTGCACATCGCCGATGTCCACCGGTTTTCCTTCCATACCCTTACCTTTTGCATTGCCTTCGTTCCTGTCTTTCTTATCTTCTTCGTCGCTCTCGCAATAGACGCTCATATCTTTCCGGTAATAGCAGTGGGCAATTTTACCGGTCGAGTAATTCATACCGGAACCGACGCCCACATTATCCCCCAGCACACCTTGTGCATTGTTTGATTTGGCGCTGATAGAAAAGTTCACGCCGCGTATTTTGCCGATACATTCCAGTTTATCGTTCAGTGCGATGCAATTCTCGACCAGTCCGCGATTGGGGCAATTCATTCCGGCGATACCTCCTGCGAAGCGATTACCTTTATCACCGGAGGCTATAATTGTTCCTGCTGTGATACAGCGGCTGATTATTCCGCCGTCGCTGCTACCGTTTCCGCCCGCGATACCTCCTGCCGACTTCATTCCTTCGCCGCCTGTGATACTGACGTTTGCGGAGGAGTAGCAATCTTCGACCGTTCCGACGTTGATGCCGACGATACCGCCTGTATATGCGCCGTGTTCAAACAGGAATACGGCATTGATTGCACCTCCCATCATGCCTGTAAGAAAACTTCTGCCGGTAGTTATTTTGCCTCCTTCGACATTGATGTTGCAGGTGGAGATGCAGGACAATATTTTCCCGCTGTTTGTGCCTGCGACAGCGCCTGCGTGTAAGGAACGCACGCCGCTGTTGTAGGATATGTCGCCGGCGATACGGAGGTTCTTCACGACGCCGCTTTTGCCTATCTCGCGAAACAGTCCGACGTTAGTGAACGCTATTATACCTTTCGAGGTAGTGGCGCCGGGTTGTATACCGTTGACGGTGATCGTGTGACCGTTACCGTCGAAAGAGCCGGTAAACCGGTAGTTGGCGCCTTCGCCGCCGATAGGGATCCAGTTTTCCACCGTCAGGTCATTCATCAGCACATAGTTCATTCGTAACGAAAAGTCATCGGCAGCTATTGCAGCAAGTTCTTCGACGGTCGTAATCTCTTTTGTATCGACCGCGGCGGGCGTATGGGTTGCCCGTTGCTGGCGTGCATCCTGTAAGCCTGCCGTCACAGACTCCGATCCTTCCCAGAACAATGCGGGACTTTTATCTGCTGCGTTCCATACCCACGGGTTACGGAGGCTTCCGCCGAAGGCAAAATTGATAAGGCGTGTACTGCCTGCCCACCAGCCTTCCTGCTGCATGTTGGAATAATCGTGTTGTCTGTTGTCCGGCAGCGGCACGGTTTCCGCAGTCAGGTCGATGTCTTTCCGTGAAAAAAGCGCGCCGGCTCTGCCATGGTTAGCGCCTGTGATACGCCCCGTGAAATTCCCTTTGGCTGCATCTGCTTTGATACTTCCGTTCATCGCGACGGCGACTTCAATCAATCCCCCGCTTACGTTGCATCCTGCGATACCGCCTGCGTATCCCGACTCATCCTGCGCTACGGTTGAGATGTTTCCTGTGGAATATGAGAACTGTATTATCCCCGCGTCGTGTTCGTTCAAGCCGGCGATACCGCCTGCGTATCCGTTGTAACCTTTTTCGGTGCGAACGTTACCGGTAGAGTAGCAGTGCCTGGCAAGACCTTGGTTTAAGCCTGTGATGCCGCCTGCGATGCAGTCGCCGCCGGAACCTGCGACCGCGTTTATATTGACCGCCGATACGCAATAAAGGATGTTGCCATAGTTAAGCCCCGCGATACCGCCTGCGATCAGATTTCCTTCAAGCGGGAATTCTATGTTGATTTCGCCTTCGACTTTCAGGTTTTGTACGCTGGCTCTGCGTCCGATCATACCGAAAAGACCGATTACGCATGTTTCGACGGCGGGAATTTCCTGCGTTGTTTTAAGATTTGCTACTGGGGCGTCGATCTCGCCGAAACCGGCAATGGTTATCGTATGCCCGTCGCCGTTGAATACGCCGAGGAATGGTTTTCCGACCGCGCCGACCGGCGTCAGGTTATCCACTGTGATGTCGCTTTTGAGGATATAATTTCCTTTCAGCGACCGTGCATCATTGCCGATCGCAAGGAAATCTTCTGCGGTATTAATCTCTATCTGCGCGCCTGCCGCAACTGTCAGCAAGGCAAAGATGATTATCAGTAAAATTCTTTTCATGTTTTATAAAGGTTCAATGTAAAATGTGATTCCCGGACAGCAAGGGGGAGCATTATCCCCCTTGTTTTATTTCTTGGCCGGAATTTTATCGAACTCCGCCTTGCCTGTTTCTTCTCATCAGAACCGTATGTTAGCGCCTACCGTTATTCCCAGTACGGAGAAGTCGGTATCTTCATAGTTTATATGAAGATCTTTTTTGTCGACTGTGGAGTTGATGTAATTCAGGTTGGCGGACAGTGAGAAGCGTCTGCTGAGGTTGAACCTGAATGTAGCGCCGGAACCGAAAGCGAACCGGGTATCGAAATCGTAGTGTTTGCTACCGTTATCGAGGTCCGCCTGTGCGAATCCGACGAGCGGTTTGAGGTCGAACTCCACTCTTCCGCCCGGGCTTAGTGGGAACGAGAAGAGCGGTCCTGTCAGGAATCCGATAAGCCCTGTTGATGCGTCGTCGTTGTAACTGTTGGAATGGCTTGTTCCGAAGATGAGGGCGGTTACGCCCACGTTTTTACTGAACAGCACTCCGAAATCTAACGCGAACTGTCCGCCGGTTACGAAGTCTGCATCGCCTATGTTCCCGACGGGAATAGCGACGCCGAGAATGAACCCGGCATATCCCCTGCGATCGGGATAAGTCAGCACACCATCTCTGGTATCGACCGGAGCGGCGGGTCGTCTGGGCGTTTGTTCAACGGTTCTTGTTTGCGCGACCGGTCTTGCGGTTCCTACCGTCTGTCTGGTTGGCTGTTGCCTGACGACGATGGTTTCTTCCTTAGGTTTGGCGACTTCTTTCACCGGCACCGGCTTTTGTTCCGGTTCCGGTTCGGCGTCTGCCGTTTGGAAAATATCTTTCTCGCCGTTCTCGTACTTTACCATGAATATTTCCGATTTAGGGAGAGTGTAGGTCGGACCGGTTTCGTTGCCGGAACGTTTGTACTTTATTTCGGTAGTACCGACCTCCGTTACTTTGGCTTTTATTTCATCGCCGTTTCTTTTAGTGATAATGTCCTGCGCCTTAACGCAGGCGCTCATGATGACGAGCGCGATAAGGAAAGAAAATACTTTTTTCATGAGATTTGATTATTAATTTGTAAAAAATTATTCGTAACTGTTTAGTTTTTCCGTCTTGCCTGTGAATTTCCTACAATCTTTTGATGATGAAGGAAACTGTTTTCGAGCCTTTGTATTCGCCGATGCCTTTGATGATACAGAGGGCGTTGCCGACCTCGATATTGTCTTTGTAGCGGAGGTCGTAGTCTTTGCCGAGTTCGAGGCGGACTGTTCCGTCGTTTGCCGTTACGTACAATACTTTTGGGGTAGGGTTTACGGGGTATCCTGTGTACTGCTGCGCTGGAATTTCTTCCGGCTGGCAGTGCGCGATGTCGTGCCTTACGCGGTGATGTTCCGCATTGAGGCGGTCGATTTCGGGATTGAGCAGGTCTATAAGCGCCGCGAATCCGGGTGAAGTATTTACCACTGCGTTTGCGTCGATGATAGTTACCATGTCGTGGTAAACGGGTTCGATTTCCTTCCTGATTTCCTTAAATGTCTTGCCTGGTTTAAGGAGCGACTGAGCGTCGCGCTGTTCGAGGAGTTGTTTGAAGAGATTGTTTGCATTCTTGAGTTCAGTGATCTGCGTCGTTACGCTGGGAGCGGTCAGGGAGATTGTCTGCACGTCATTGTAATACATCCCGCCGGTAGAGAGTTGCCGGATGATAGATTCTACGTACCCGCTCTCGTCTTCGTAGGGTCTGCGGGTAATGTCGCCGGGTTCCATAAGCAAGCCGTATATCCTGGTTGCAGCGTCGGCAATGGTCGGCGATCCGTGGAACATCTGACCGTTGACCACCACGCGGAGTCCGGTTAGCGCCCTGTCCTGGCGCTTGTCGGCATCCTTGATTTTCTCGGTCAGGTCGCTTTTCTCCACCCAGTCAAGTGCAGACTGTTCCTCCGCAAGTTTTTCCCGGAAGACTGTTAAGCGATCTCCGAGCGCGGTGGCAACGACAGTTGGACTGTTAGTGATCTTCGTGTTAACGGTTGTCAGGAAGTGACAGTGGGGTGCGATTGGGATGTAACTGAATCGAAGTTTTTGAAATTTGCTCATAAGTTCTTTAATTTAGAGATTAATATTGGGAAAATTATAACATTATCTTTTTATTGTTTGTATGCGTAACCGGACCGCAAGCGCGGCTTTGTGTTTGCAGCCTCGCATTGGCAAACCGCAAGCGCGGCTTTGTGTTTGCAGCCTCGCATGAGCAAACCGCAAGTGCGGCTTTGTATTTGCAAGCTCGCATTGGCAAACCGCAAGTGCGGCTTTGTGTTTGCAGCCTCGCATGAGCAAACCGCAAGTGCGGCTTTGTATTTGCAGCCTCGCATTGGCAAACCGCAAGTGCGGCTTTGTATTTGCAAGCTCGCATGAGCAAACCGCAAGCGCGGCTTTGTATTTGCAAGCTCGCATTGGCAAACCGCAAGTGCGGCTTTGTATTTGCAAGCCCGCGCGACCGGATATTCGATGATGCCTGCTCGAAACAAACCGCGCCGCCCGCCACCGGATTGCCGGCGGCGGTGCGGAACAGTTTATTTTCAGTCATAGGTTGCATGTCGTTCGATATTTTCGTTAAAAACTGCTGCAAATATAATAATTTTTTTAATACGCAATAAAAATCATCTTTTTTTTGAAGAAATTTCAATCGCAGCATTAATTATTTACCGAAATCCGCTTCTTTGCCGTTCCGTCGTCATATTTGACGATGTAGATGCCACGATCAGGCGCTCCCTGCAACTGCTGACCCTGCAAATTGTAATAACCGACAGGACGAGCGGCGACAACGGGAGATATTTCCTCAATAGAAGACGATCCCAGCGGAGTAATGCCGACAAAAGCAATGCTCTCAACCGGACCGCGCAGATCCTCAAACGAGGAACTTAACTCGCCTTCGCCGACAAGGACATCCACAAATTCCGTCGTACTGTTGGGATATATAATCTCGGAATACGACGGTCTGCCGAACCCGTCAAAATGGGTTAACAGAGATATGCCCGTCTTGCTAATCCATATCCTGACCGCTATCTCGTAAATATATTTCGGCTCAAATATCAAAGTCCTGTCCAACGTCTTACCGTCCGACGCAAATTGTAGCGTAACTTCACCCGAAACATCGCCCGTCGTGAGCCGGTACCTCAACAGACGGCTGTCCTCAATATACATGAAACCGCCGGTAACAGGGTCCGTGAAGCCATAGTCGCCGGTCTCATTCCGCGCCGATAACAACTCGATAATCATATCCTGCGAAAGCCGTACAACCTTCACCGGGTAAGTCTTTTCCTGATCGCCGTTGGCAGATGTCACGATGATCTCAAAATGATTTATCCCGACGAGCAACTCCTTAAAACCGTCGCCCTCAACAGTGCCGCCATAGGCTGCAATCGCCGTCAGCGTAATATTTTCTACCGACAACGGCACAGTAATCTTATAAGAGTCATCCGACAAACGTTCCAAATTCCCAGCGTCGGATTCAATGCGCTGAAGCGCCGCAACACCATCCTTATCCAGATCAACGTCGTCAACAATGATGAAGCCATTCCATACATCACTGCTCTCGTAGAGAGATTTCTTCCCAATCGGGACGTGCAGCGTTACAGTGGAAATATCGTGGGCTCCGAAAGCGTCCGCATGAACGAATATTTCAGAAGGATCCTCCCACTCAACGTAAAAATCCACCACAGCAGAACTCGCAAAAATGTAGTCGTCAAGATAACGAATACTTGCCGGAATACGGACGCCGGTCAACTCAAGACTGCCGCCAAACCCCCAATTCGCAACGCCCGTGACGTTGTAAGTATACCCATCGTGGACAAAAGTCTCCGGCACAGTCAAAACACCCACATAATCTTTCTCAGCCCGAACTACAAAGTAATCGGTCTTTTCAGGGTTGCAATCGCTGATAACGTCGCACTCGTTGACGTAGGCAATCTTAACGCCTTCGTCATTGGCAACTTCAAATTCAGGCGTATAACCCGCCCTCGATACTGTCACGCTCAATATTATAAGCGTCAGCGTAAAGAAAATTCTTTTCATTTTTGTAAAAATTAATTTGTTAATAAAAATTCTTAATAATACTTATTGTCATAGCAGAAAATTTCAACAAAGGTATGGATATTTTTTAAATAACAATACATTTCCAAAAAAAAAGTTGTAAATTTGCCGCCTCAAATGCAAACTTTTAATTAATAATCAAGAAAATGAGAACAAAATCAGTTTTGTTAATTTTGACGGCAGTAATGCTGTTCGGCTGTTCGCAGCAGGAAAAGAAGCCGGTGAAGAAAAATATCGGCTTGGAACTTTATTCGCTTCGCGACGACATTAATAAAGGGTCGATCAGTATCGATTCTATTCTTAAAGTAGTCGGCGAAATGGGATACACATTCGTCGAAGCGGCAAGCTATCAGCCTGCTGAAGGTACAATCTACGGTCTCAAACCCGAAGAATTCAAGGCTAAAGTCGAGGCGGCGGGAATGGTGCCGCTGGCGTGCCACGTGGTGAAGTACCTCGATGAGGACTACGCTGACGTGCTGACGTGGTGGGACAAATGTATCGCCGTACACAAGGCGGCGGGAATGACTATCATCGTCCAACCGGCAATGGAAACGCCCGAAACCCTGGAAGGCGCGGCGAAGTGGGCGAAGTATTTTAACGAAGTAGGCGAGAAATGTAACGCTGCCGGAATGAAATTCGGCTACCATAATCATGCCTACGAGTTTGAAAAGAAGTATGAATTGCCGGACGGAAAGCGGATTACACTGTTTGAGTATCTGGTTCAAAACACGGATCCGGAGAAAGTATTTTTCGAGTTAGATGTTTACTGGGCTGTTATCGGTCGCACGTCGCCGGTTGCGCTGTTCAAGAAATATCCGGGAAGGTTCCTCACCCTGCATATCAAGGACGAAAAAGAACTTGGCGAAAGTGGAATGGTCGGTTTCGATGCTATTTTCCGCAATATGGAAACTGCCGGCACGAAATATGCGATTGTAGAGGTTGAACGCTACGATTATCCGCCGATCGAATCGGTTAAGAGGAGTCTGGATTACCTTAACAACGCGGAGTTTGTAAAGGAGGATTACTCGAAGTAAGTAGTTTTTCCATCGTTTCAAACTCGCTTCTTAATGCTTGCAGTTTGTTACGGACGGATTGAAGACGGGAAATTACCGTTGCAGTTGATGCAACGGTTTTTTTGTTTCTCGACAGTTCACGCTTTACACCCTTGAGCCTCATTTCTTTTCCCTCCGCCAAAAAGCATACTGCACGGATCTCTTCTATGTCTTCAAGAGTGTATTGCCGCCTTTTGCCGGCTGTCCTGCGAGGCTTAAAAAATCCCTGCCTTTCCCAGTACCTTAGTTTGGATGCTGTCACGCCCAATTTTGCGGCTGTTTCCGTGATTGAATAAAACGATTTTTCCATTTTACCTGTTTTCCGAGATGTACATCATTTCATCGTATTCTTCTGGGGTCAGGTCCATGAAGAAATATTTGGCGGGGTTATCGTATTTGTTTTTTACGCGCACTTCGTAATGAAGATGGTTTCCAGAAGCGTCTCCTGTCATTCCTACGGTTGCGATTTTCTGTCCGCGTTTTACTTTTTGTCCTTGTCTGACGAGTATTGCTTTGCAGTGACCGTAAAGCGTTTTGTATCCGAATCCATGGTCGATAATTACGCGGTATCCATATCCGCCGTCCCAGCCAACGGCTTCAACGGCACCGTTACCTGTTGCTAATATCGCGCTGCCTGCATTGGCGTTAAGGTCGATACCTGTGTGCATTCGCATATCTCCCCAAAGCGGGTGCATTCTCATTCCGAAGCCGGAGGACATACCTTTCATTTCTTTGACAGAAAGGGGTCGTATTGCGGGAATACAGTTCATGCGTTCTTCTTTTGTTTTGATAAGTTCAACGATTTCGTCGTATGAATTGGTTTGTACGTACAGTTCTTTGCTCATCACGTCTAATTTTTGGGTAGTAGAAATTATAAGGTCGGAATTGGGCATATCGAGCAGACTTTCGTAGCGATTGGTACCTCCATAACCTTGGCGGCGGACGGATTCCGGTATCGGGTCGGCATTAAATATCGCGCGGTAGAGGTGATTGTCGCGTTCTTGCAAGTCATTAAGCACCTTTTGGTTTTCATCCATTCTTTTGGATAAGACTTTGTATTGGGCGATCAGCAATTTGTTCTCTTTTTTGAGTTGTCTTTCGTATGGCGAGTCGAAGAAATAGGTTGCAATAAGGAAAAGTACCACGCCTATTCCAACTCCTGTAATCAGGTGCATTAAAATTCTCCGGACTCTTTGTCTGATTGAAAGCCGTATTTGCTCATAGCTTAGCGTATGCTTGTTGAAATGGTATTTAACTGTCGCCATTAGCCGGAAAGTTTAGTTGATTAGCCTTATAAGCCAGAAGATACCCATTGCAAGAAGTGCGCTGACGGGGATAGTAAGGATCCAAGCCCAGAGCATATCAATAGTTATTCCCCATCTGACGGCGGAAAGCCGTTTCACGGAGCCGACACCCATGATTGAGCCGGTAATTACGTGGGATGTACTGACGGGAATACCGAAATGTTCGGTAAGAGTCAACGTTAACGAACCGGCAGTTTGGGCGCAGAAGCCTTCTACCTGTTGTATTTTGGTAATTTTGTTACCCATTGTTTTAATTATCTTCCAACCGCCGGACATTGTACCGACCGCAATCGCGGCGAAGCAGGCAAATGGCACCCAGTCATGCACGCCGCTCACATCTTCAAGCTGCAACCATCCTGGAAGAGATGAAGGATCTACGCTTTTGTTGAACGCTATGAGTGCTACGCAGATGATACCCATAACTTTAGGCGAATCATTCAATCCATGCTGCAAACTTAGCCATGCTGAGGAGACGAGTTGTAATCTTCTGAACCATTTTTCTATTTTCATCGGCTTGCCTTTTTTAATTATGTGCATTGTAAGCAAAGTTATTGCGATGCTTGCTATAAAACCGATGAGGGGGGCAAGAAATATGAAGATGATGATTGTACCTATCACGGTGGAGTGTATCGCCGAAAATCCTCCGAGAGCAATTGCCGCGCCTGCGAAACCACCTATCAAAGTATGGGATGAGGAAGACGGAATACCGCGCCACCATGTGAAGAGGTTCCAGATAATGGCAGCGATTATTCCTGCTAAAACCACATACAGCAGGTCTTCCCCCGAGAAGGCGTCTTTATCTACTGCTTTGGCGATTGTATCTGCGACCTTGAAGCCATGAGTGATATATTTTGCATAAAAGAATGCGACGAAATTAAAGAAAGCCGCCCAGAGGACAGCTTGTAGTGGGGTCAATACTTTGGTAACGACTACGGTAGAGATTGAATTTGCTGCGTCATGGAAACCGTTTACGAAGTCAAATGCGAGAGCAAGGATTATTATTGTGAATAACAGGATCATTTGGTGCGTCTTTTATGAGTATTTGACGATGATAGTCTTCAGGCATTTGCCTACGTTATTGATTCGGTTGGCGGATTTTTCGAGTTCCTGGATAATTTCCTTCAGTTTAATCAGTTCGACTGCTTTTATGTCGCTTCTGAACAGTTCTGTGGTACCTTTTTCGTAAACTGTATCGGCTTCTTCTTCGAGTCGTTTGATTTCTTTGGTATGGTTACGTATTGCTTTGTCGTTCTTTTTGAGGTTTGAGAGTTCTCCGACGGCTGCTTTGATTTCGGCAGCGCCTTTTTTGAGTATTTCTGCGAGTTGCCTTGTTGATTCGGGCAAAGTTTCCGGCTGGAATAGGACAACTTTATGGGCGGCTCTGTTCATAGCGTCAACTGCATCATCGATGACGTCGGCGAGTTCGCTTATATCTTCGCGATCGAAAGGTGTTATGAACGTGTTGTTTAATTCTTTGAAGATTGTACCGGTAATTTTGTCGCCGTTAGATTCTTCGGCTTTGATGGCTTTGTAAAGTTCGGGAATTTTTTCTTTGTTTTTGGTTGAGAACAGTTCAGCCATCAGTGTGCCGGATTTTGCGCAAACAGTTGCTGTTTCCTCGAGCAATGGAAAGAATTTAGATTCATTGGGAGCGAAAACAGAGAGAATGGAATTGAGTTTCATATGAAATACATTATTATTTGAGGGTGCAAAGTTAGCAATTTTTTTTAAATAATAATATTTTTCGCAAAAGTATTGTTTATCTAAAAAAAGTACGTATCTTTGCAGCCTATATGAATACAAACATTCTATATAATACAGAGAGAAGGATGCCGAATACGGAAAAGTACTTTATAACGTCAGGCATTGTCGGTTCTAAATCGGAGCATGATTTGGATATGTCAAATATTTTGTTAACACACACACACACACACACACACACACACACACACACACACACACACACACACACACACACACAC
>JAISYU010000125.1 GCA_031269685.1 Dysgonamonadaceae bacterium | reverse complement strand
ATAACCGGCGAATGGGGAATAGCCAACCCTGTTGTCGGCACAGATTAACTTAAAAAACAGAAGAAACGGCTAACAGGAACAATCAGTAAAAACGGAAAGGGTTTCCCATGAATCCCCTTGGGTATCGGTCGCAGGATGCGGTGTGGTTTCCGAAGCACGGGAGAGAGAATTATTTTTTTATTCAATTCATTTTAAAAATTAAAACAAATGAAAAAGATATTTTATACAATTTTACTTTGCCTCTTTACAGGCATATATGCTACGGCTCAAACCAATCAGGTAGTCAACGGCAGCTTTGAGGAAGTTGGCGAGGACGGTAAGCCTGTCGGTTGGGAAGACAGGACTCCAAATTCTTCACCTATCGAAGCCGCGACCGACATAGTGCGTACAGGCAGCTACAGTTTGAAAGTAAATAGCGATTGGAAAGATTTTATACTATACTATGTTCCCGTAATTCCAACTACGGGGAAAACATACAACTTGTCGGTGTGGTATAACGTGCAGTCTTTTACAAACGCTACTCCCGACCGCAATTTTATTGGTTTGGCATATATATATTTAGATGAAAACGGAAATAATTTGGATGCGGCTGGAACTATTAGTGGTCAAATCAGAGTGTCATTTAATATCGGCACGGTAACACATGCGGTTGCAAATGTAACTCTGCAAACTTGGCAGCAAATAAAATTAACTACCGAGGGAGACGTACCTGCAAATGTTGCTTATATAGGATTTATGCTCAAACCTTCGAGCGCCAGAGTTTATTTCGACGACGCCTCCTTTACCGAAGTCGACCCGGAAGTTCCCGTCAAGCAAGACCAGAGCATCACGGGCCTGTCTTATATTACGAAAACCGCAGGCGACGCCGATTTCGATTTGTCGGCCGTGGCCAGCAGCGGCTTGCCGGTGAGCTACACGAGCAGCAATGCGGCGGTAGCGACCATCAGCGGCAACA
This sequence comes from Dysgonamonadaceae bacterium, assembly GCA_031269685.1. Classification (GTDB taxonomy): domain Bacteria; phylum Bacteroidota; class Bacteroidia; order Bacteroidales; family Azobacteroidaceae; genus Azobacteroides. The sequence continues at coordinate 10,189 of JAISYU010000125.1, read as the reverse complement.
CGGTAACAATTGTGGGCGAGGGCACAACCGTCATCACGGCTTCGCAGGCCGGCAACGACGACTACAATGCGGCTCCCGACGTAACGGCAACGCTTACGGTTAATTCGGCAAATGCTCACTTCGTCTCCAACCCCGGATTTGAAACGGTAGAAGACGGAGTTCCAACCGACTGGGTATATCTGGAAAACTCTTCTTATCCCGGCGACCCGCTTCTTGAAGTTGTAACGGATGTAAAATATGAGGGCAACAGCAGTCTGAAACTAACCAACACAAGTAACACTAAGACGGCAAATGTAATACAGTACGTTCCTGTAACTCCCGGAAAAGAATACGTGCTTTCCGTATGGTGTAATGTTCTAAGCTATGGCGGGAGTAGCTCCGGGGCTGCTCTGAGATATGTATATGCGGATGCAGAGGGCAACAGCAGGCTCAGCATCTCCGGTAGCGTGGATGGCTCCCTAGAATACGAGTATACAGACGAACAGTTAAATACATGGGGGCAATTAACGATATCAATCGGTGTGGTTCCGGAGAGTACGCCTTATATAGCGAATATAGCTTATATAGGCATTATATTGAATACACGTAGAGATATCACAGCCTGTTTCGACAACGTCTCCTTTACCGAACCCGACCCTGCATTGAAGCAAGACCAGACAATTAGCGGTCTTACGGATATTACGAAAACCTTGGACGACGACGATTTCGAGTTATCAGCTACGGCGAGCAGCGGCTTGCCGGTAACCTACTCCATACCCAGCGGCAATGGAGTAGCCATCTTAAGAGGCGAAAACACCGTGCATATAATTGAAGGCGCCCCGGTAGGCTCATCGACCACCATCACCGCCTCGCAAGCGGGTAATCATCTTTGGAATCCTGTGGAGTTAACGGTAACGCTGACGCTGAGCAACACGACGGTCGTCAAGCAAGACCAGACCATCACGGGCTTTCCCGCCTTGATAAACAAAACTACAACGGATAACGATTTTGAGTTGACGGCTACGGCGACCAGCGGCTTGCCGGTAACCTATACCAGTAGCAATACGAAAGTAGCGATCATCTATGGCGGCGATATGGTAAGTATCATTGGTGCAGGCGTGACGACAATCACCGCTAAACAAGTAGGGAATAGTGAATGGAATCCTGCGCCGGATGTAACAGCCATATTGACGGTAAGCGTTGGAACCGGTATCGACGAATTAAAAACGCCGCTACCCGTCCGCACCGCAGGAGATAAGTTGATAGTAACCACCGATGCCGGCAGCAGGATAGACATTTATACGGTCGTAGGCAGCCGACTGCAAAGCGCGATGTCGTCCGGCGGCGAAACGGTATTCTATGGACTTCCGAAAGGACAGGTATTAATTGTCCGCACCGGAAACGCTGCAGCAAAAGTAATACTGAGATAATTATGAAATGTTCTTAAAGTCATTCAAGTAATATAAAGAGACAAAAGAAAATGACTTACAGATTATCAAATATTATCAACCGGTATCAGAGTATCTTATTCATGCGCGTGGATGTCCTGTTCACGCGCATGGGTAATTTATTCACGCGCATGTATACTTCGTTCACGCGCCGGAATATTTTGTTCATGCGCCGGAATATTTTATTCACGCGCCGGAATACTTTGTTCACGCGCCGGAATATTCTGTTCACGCGCCGGAATACTTTGTTCACGCGCCGGAATATTTTATTTCAGCGAATATATAATTTATTCACGCGCTGCAACAAATTGTCTAATAACATTTTATATAATTAATGCTTTATGTCAAATATAAATTACCTCCCGGGTACTTACAAGGCTCTCGCAAGTTGGCTAATCAACTTCGTCGACCGGCTGGCTACGCTACTCGGAATACTCGGCATCACGGAAGGTCAATTTACCGCAATCCGTGAAGTAATCTCCGACTTTCAGGTCGCAAACCAGAAAGCCGAATCGTCGACCGCTACAAGCGCCGACCGTTTAGTAAGGAAAGAAAAGGCGGCTGCAGCGAAAAAGGCTGTCCGCCAATTTGTTAACGAACACCTGCGATTCAACGGCGCAATGACCGACGAATACCGCAGGATACTCGGGCTGACCGTTCCAGACCCGGAACCAACGCCCGCACCACCGCCCGAAACCGCTCCCGCAGGTACCGTCGACTACTCCAAACGCCAACAGCATACGCTCAGGGTAAAAGACAGCCACTCCTCCGGTCGCGCAAAACCGGAACACGTCCGCGGATTCGAGGTATGGCACAAACTTGGCGACGAACCGAAATCCGATGACGAATACCAATACGTCGGATTCAGCAGCAACGACCACCTCGTCGTCAATTACCCGCTCAGCATGGTCGGTACAGTCGTCCATTACCGTTTACGCTGGAAAAGCACCCGCAATGAACCCGGTCCTTGGAGCGAAACAGTAACAGCGATTATCAATTAAAGGTAAATAAATTTATAAGGCGCTTTGAAAACACATAGGAAAACTTAAAAGTAACGTAAAAAATTAAAAGAACACAAGAGTAAAAGAAGAATTTTAATAAGTAAAAAAACTTGCTTAGTCGAAGGTTTCACGTGATGTGACGCCTTTGATGCTTTAAAGAGGGGGGAAAGACCTTAAAGACTTTAAAGACCTTAAAGACTTTAAAGCCAAAATAAGAAAAAAGCGTTATCTTTGCAGAAATGTTTTGGATATGGAAACAAAGGAAATCAACAGACCGGTTAGAAATAAAATTTCATTCATCTCATTCATGATACTCGAATTTGCAGAAGCATTCAAGATGAATAAACCTGCAGCATATCAATATCTCAAGCAATATGGAGGATTGGATTTTCTGTTCAAACACTGGTGGGCAATGCATACCGATGACCGCTATTATGGATTGCGCGATCTGTATGAAGTTTGTCGTAAAAATGGAGGTTTGAGATGAAAGTATATCATGGCAGTTACACGAAAATAAAGGAAATAGACCTTTCAAAAACAGAACGGAACAAAGATTTCGGTCAAGGCTTTTATGTGACTAAAAATCGCAGACACGCAGAAGAATGGGCGAAACGAATCGCTGCACGAAACGGACAACCTGAGGGTGTTGTAACCGAGTTTGAGTTTGGAAAATATTTTTTCAATGACAAAGACTTTGATATTTTACGGTTTGACGATTACACGGAAGAATGGCTCGATTTTGTGGTTATGAACCGCATGAACAAAACCGAAAATCAGTTGCACAATTACGATTTTATAGAAGGACCGATTGCCAACGACCGCATTACAAGCCGTATTTACGATTACTTGGACAGTCTGGTTTCAAAAGCCGATTTTTTGAGCGAACTCCGATATCACGAGCCAACACATCAAATTTGTTTTTGCACAGTTCATTCTTTACAGGTTATCAGTAACCCAAGTCGTGAAATTATCAGCAAAACAGAACAAATAGCCGAAGAAGTAATTCTTGAATTAGTAGAGAAAAAAAACCTGTCCGAATTGGAAGCAACGGAATTGTTTTATAATTCAAATGTTTTCAAACAATTATCAAATACGGAAAATAATCTTTACCAGAAATCCCTGATGGAAATCTATGAAATGCTGAAACAGGAGTTGGAGAATAATTAGTGAAAAAAAGGCGTTAAAGACCTTAAAGCCAAAATGCGAAAAAAGCGTTATCTTTGCAGAAATAATTCGGAAAAAGAGAACTGTTAAACGAAACAAAGGAATTGATAAAATGGATACAGAAGCAGCTATAAATTTAGGGAAAGCCTACAAAAATCTTGTTATGCAGCACTTCGATGTTGAGGATGTGATTCTTTACGGTTCATACGGAAAAGGAACGCAACGTCAAGACAGCGATATTGATATTGCAGTAGTGGTGAACTCTGTTGAAGGTGATTATTTTGATTCCGTTCCTTTGCTATGGAAATTGAGACGCCAGGTAAGCAACTTGATAGAACCCGTATTAATATGGGGAGACAATGATAAATCAGGCTTCCTGAAAGATGTGCGTCAAAACGGAATAGTTTTATAATTTCCTTAACGACTTTAAAGACCTTGAAGACCTTGAAGACCTTAACGGCTTAAAGCCACAAGCCGCCTAATCAACATTCATCTTTTTTATGATACTGTAAGCGTCCGCAAGCCCCAATTCACCGGCGCGGCTGAGGTCTGCTATGCCTTTTCCGGTTTCGCCAATGTAAAGCCTGCTCAATCCGCGGTTGAAATAGGCTTCCGCAAATAGCGGGTTGCGGTTTATCGCCTCATCGTAGTCGGCGATCGCTGCGCGGAAATCTTTCTGTAAACAGCGGATATTGGCGCGGTTATACCATGCATATACAAAGTCGGGATTGATGCGTATGCAGGCGGAATAGTCGCGCAGGATCTGCTCGAACTCGTAGGCATTGCTGTTCTCAACAGGTAACGGTACAGTGTTTTGCGACATCGCATCAACGTTTTGCGGGAACTGCTTCGACTGCCCGGAAAGGTTTTTGCGTTCCGTTCGGCGAATGTTGAGCGTCATCTTGCTTTCGTCGGTTTCGCCGGCTATCTCTATCTCAATCTTTTTGTAACGGACGACCGCGCGGTTGAAATACGCCAGCAGGAACGATGGATCAATCTCTATTACGCGGGAATAATCCCCAATCGCTTCCGTAAGATCCTGTACTACCATGAAATCCAACGCCCTGCCGAAGTATGCGTCGGCGTTTTCAGGGTTACGGTCAACAGCAAGCGAGTATTCGTCGATCGACCGGAAATGATATTCCGCCTGCCCGTCGGTCAACGGCGCTTCGCGGTTGGCTGTTTTAAGTTGCATCTTCAATGCCTTGCGGGCGTTGTAGTCCTGTAAGGTTTTGTTATAGTGGTTGATCGTCTGGTCGAAGTTACCAACTTTTTCATAGTAGGTTATTACAAACTGCGGCTGTAAATCAACCTTCACATTGCGATCCTGTACCCGTCCGCGGATCTCATTACCATACGCCGACTGTATTTCATCATCCCTGTCATATACCACCAGCCGGCTGAACTTTTCAATGCTGCGATCCGAGCGTTGCCGCGTCTTTTTCCCGTCGGAATATTCCTTACCGTCAATTTCAGCCTCCTGTTCGGTATCAAATACGCCGCGACCCGTAACGATCTTGCCGTTTTCTTTCTCTTTCCGTAACTTTTGCTCCAGGTCATGCGCGAACCAGTAGTCAATATCGGCAGATTTGGCGTCTTTCATTTTACGTTTTACTTCCGAACGGAAATAATATCCCGGGACAAAGTTCGGGTATTCATCCAATACCATATCCAAATCCCTAATAGCATCGGGATATTTACCGGTCTCTTCGTTCAATATCGCGCGGTTATAGATTGCCATGAAGTTGTCCGGCTCGTTCCGTATAACAACGTCAAAATCCTCGACCGCACGGCTAAGTTCCCCCACCTGAGCCCGCAGTAACCCGCGGTTGAAACGGGCAATCGTGTTCTCAGGACTCAAAGTTATTACCGCATCATAGTCGTCCATAGCGCCATGCAGGTTATTCAAGTGGAAACGTACAAGACCTCGGTTGATGTAATATGCTATCTGCCTTGGTTCTATGCGGATCGCTTCATTGAAGTCCGACTCCGCATCTCCGTATCTCTCCTGCTGCAGTAAAAGGATAGCACGCTGACCGTATGCCGGCGCGTAGAACCTGTCTAAGATAAGGGATTGCTCTATATCCTGAAACGCCATGGCGGTATCCCCCTTTTCTGCATGGACATTGCTCCGCATAAGGTATGCCTGTTGCATCTTCGGATGGTATTTCAGGAGAATGTCGAAGGTAACTGCAGCCGAGTCGAAGTCTTTGCTCTGGATCTGGGCTATGCCTTTATTGATAAGCATTTGACGATCCTCCGGTCTGTATTCGAGCCCTTTGTTATAGTCGGATATTGCGGCAATATATTCGCCTTCCGACTGCCGCGCGATGCCACGGTAGAGATACGCAAAGACAAGGAACGGATTCCGGTCTATACAGTACGTAAGGTCGGTCTCAGCCCCGTGAAAGTCGTCGAGGTTGAGTTTCGCAAGGGCGCGGTAAAGGTACGGCTCGGCAAGATACGGCTTTGCCTTGATGACTTCGTTAAAGTATTGAATGGAAAGTACGTAATCCTCGAAATATAGTGCATTACGCCCGATGGTCAACATCCGCTTTGTGTTGATCTGTGCCTGCGAAGGGAATATTGCTAAGGATGCAAGCAGGAGGGAAATTATTATTGCGAGGCGTTTCATATAACTATAATTATAATTCTGTTATCTTTTAGGTGCAGCTTTCACTTTATACTTGCAGTTGGTCCGTCCTTCAATCAGGCGGTTGAGTTTGGAACGTATCATCTGTTTCCTTATACCTTGAATGTGATCGGTAAACATTACACCTTCAAGGTGATCGAGTTCGTGTTGCAGTACGCGAGCCTTATAACCCTCAAATACTTCGTCGTGCGGCTGCATGTTTTCGTCGAGGTATTTCAGCCGCAACCTGTTCTTGCGAAGCACTTTCTCGTGGACACCCGGAATAGACAGGCAACCCTCTTCCATTGTCTCATCCTCTCCGTCAAGTTCCACGATGTGCGCGTTGATAAATGTCTTCCTGAATCCCTTGAGCGCGGGTTCGTTCAGGGCATTGAGATCTACGACAAGTATGCGGTCTTCCCGACCTATCTGGGTTGCAGCAAGACCTACTCCTTCTGCATTTTCCATTGTCTCGTACATGTCTGCGAGAAGTTCCTTCAAGCCCGGGTAATCCGCAGGGATGTCCCGTGTAACTTTCCTTAATATCGGATGCCCGTAAATGTAAACCGGTAATATCATAATCAAACAGCGAAACTACTTATGGTTTACCGTTAACAATCCGGCAACTTCCGTTAAACATTGCGCCGATCTCTATCTCTATGAATTTGGTTGTTAGGTCGCCGTTCAGATATGCCGACGCCCTCAGCCGGACAGTATCGCCGGTATATATATTCCCTTCGACTTTGCCGTACAGGTCGCAGTTCTCACATTTTATGCCGCCGTTAACCTCTGCCTGCTGCCCGATTATGACACGCCCGCTACATTCAATGTCCCCTTCAATCTTGCCGTCTATACGAAGGTCTTCTTCCGCCTTTATATTCCCCTTCACAACAGTTTCAAGAGCCAAAGCGTTATGTGCGATCCCCGACGTTATTGTTTCCTTATTCCTCATCTTAAATTTATAATATGCCCGCAAAAGTACTATTTATTTGTGTACCTACAAACAAAACCGTAACTTTGCGCGGGAAATTTACAGTAAAAGCAGGTTATAATGGATTATATAGAACTGAAGAAGATGACTTTCCATGCCTTTCACGGCGTTTTCCCCCAGGAGCGGAAGACGGGGAACATTTTCACGGTGGATTTGCGGATAGGCATCGACCTGTCTATCGCTTCCGTGTCCGATTCCCTGAAAGATACCGTCGATTATGCTTTAATCTTCGAGATTGTGAAGGGTGAGATGTCGATACCGTCCAACCTTCTGGAACATGTAGCCGGAAGGATCATTCGCAGCATCAAAGGGCGATTTCCCGAAGTCAAAGGCGTGGAAATCCGCCTCTCCAAGCACAATCCGCCGGTTAACGGTCAGATGGATGAATCGGCAGTCGTGATGTTCGCCTGACTCTTTGCCTTGCGTTCTTCCTTATCCCTCGCATCCGCCATTTTAAGCAGTTTCATGAAGTCTGAGGCGCAGGTTACTACCAGCAGCAGGCTGCCTCCTATCACCGAAAATACTATCGATCCCGGTACTACAACTTCCAGTATAAGTATCAGGGCGAGAATAATCCTTACTTCCGTCGGTCCAAGTATTCCCGAATCAATGGAGTATGCGTTGATTATCTTATATCGGAGCAATGCTATCATCATCTCCAGCCCGTAAAGGACGGCGAAGATGAATCCGAACAGTTCCCAGTTGCTGTTATCATATAGCAAGTACCCTAAGCCGATAAGGATAGCGGTAATCCAGTCTGTACAGAAGTCCAGGGAAAAGCCGTACCATTTGCGCGGTTTATTGCGGTAGTATGCGAGTCGCCCGTCAAGCGAATCGCCGAACCAGTTGATGATGAACCCGATTATGCTGATCAGCAGCAGGCACCTGTCGCAGAATCTGGCGAGGATAAACCCCAGGAAAGTGATAACAGAGCCGAATAGCCCGAAGGCGGTCAGCATGTCGGAAGTCACCCAGGCAGGCATTCGTTCGACCAGGAAGGCGATTGACGCCTGTTCGTATTTACGGAGGATATTAGTCCTTTCGCGTCCTTGCCGGATCTTGTTCAATGTGGAACTGTTGTCTTGCTTAGTCTTTGATTGCATGATGTTTTCCTTTGTTTAATTTATTGATATGTATAGTATTGATTACTGTTTTTTGCATACCTCGCCGATATGTGCCTGCGCACGTTGTCGTCGAGTGCCTGCAGCGGAAGTGTATACACACAGGCGCTCATTGTCGTCGAGTGCAGGCGTAAATTGTTGTCGTATCCCAACGTGCAGAGTCACAGAGCCTTGACATCCAATGTCATTGAATGCCGGCTTTCCGTGTCGTTGTATGCAGGCATACATTGTCGTTGTATGCAGGCATACATTGTCGTTGTATGCAGGCGTACATTGTCGTTGTATGCAGGCATACATTGTCGTTGTATGCAGGCATACATTGTCGCCGAATATCGGCGTGCTCCGGTTAAGTATAAAACAGCGGCTTGTCATTGCTTGCCTATCTCTTTCAGTAAATTCTTCATGCTTAACTTGTCGGCGATAACTTCCTCAAGGGCGGCAATGGGGATACGCTCCTGCTGCATGGTATCGCGGTAACGGACAGTGACTGCGCCGTCGTTGACCGTCTCATGATCGACGGTGATACAATACGGTGTACCGATAGCATCCTGGCGGCGGTAACGTTTGCCGATAGAGTCTTTTTCGTCGTATTGGCAGTGGTAATTGAACTTCATTGCGTCCATTATTTCCCTAGCCTTTTCCGGTAGCCCGTCCTTCTTTACCAGCGGCAAAACCGCTATCTTAACCGGCGCCAGGACAGGCGGGATCTTCAACACAGTACGGACGTCGCCGCCTTCAAGAGTCTCCTCGGAATACGATCCGGCAAGGACGCTGAGGAACATACGGTCAACGCCAATCGAGGTTTCTATCACGTACGGCGTGTATGACCGGTTAAGGTCGGGGTCGAAGTACTGTATCTTCTTACCGCTGTATTTCTCGTGGCTGCCGAGGTCGAAGTCGGTCCGCGAATGAATACCTTCCACTTCCTTAAACCCGAACGGCATCTCAAACTCTATGTCGGTAGCGGCATTGGCGTAATGTGCAAGTTTGTCGTGATCGTGGAAGCGGTACTTGCGATCGCCCAACCCCAGCGCCTTGTGCCAGCGCATGCGGGTCTCTTTCCAGCGGTTAAACCATTCAAGTTCCTCGCCGGGTCGGACGAAAAACTGCATCTCCATCTGCTCAAACTCCCTCATACGGAAAATAAACTGGCGGGCTACTATCTCGTTACGGAACGCTTTGCCGATCTGCGCTATCCCGAACGGTATCTTCATGCGCCCGCTCTTCTGCACGTTCAGGAAGTTGACGAAGATGCCCTGCGCCGTCTCTGGACGAAGGTAGATCTTCATCGCACCGTCGGCGGTCGATCCTATTTCGGTAGAGAACATCAGGTTGAATTGCCGTACGTCGGTCCAGTTGCGTGTGCCGGAAATGGGACATACTATCTCTTCATCGACTATGATTTGCCTAAGTTCTTCGAGGCTGCCGTCATTTAGAGCCTTCGCAAAGCGGCTGTGAAGAGTATCACGCTTTGCCCGATACTCAAGTACCCGAGGATTAGTCTCGCGGAACTTCGCCTCATCAAACGCCTCGCCGAAACGTTTTGCGGCTTTCTCTATCTCCTTCTCTATCTTGTCGTCGTACTTTGCCAACTGCTCCTCTATGAGAACGTCGGCACGGTAACGCTTTTTAGAATCGCGGTTGTCAATAAGAGGATCATTGAAGGCATCGACATGCCCCGACGCCTTCCAAACAGTGGGGTGCATGAATATGGCGGAGTCAATGCCTGCCACATTCTCGTGAAGCAGTGTCATACTGTCCCACCAGTAACGCTTTATATTGTTCTTGAGTTCTACCCCGTTCTGACCGTAGTCATATACCGCTCCCAACCCGTCATAAATCTCCGACGAGGG
>JAISYU010000112.1 GCA_031269685.1 Dysgonamonadaceae bacterium | reverse complement strand
AAACATAAACGTTTAGGTTTTAAACCTAAAAATATAGGTTGACAACTGAAAAATATCAGTCAAAAACCTAAAAATATCAGATAAAAACATAAACGTTTAGGTTTTAAACCTAAAAATATAGGTTGACAACTGAAAAATATCAGTTGAAAACCTAAAAATATCAGATGATGACTGAAATTTTTCACATGAAAACCTAAAAATATCAGTTGATGACTGAAAAATATCAGTCAAAAACCTAAATTTTTAGGTTTAAAACATAAAACGCCGGCTTTAAAAGTCAGCGCTTTACGTCTTTAATGAGATTCGCTATAATAAAAAGTTATTACTTTTCTATTATATAGGAATCGTTGTCTTTGCGAGGTGAACGGTAGAAGTGTTGATAGAAATAAAGAATAAAAGCGAGTGTGGCACATCAGACATATCGGAAAAAAACGGTATCTTTACACCCTAAAATCAACAAAGAAGTTTTATTCTTCAATAATACGTCTTTCGGGATTGAAGAAAAGAATATAACGGCAAAAAGGTTTTCTTAATATTATTTAGTTATGACATTTGAAGAAATAGAAAAATTAGCAGACAAAGTCGAAAAAGAATGGCGCGACCTCGAACAAAACGACCCCGAAGAATATCGGCGGCGTGTGGCGGCAATGCAACCTACCATTGACCGCTATAATTCGGAAATTGGCATCGGCGATGATGATACGTCCGATGATGATGACGACGACGATGATGAATAACAGGATTGAACGAAAGTATAAACATTGAGTATGATAGTGAATGTAAAATAACATGAGGCTCGAACAAAGGCATCCCGGAGGTAAAGTACAACTGCTTTTGTTTGCGTATCTCCAATTTTTTACCGAACTTTGCGACTTCATTTCCGAATCTACTGATGATAAAGTTTAACAAAGGCGTATTCTGGGAGAAACTGCGATTTGAATACAAACTTTCTTTCCTGAATGAGCATACCTTGGAAGAGGTTTTCTCGTTACGTTTGTCGCGCTTGCAGGGTATTCTCATGGTGTTTTTCCTCGTCGCGGCAATGATTGCGATTACTGCGATTGTTATCGTTGAAACTCCGATTCGTAACTATTTGCCCGGATATTTGCCTGCCGATGTGCGGGAATCTATTATTGAAAACGCCCTGAAAACCGACTCATTGGAGAATCTACTGCTGATACAGACGCAATATATTAATAATGTGAGGGCGGCGCTGAATGGAACTCTCAATGCGGACAGCGTGCCGGTGGCAAGTAACAGAGTTAAGTCGCCGGAGGAAATGAAACTTGAGAAATCGAAATATACCGAGTCGTTTATCCGAAATTATGAAGAAGAAGAACGATTCAACCTCAACCTTCAGTCCGAAGCCGCGATGCAACTTGAAAAGCCGGTATTCTACAAGCCTGCGAGAGGGATTATTTCGTCGCAGTTTGATTTGCAGTCGAAGCACTACGGGATTGATATTGCCGCCGCTGAAGGTGAACCCGTTATCACCGTCCAAAAAGGTACGGTCGTCTTCGCAGGATTCGATCCCAATATTGGCTATGTGATGCAAATTCAACACGCAAACGGATTCTTTTCAACGTATAAACATTGCGCGGCACTACTGAAATCACAGGGCGAGACGGTAGATGCAGGAGATGTAATCGCACTTGTCGGTAATACAGGGAAATATTCGACCGGCAGTCATTTACATTTCGAGATCTGGCACAATGGTATTGCTCTCGATCCCTGTGAACTTATAAGGTTTGATTAAGTATTTATTTTATCTCAAGCAGTGAATAATGTCAATTTTTTGTTTTACCTTTGCACCTCTTTTGCGAGAGTAGCTCAGTTGGCAGAGCACGACCTTCCCAAGGTCGGGGTCGCGGGTTCGAGCCCCGTTTCTCGCTCTTTCTCTATTCTTTACCTGTTATGTATCGCCGATTGTCGAGACTTGAAGTAAAGTCGCTGTGCGCCCGGGGTTGCAGTTGCAATGACTGGGGAAAAGTAAATGTTAGCGAAGGATTCGATACGGAATTCGTGCGTAATGTTGTTTTTTCCGGTAAAGTCAGACTTGGGATATACAATAATGAAGTCGAACTCGTCGGCGGCGTGAAAAAACATGCGGGGATCTTCAATTCTTCCATTCATAATTGTAAGGTATGCGATAATGTCTACATAAATAATGCTGGAAATATCGCAAATTATACTATTCAGGAAGGCGCGATCATCGAAAATGTGGACCTGCTGGCAGTAGATAAAGTTAGCAGTTTCGGAAACGGACTGCTAATTAATGTGCTCGATGAGACGGGCGGCAGGAAAATCCCTATCTTCGACCGGCTCTCAGCGCAAATAACTTACATAATGGTGCTGTACAGGTATAAACCTGACGTGATTGACCGGATTACAGAGATGATAAATAAATATGTGCGGTCAATAGAATCGGACATGGGGATTGTCGGGAGATTTGCAAGAGTATCCGGTTGCAGGATTATTAAGAATATGCGAATCGGGGAATTTGCCTGCGTTGAAGGCGTTCAGAGTATGACTAACGGAACACTGTGCAGTTGCAAAGAGGCTCCGGTCTATATAGGTCCCGGCGTAATCGCAGATAATTTTATTGCCTGTGGTAATTCCGAACTCTCACAGGGCGCGAATGTGTTCGATTCTTTTGTGGGAGAAGGTTGTATCATAGGGAAACAGTTTTCTGCCGAAAGTTCTTTATTCTTCTCTAATTGCATTTGCCTCAATGGCGAAGCGTGTTCTGTCTTTGCCGGTCCATACACGGTAACGCATCATAAATCTACACTCCTTATCGCAGGATATTATTCATTCCTGAATGCCGGAAGCGGCTCAAACCAAAGCAATCATTTGTATAAACTTGGTCCTGTACACCAGTGTATTATGGATCGTGGAGTGAAGACCGGAAGTGACTCTTATATCATGCTGCCCGCAAGAATCGGCGCTTTCAGTTTGATAATGGGGAAGCACTATAAGCATCCTGATACTTCGGATATGCCGTTCTCTTATCTAATCGAACAAGACGGCGAAAGTGTCCTGGTTCCCTGCATTAATATCCGTAGCGCGGGGACTTTCCGCGATGCACGGAAGTGGGAAACCCGTGACCGGCGAACCGGAAGTAAACAATTAGACTGTATCAATTTTAATCTCCTTAGCCCGTTTTCCGTAAGCAGGATTCTAAAAGGTATAGGGATTCTTACAAGTTTGAAAGGAACCGAGAGCGATTCCTATTATTGGAATAATACCAGGATATACCGTAGCGCACTCGAAAAGGGTCTCAGGCTCTACGAATTGGCGGTTAATGTATTCATCGGAGATTCTCTTGTCAGACGAATCGATGGTTTACATTTCGACAGTGCCGAAGATCTCAAGAAACGACTGTTACCCAATACTGTTACCGGTACCGGCGAATGGATTGATATTGCCGGTCTAACTACTCCAAAGAGCGAGGTCGACAGACTGCTCACAGATATTAAAACCGGAGATACCGATTCACTCTATGCTATCTCGGAACGTTTTGCAAAAATGCATTGCTATTACGGCATGTATGAATGGAGATGGACGGTTGATCTTATTGAAAAGTGGTTCGGAATGGATGTCGAAAAGTTTGCCGTTGCTGATGTTGTGCGTATTGTCGAGGTATGGAAAGATAGCGTCGTGTCTCTCGATAATCTGATCTGTGCCGATGCGCAAAAAGAATTTGCTACCGAATTTCGTGTTGGTTTCGGAATTGATGGTAATGATGATGATATTGACCGTGATTTCAAAATCGTGCGAGGTGAATTTGAGAACAATATTTTTGTAAGGGAAATAAAAGATAATACACGCAAAAAAATTGAACTCGGCAACAAACTGATTGCCGAAATCACAAAAATATGAGGATATATGAAGCGAATAGTTTTTCTAACAGGTGCAGGAATGAGTGCCGAAAGCGGTATCACTACCTTCCGAGATTCGGGTGGGCTATGGGAAAACTATGACGTGATGCAGGTCGCCAGTATCGAAGGATGGTACAAAAATCCTGCTCTTGTGCAACATTTCTATAATTCTCGACGCACTCAACTTGCTCTGGCAGAACCTAACGAAGGTCATCTGCTTATCGCTTCCCTTGAAAAGGATTTTAATGTTTCCGTAGTTACGCAAAATGTTGATGATCTTCACGAACGCGCCGGCAGTTCGAATGTTATACATTTGCATGGTGAACTTGTCAAGGCTTGCAATGAAAGTAAAACCGAAGTCGTCAACATCGGTTATCGCGCTATCAATGACGGGGAGAAGGCTGGCGACGGTTCAATCCTTCGTCCGTATATTGTCTGGTTTGGCGAGGCAGTACCAATGATCGACCATGCGGCTGAAATCATTGCCGATGCTGATATTGCAGTGATTATCGGCACTTCAATGCAGGTCTATCCCGCTGCCGGTCTCATTCATTATCTCCGCAAGGAAACTCCGGTCTATCTGATTGATCCGAAAGATGTCCCCGCTCCTTCCAGCGTGATCTTTATACGCGAGAAGGCAAGTGAAGGAATGAAGAAATTGAAAGAGATATTATTTATGAAACACTTATTTTTATTATTAATTACAGTTATATGTATGACTGCGTGTAGTAAAGAACGTCAGGCGGGGGTTATATCTCTGTCGGTTATTGAGAAAACTATTTCGGAATTGAAGGAAAGCGCCGTAATCGAGATCGACAGTGTCTTGCTTGATAAGGGTGTCCGGCAAACTGCCAAGCTTTGGCAACGGCAAGATGGTAGTGAGGCTGATTTCGTCCGGTTTTGTGTCGAGAATTATATTGCGGATCCTAATGAGAAGGAGAGGAATTTTCTGAGGATAAGCGAATATTTGGAGGTGATTGCGGGTAATTTCAACAACATGACGCTTGGTTTGACACGTAATATGCAACTTGATACCGGTCCGATTCTTGGTATCGACGAACGTTTTGCTTCTTACAGTCCGGGCATTCATTTGAGCGACGATCTGTATGCTAATCAATTGGCTTTTTTTATAACCCTTAACTTCCCTGAGTATTCTCTTCGGGAGAAGCAGGCGCTGGGCGAAGACCGTCTTGCATGGGCTTACGCGCGTTTGGGAGATATGTTTACTTCCCGCGTACCTGCCGAGGTTCAGCAGGCGGCTGCCAAGGCATTGAGCGATGCCGACGCGTATGTTTCCGCATATAATATCCATGCCGGGCATTTATTAAATAATTCTGGGGAAAGGATTTTCGATGAAGGTAAGGTTCTGCTGTCTCACTGGAATCTTCGCGACGAGATAAAGGCTAATTATAATAATTCCGGGTCAGGTCTTGATAAGCAGCAGACTTTATACGAGGTTATGAAGCGGATTATCAACCAGGATATTCCGGTAGAGGCGATTAATTGCGGAGATTACGAGTGGAATCCGTATACTAACGAGTTATTCCGGGATGGCAAGGCGTCGGGTAAGACACCGGAATCGGATATTCGTTATCGTATCCTGCTTAATAACTTTAAGGCGATCAGCGCTATGGATCGTTACACGGGTAATGATGCAATAGAGCGGCATTTTTCGGGAAGTATGGAAGTGGATGTTGAAGATGCTGAGAAACTTTTTCGGGATTTCCTGTCTTCGCCGGAACTTATGAAAGCGGGTAAGATGGTTGCTTCCCGTCTTGGTCGTTCTCTTCGCGCGTTTGATATTTGGTATGACGGGTTTAAGTTGCGCAGCGCTTTGGATGAGGATGTGTTGAGCAATATAACGAGGGGTCTTTATCCTGACGCGGGGGCATTGAAGGAAGATCTTCCCAATATCCTTGTGAAACTGGGATTTGTTCGCGATCGCGCGTTTGAGATCGCGGCAAAGATAGAGGTTGACGCCGCGCGAGGGTCGGGACACGCTTGGGCTTCGTCGATGCGCGGGCAGTGTTCTCGCTTGCGGACGAGGATTCCTGAAGGTGGTCTGGACTATAAGGGATATAACATAGCGATACATGAATTTGGGCATAATGTTGAGCAGACTCTTTCGCTTTACGGTATGGATTATTATACGATGAGCGGAGTTCCCAATACCGCCTTTACAGAGGCTCTCGCTTTTATTTTCCAGCAGCGGGATCTGGATCTTTTAGGCATCGCGGGCGACGATTCTGAGTTGAAGCGTATGCTTGGACTTGACAAGGTTTGGAATATGTATGAGATAACGGGGGTATCCCTGCTTGACATTCGTACATGGCAATGGCTTTACGCGAATCCTTCCGCGACGGAGATGCAATTGAAGGACAACGTTATGCGTTTGGCGAAGGAGATATGGAATGAGTATTACGCGCCGGTGTTTGGGATTCGCGATGAACCGGTACTTGCCATCTATTCCCATATTTTGAGTTATCCTCTTTACTTATCGGCGTACGCATACGGGCAGATTATTGAGTTTCAACTGGAAGATTACCTGTCGGGCAAGGATTTTGGACAGGAGGTAGAGCGTATATTCAGGCTCGGCAGGCTTACTCCCGAGCATTGGATGATTCGAGCGACCGGTAAACCGTTATCTGTCGAGCCGATGCTGGATGTGCTGAAACAGTTTTAGGTTTCCTGCAAACCATTAATTGAAGATGTCGAGGCTGTGGGGTGATTTCGCTCCGCAGCCGGGCTTTTTTTAAAAAAGACTTTAAGGGCTTTAAAGGCTTTAAGGATTTTTTAAAAGGCGGATGGGTGATCTCGCTCCGAAATTGAGTTATTTTGCTATGCGGTTGAGTTATTTTGGTGTGCGGTTGAGTTATTTTGGTGTGCGGTTGAGTTATTTTGCTATGCGGTCGAGTTATTTTGCTATGCGGTTGAGTTATTTTGCTATGCGGTTGAGTTATTTTGCTATGCGGTCGGGTTATTTTGCTGTGCGGTCGGGTTATTTTGCTATGCGGTCGGGTTATTTTGCTGTGCGGTTGAGTTATTTTGCTATGCGGTTGAGTTATTTTGGTGTGCGGTTGAGTTATTTTGGTGTGCGGTTGAGTTACATTCCCAGGGGGCGGTCGCATTTAACCCCCAATCGCTGCGCTTCATTGGGGGTTATTTATATTCAACCCTGCGGGTTGTGAGAATTGGCGAGGGGGCGGGGGTTTTTCAGAAGGAGGAGGGGGGTTTTCAGAAGGCGGCGGGGGGTTTTTCACCCCCAATCGCTGCGCTTCATTGGGGGTTAGTTATATTCGTCCTTGACAGGACGTTTTTTAATGCCGCATTAACGGCTGACGCCTGCCGATTCACATCACCAGGCGCCACATTTACAACTTAATTAATTTAAAACGTAATAAGTAATTTTACCCTAACGGCTGACGCCTGCCGATTCACATCAGCAGGCGCCACATTTACAACTTAATTAATTTAAAACGTAATAAGTAATTTTACCCTAATGCTTGACGCCTGCTGATTCACATCACCAGGCGCCTCAATACTAATTTTATTAATTAAAAACATAGTAAGTAATTTTACTCTAACGTTTGACGCCTGCTGATTCACATCATCAGGCGCCTCCTTAATAACTTATGAAATAAAAACTATATTTACTAACCTTATTATAAAAGTTGACGCCTGCCGATTCACATCATCAGGCGTCCTGAAAAAATCCTTTAACAATGTTTATCATTAACGTCTCTTGACAAGTATTATTATTATTAAGTGTCTCGTTATATCTAAAGAAAGGTCTTTAAGGGCTTCAAGGACTTTAAAGACCTTAAAGAAAATTTCTTTGTTATTCAATTATATTTTCCGTCTTTCAAACTTGATGTGCCACACTTCCTTATACTCAGGACTGTTTGCCCCAAAGACCGACTTGACATACTGCTTCACCTTCATGGCTACGTCAATCATCCCTGTCTCAGGTGCATAAAGCAGATCGTTACGTACCTTGCGGGCGTCCGCCAAAGTCTGCAATGCCGAGTTCGCTGCGTCGTTGGCTATGCCGAGAGACTGCAGGAAAGCGTTAAGTGCGGTGACTTTAAGGTCGGCTTCCTTCGGTACATACTCAGGCTGCGTCGAGACGTGCATAACTAACTGCGTGAAATGCTCAATCTGCTCGGCAAAACTGACCTGAGAGACCGAAATATGTTTCTTCGGCTCGTTGCCTACAGAAAAAGATTCCGGTTTCAGCGCCTTTTTGCGCTTCCCGCGTATCTTGCGGACAATTTCCTTGATATTTTCAATCACCATTGCAGGTAACTCAAGGACGATCGCCGCAGCCTGGATGCGCGTGGCGAGAAGAGGCAACGCCGCAAATTTATCAAACCTGTCGCTCTCAGCCCTCTCCGCCAACGGCTTGGCATAATCGACGTCGTTTATCGCATGTCTGACCCGCGCAAGTAATTCCTGCTGGGCTGCAACTTTAATTAACGGGTTGGCAGGGTCAAAAGCCGGTCCAAAGGTGATACATATCCCCGTTACCTTGCCGAAATTGGCAGCATTTGTGTTTATTCCAGACTCAATCTTGGAAATTTGTTTCTCTATGCTTGCTTCCATATTGCTTTGTGTTTAATTTGTGATTGTTATTAAAAAATATGCCGCAAAGATATACACTTTATTTTAAATGACCAAATATTCTAACGAAATATTTAAGTTTTTATTACATAATATCGAGAAATATGCATTTTTAAACAAAATATTTATCTCCAATAACGCGGCTGATACCATCCCCAAAAGCAAATTTTTAACGGCGATTGCGGATGTTTTGCAAAAATTTAGTACTTTTGCCGGCGATTTATCGGAAAATAAGTCGGAAAATATCAAATAACAAAATCAATTTAGTATGAATAAAAAAAGAGTTTACACTTTCGGTAACGGCGCCGCCGAAGGTCGTGCAGACATGAAAAACCTCCTCGGAGGTAAAGGCGCTAACCTCGCGGAAATGAACCTTATCGGGGTGCCAGTCCCGCCAGGTTTCACGATCACCACAGAAGTATGCTCCGAATACAATAAACTCGGCAAAGATGCCGTAGTCGCCCTGCTGAAAGCCGAAGTAGAAGACGCTATCAGAAACATAGAAGAGGCTACCGGTACGAAATTCGGCGATAAGGCTAACCCCTGTCTCGTCTCCGTCAGGTCAGGCGCAAGGGTATCAATGCCGGGTATGATGGATACCGTGCTTAACCTCGGTATGAACGACGATGCGGTCGAAGGTATCGCCGCAAAATCAGGAAATCACAGGTTCGCATGGGACTCCTACAGGAGATTCGTCCAAATGTACGGAGATGTTGTGCTCGGTATGAAGCCGACTTCCAAAACGGAAATAGATCCATTCGAAAAGATTATCGAAGACGTCAAAGACGCCAAAAAAGCAAAGTTCGACACCGAACTTAATGTCGATGACCTTAAACTGTTAGTCAAAAAATTTAAGGCTGCAGTCAAAGCGCAAACGGGAAAAGACTTTCCCGAATCGCCATGGGAACAACTCTGGGGAGCAGTGTGCGCAGTGTTCGATTCATGGATGAACGAAAGGGCGATACTTTACAGGCAGATGTACAGGATTCCCGAAGAATGGGGCACAGCCGTAAACGTTCAAGCGATGGTATTCGGAAACATGGGGCAAACTTCCGCCACCGGCGTCGCATTCTCAAGGGATGCCGCGACAGGTGAAGATATTTTTAACGGAGAATACCTGATCGACGCGCAAGGCGAAGACGTCGTGGCAGGGATACGCACCCCGCAGCAGATAACCCTCGAAGGTTCCTACAGATGGGCAGCGCAGCAAGGTATTGAAGAAGCAGAACGTAAAGCAAAATTCCCCTCACTGGAAGAAGTAATGCCCGATTGCGCAAAAGAACTCATAGAAATTCAGCAGAAACTCGAAGATCATGCAAGAGATATGCAGGATATAGAGTTCACTATCCAGGACGGTAAACTGTGGCTGCTGCAAACCAGGAACGGTAAACGTACAGGCGCGGCAATGGTCCGTATCGCAATGGAAATGCTCAAAGAAGGCAAAATATCCGAAAAAGAAGCACTGCTACGTCAAGAACCCGAAAAACTCGACGAACTGCTGCATCCGGTATTCAAAAAATCCGCCCTCGCAGAAGCAAAACAACTCACAAAAGGTCTCCCCGCTTCCCCAGGCGCCGCAACAGGCAGAATAGTATTTCATGCCGATGACGCGGAAGAATGGGTCAACAGAGGAGAAAAAGTAGTCCTTTGCAGGATAGAAACCTCGCCCGAAGACCTTCGTGGAATGGCTGTCGCTGAAGGTATAATGACCGCCAGAGGAGGTATGACATCTCACGCCGCAGTTGTCGCCCGTGGAATGGGGAAATGCTGCGTGTCCGCCGCTAATGGCATACAGATAGATTATAAACTGAAAACCCTTTCCGTAGAAAACCAAACACTCAAAGAAGGCGACTGGATCTCACTAAACGGATCTACCGGTCTCGTGTATGCCGGCAAAATAGAAACGCAGGAACCCGAACTGTCAGGCGATTTCAATGAACTGATGACGCTCGCTGACAAGCACGCCAAACTCAAAGTCAGAACCAACGCAGATACTCCACATGACGCAACGGTAGCAAAATCGTTCGGCGCGCAAGGTATCGGGCTCTGCAGGACGGAACATATGTTCTTTGAAGGAGATAAAATCATCGCAATGAGAGAAATGATCCTCTCCAAAGATGAAACGGGACGACGTAAGGCACTCGCAAAACTACTCCCGCTACAACGCGACGATTTCAAAGGGATTTTCGAGGCTATGAACGGATTGCCCGTAACAGTAAGGCTACTCGATCCCCCACTCCACGAATTTGTCCCCCATGACGAAAAAGGTCAGGAAGAGATGGCTAAAGTTATCGGAGTGCCCTACGAAGAAATACACGCCAGAGTGGAAAGTCTCCTCGAACAAAACCCAATGCTCGGATTGCGCGGGTGCAGACTCGGAAACCTCTATCCGGAAATAACCGAGATGCAGACCCTGGCAATAATAGAAGCCGCACTCGAACTGAAAGCCAAAGGTATAGACGTGCATCCCGAAATAATGGTGCCCCTGACAAGTATATTATATGAGTTCGAATCGCAAAAACGTATCATCGACAAAACAGCCGAAAAAGTCTTCGCAGAAAAAGGCGACAAAATAGAGTACAAAGTCGGTACGATGATAGAAATTCCGCGAGCCGCTCTCACCGCTCACCGAATCGCTACAGCAGCAGAGTTCTTCTCATTCGGTACTAACGACCTGACACAAATGACTTTCGGATTCAGCCGAGATGACGTCGCAAAGTTCCTGCCAATGTACCTCGATAAGCATATACTTAAAGATGACCCTTTCGCAGTGCTCGACCAAAAAGGCGTAGGTCAATTAGTCGAACTCGCAACTAAACGCGGTCGAGAAGTACGCCAAAATCTTAAATGCGGAATCTGCGGCGAACACGGCGGTGAACCAAGCTCGGTCAAGTTTTGCCACAAAGTGGGTCTCGATTATGTAAGCTGCTCGCCGTTCCGCGTGCCTATCGCACGGCTCGCAGCAGCCCAAGCCGCAGTAGAAAACGCCAAATAAACAGATTCATAGAAAATGCCACAATGATTTTTTAATACGGAATTTGCCGACACAAAGAATATAATGAATATACAAATACAAAAACCGTTATTTACCGACAATGTCGGGAAAAAAGCAGACTATAACGAGTCGATTTCCCCGAAAGATGGCACAGCAACATCCGACTGTCGCCTGTTTATAGTATGCAACGGTGTCGGCAGTTCCGCAAGTGGCGAAACAGCAAGCTCAATCGCGTGTGATTCCTTACAGGCATATTTAAATTCATTCGTCGATCCGGAAGAAGATTTCTTGCCCGAATTTATAGAAAAAGCCGTCAGGTACACGGAAATCCGCTTCGACGATTATGTCTCCGGAAATACAGCAGCAAAAGAAATGGCTGTGACATTCTCTATGATGTACATCGCAAAAAATGGGGTATTCGTAACTCATACAGGCGACTGCTGCGTATATCAATTCCGTGACGGTAAAGTTTTTTTCAAAACCCAGAAAGATGCCGATACCTTTCACGTAACAGATATTCAGCCCAACGATCTGTTCATGCTAACTACCGGTGTTGTTCCCCAATCTTTGAGCGACGAAGAACTAAATTGGATTTTCTCATCCAGATACCCGTATGAAGACAAGATCGAATTGCTGAAAAAATGTTGCGATCTTAAATCAATGGATAGTTTTTCAGCATACTTAGTGCCCATCCTGAGCGTTGATAATATGGATCCTTTCAAACAGGTAATGACCTCCCTTTTACATGCGTTTGTGTGAAATTTTATGCTAGTTGCAATAGTAAAATATAATGCAGGTAATATATATTCGGTCGATTACGGACTAAAACGACTCGGTATTGAACCTGTTGTAACCGCCGATCCCGAAACAATTCAACGCGCCGACCGTGTTGTCTTCCCAGGGCAGGGCGAAGCAGGCACTACGATGCAATATCTCCGCGCGCACAGGCTTGACAAGGTAATTGCAGGGCTGCGACAGCCGGTACTGGGAATATGTATCGGAATGCAATTGCTATGTAAATCGTCTGAAGAAGGAAATACACAATGCCTCAACGTTTTTGATGTCCCTGTGCTCAAATTTAAGCCCGCCAGACATGAAAACAAAGTACCCCATATCGGCTGGAACTCCCTGACCGACCTGCGTTCAAACCTCTACCGCAATATTACGCAAGGCGAATTTGTATATTTCGTACACAGTTACTACGTCCCTCTAAATAGTAATACAATAGCGTCTTCAGAATATATTTTACCTTTCAGCGCCTCAATGCAAAAAGATAATTTTTATGCTACCCAGTTCCATCCCGAAAAAAGCGGCAAAACAGGGGAACAAATCCTGAAGAATTTCATTGAATTACAAAACAAATAATTATAAATCCGACGGAAACTGCTTATCATGTAAACCTGTGCATGAGAAAATCTATGAATAAACAGAGAAAAGAGTTTGCAATTTCAGAGAAAATGTATATCTTTGCGCATTATATTCATAATAATCAACAATGCCTGACTTAGTAGAGATTGTACTTGCCTCGGTTCTGTTCATGCTATTTGCCATCCAGATGTTATTATGGTGGTTCGTAATGGCAAAGCCCTACCGTTACATTAAATCAGGGAAATCCGACCTTTTGGAAGACAGCGGTTTATTGCCGGTTTCGGTAATAGTATATATACAGAATGGGGACATTAACCTCTCAACCGTTCTGCCTGTTATCCTCGAACAGAACTATCCTGAGTTTGAGGTGATAATAACGCTCGAAACCATGTCTAACGAAAATGAAAGAATATTGAATACCCTTAAGGAACAGTATCCAAATCTTCATTCCACACATATTCCGGTCGAAACAAAGAACATTAGCAGAAAGAAGCTTGGATTAATGCTCGGCATAAAGGCGGCAAGGTATGAAAATTTGCTGTTTACGGAAAGCGATAGCCTGCCGGTGACCGATGACTGGCTACGTTCGATGGCGCGGCATTTCCTGGCGAAATCAATAGTTCTCGGAATGTCTGTCCGTAAGGATGAAAAAGGCTTCCTTTCAGGGTTTATCAGTTTCGACTATTTCCTTGCCAATTTGAAACCGCTTGCACTCGCACTTACAGGAAGACCTTATGCCGGCAATGGGCGGAATCTCGCTTACACGAAACAGCATTTTATGGAACATAAAGGTTTCAGCAAGTATCGTATCCTACAGTTGGGCGAAGATGATTTGTTTGTCAAGGAAATAGCGACAGCGGCAAACACAGCCGTTGAGTTCTCGCCCGAAAGTTTAATTTCCACGCATTTGCATACTTTTGATTGGTGTCAGATGAAACGTGACCGAGCGATAACGAAACAATATTACAAAGTTATACCTGTTATCTTTTGGCGATTTGAATCATGGTCGGGGATACTGTTTATAATGGGTTCGACAGCCGTTATTGTATTTGGTGTCATGAAATTATCCATGTTTGGTTATGCTTTGGCAGGCATATCATTTCTGCTTTATGCGATACGGTTATATTGCAAATCGTCCATTATTAACAGGACTGCCGTGAGTCTGGGCACAAGGAAATATCCGTTCAGTATTCCTGTTTATGAGATAATGAAATACTTTTGCGACAGTGGATATTATCTTCAGGCGCTTTTCAGTAAACGAAAAAAACTATATGATGAGTTATGATGAACAATAGAAACGACTTCTTCGATGAACTTTCGCAGTCATTGTCGGAGAATAACAAGCAATTACAAGTAATAAAATCCGACGTGCCGTTTGATAAGCAGTTGGAGTTTTTCAAGATAGTCAAACGTTTAAATACGCTGGATTTACCCTCCATCGAGGAGCAGATAGAGTTATTAGGCAAATCGGAACTGATTGAGAGGGAAGAGAATGTAGTCCTTGCTTCTCTTGCTATGTCTTGTGACGTGAAAGCGTTCAGGGCTTTGGAGGAGCACAGGAAACTTCATCCCGGCGACTTTGCAAACATGGCATATATGCATGCAAATATGATGCTTCAGTCGGAGTTTTCGGACTCTAAATTAATATTCATCTCCACCGGTATGGGAGGCAAAGGCAACAATTTGCGTTATGCAGCGCTTTTCAAGTCGAATAGACAGGAGACGTTCTCCGCCTATCAGCGCGACCTGATTGAAAAAGAAATACCGTACTACATCAATCGTCACGAAGGAGAAGTTGAAGAGATAGAGATAGGTGACAACTATTTCACCCTTGTTTTCCTGCATGAATTTAATGGTGACGTCAAGGTACTTCTTGAAAATGCGGCAGGGGAATGTAACCAGTTTGGCGACTTTATAGATAATAATTTCATACTCACCAATATCAAACGTTTCAGCCAGGAGGAGATTGAGCAGTTGTTAAGCAAAGAAAATGAAAAAGACAATACTGATACAGACGACTAAATATGTTATTGTCGGCGTGATGAACACTACGGTCACGCTTGTGGTAATATGGATCATCCTTCGGTTAGCCTTTGGCGTGAGCGGGGTAGAGAAGGCGACGATCATCGAGAATTCGGTAGCCAATATAATTGGCTTTTCTGCCGGTTTAATAAATAGTTTCTTCTTCAACCGCAGATGGACATTTCGCAGTAAGAGAAATTGGAGACCTGAGTTAGCAAAGTTCACGCTGGTGTTTATGATATGTTACGTTCCCCAGTTGTTTTTGGTTAACATACTTAACAGCATAAACTTGAATATGTTGTCATTCGTTTTGTTTGGGCATGTGTTCAACTTTAACTTTTCCTTCATTTGCCAGATTATAGGCAATATATTTTACACTACCATGAACTTTATATGCAATAAATATTACACTTTTAGAAAATAAACCATGGATTCTTTAAGCGTTATCGTCCCCTGTTACAATGAGGAAGCGGTTATCGAAACGACTTACCGCCGGTTAAAGAGTGTGCTGACCGCGCTTGACAGAGAGACTCACATCATCTTCATAAATGATGGAAGCGACGACCGGACACTGGAAATTCTTACCGCGATAGCCGCCGATGACAAGACGGTTAAGGTGTTAAGTTTCTCACGCAACTTCGGGCATCAGGCGGCGGTTACGGCGGGCATTCATAATTGCCTGACCGACCTTGCCATTATCATAGACGCCGACTTGCAGGATCCCCCCGAATTAATTCCCGACATATTGTCCTGCAGAGAGCGCGAGAAGGCGAATGTTGTTTACTGTGTACGTCGTTCAAGGGCGGGCGAGAGTCGTTTGAAATTGTGGACTGCAAGGAAATTTTACCGCTTCCTCAACAGATTATCGGAGGTTGATTTCCCTGTTGACACCGGTGATTTCAGGCTTATCGACTCGCGCGTTATGGAACAGTTCAAGCGATTCAAAGAACGCGGCAAATACATCCGAGGTCTTATATCATGGGTTGGTTTTCGGCAGGTTCCGTTCTATTATGCTCGCGATGCTCGTCAAGCCGGCATTACAAAGTATCCGTTTAAGCGAATGTTTTCCTTTGCGGCGACCGCTCTCTTTTATTTTTCCAAGAAGCCTTTATTAATCGCCGTCGGGCTTGGTTTTACGGCGGTCTTGATTGGTATTATTTGCGCCCTCTGGTATATTTTCGGCAAGATTTTTGGTTATACTCATGCCGAATCGGGATGGACGTCGATCATGATCGGTATGATTTTCTTCGGTGGAGTGCAGTTACTGACGATCGGCGTTCTTGGTCAGTACATTGGGATACTCTTCGACGAGATCAAGGAAAGACCGGAATACATCATCGAGAAAGAAATCAACTGAACGACGTTAAGAACTGAGATTGAAGAGTTCAGAACAATCGTCCGAACTATAATCTTGAATGATTCTTTTAATTAATATGGTTAAACAATCATATTAATCACGAAGAATCAGATAATGCTTTTAATATTTGTGATTATAAAGGCGCTGCATAAAATATATGTATGCCGCTACCCTATTTTATCAGTTGAGAGTGAAAAAATAGGATAAATACTGTTAATCTTTGTTCTGTTACCGGCAATAAAGACCGTAAAGTCTTTAAGGATTTTAGAGACCTTAATGAGATTAAGGACTGTAAAGTCTTTAAAGGCTTTGATGATTTTAATAAAATAAGAAAATAAGATGATGATTGGCTAAGTATCGGTGAAAATTGGCGTCATCTCGATAAGAATTTGCAAGTTCTCGATGAGATTTTACGAGGTATCGATGAGAATTTACGAGTTCTCGATGAGATTTTACGAGATCTCGATGAGATTTTACGAGTTCTCGATGAGAATTGGCGAGTTCTCGATTATATTTATCGTGGTATTTGTCATAATTTGTAAGTTCTCGATGAGAATTATCGAGTTCTCGATGAGAATTTGCAAGTTCTCGATGAGAATTGGCGAGTTCTCGATGA
>JAISYU010000029.1 GCA_031269685.1 Dysgonamonadaceae bacterium | reverse complement strand
GTACTACTTCATGTTCTTTTATATTTGACGTACAATTTTTATCTGTTACAATAATTTTATATGTACCTGCTAAAAGATTGCTTTCTGTAAATGGGTTGGGTGTAACATCTTTCGGTGCTGTTTTCACTGCTCCGTTATGCAGAAGCGTGTAGGAATAACTTTTGGTTGTACCGTTGCCTCCGCCTATATTGAATGTGATAGAACCGTTGCCACTTGTGTTGTTACAAGTGGGTTTAGTTACGCTTGTCGCTGTTATTGTGAGCGGAGTTGCATCTTTTACAGCAAGTTCTACTTCAAGTTCTGCGGTAGCATCGCAACCTTCGACATCTGTTACTACTACTTTATATTTGCCTGCCTCGAGGTGGAATTTTGGAGTTGCTGTTGAACTGAAATTTCCGTTATTAGTCTCACCGATTTTCGAGCCGTTCTTCCACAAAGTGTAAGTAAATGTATTTTTACCGCTACCGCCAGAGGCAGAGAATACCAGAGCGCCCAGAGTATTATTGGCGGAATTACCGTTGCACAGAGGCTGTGTTTCTGCCGTCTTTTGGATTACTATTGGATTTACTTTTTCGTTTTCGAGGTTGACGAACAGTTCCTGGAAATCTTCCGCACATGTTGAGTTGATAGCGACGAGTTTATATAAGCCGGCTTTGAGTGTGGAGAATGTAACTTCGGTATTGGCGGCGATAGTGGTGTTGGTCTGAACCCGATCACCGTTAAGCCAGAGTTCATAATCTATTTCTACGGAATTAGTGATAGGTTTAAACTTGAGTACACCGGTAGGAGGATCATAACATTTTGGTTGTGTTTCATCTGTTTTCTCTACTGCAGGAATTTTAGTTACACCCGCCATTTCGAGTATTACGTCAACTTCTGATTTGTTGGATGGACATGCTGTTTCGTATGCTACTATTTTATATGTACCTGCCGGGTAACTGGAGCCGAGGGCAATGCTGGTAATAGTGTTGCTCTCAACAGGTCCATTCTTTAATGTGCCACCTTTCCAGAGTTCGTATTTCAGGCTTCCTGCTGGTTTTTCGGTTACTATAGCATTAATAGCGCCGCCATTTGGATTAGCGCACGTAGGATTAGTTATAGTCCCTCTAAGACCGACTATAGGTGTTGCGTCTTTAAGTTCGAGGTTAACGAATAGTTCCTGGAAATCTTCCGTACATGTTGAGTTGATTGCAACGAGTTTATATAAGCCGGCAGAGAGTGTGCTGAAGTTAACTGCACCCGTGCCGGATGCTGTATTTAGCCTTTTCCCATCTAACCAGAGTTCATAATTTATGCTTATGCTAGAAGGATTACTGATAGGTGTAAACTGGAGTGTACCACCGGTAGGGCTTGCGCAGGTAGGTTGCGTTTCTGATGTTTTCTGCACTGCTGGAATTGGAGTAACGTCTGCCATTTCGAGTGTTACTTCCATTTCCTGGCTTGGAATAGTTTGGTCATTCGTATCATATACCACTATTTTATATGAGCCTGCACTCAGTCCGGTAAATTCAGCGCCTGTGATGTTGGTTGCAACCTGTATTCCTCTTTTATATAATATGTATCCCAGTTTATGACCAGCAGCAGATGTAGCAGTGAATTTAAGTTTACCTCCATTAGGATTTCCGCATGTGGGTTGCGTATAATCACTAATACTAAGATCGGACAATGTTATATTCCGATTTGTCCAACATGCGTAGAGTGTAGTGATGTTGTCAGAAGCATTGTATCTCATTGTGCCGTTGCTGATGAATTGGGTACCACTACCACAATTTCCATTATCATTAGTCGGTGGTTGCGTGTACCATCCATTGAATGTATATCCTGGACGGGTAGGAGTTGGAAGAGTACCGATTGCTTTCCCATCTTCTACGAAGAATGTAGGTGTATATAATGTGCCTCCTGTTGGATCGAGTAATATTTCGATTGTGGGATCAACGTATGTTCCTCCACCGCCGCCGCCGCCTGGATCATCATTTGGTTCATTAGGATCATCGTACCAACATGCATATAAGGTTACGTCGTCATTATATGGGTAATTGTCTGCCGGTGTTAAACGATTACTACTAATACTAGTACATATATCAGTACCTGCTGTCGGAGATTGACTACTTGTTACAGTATACCATCCTTTGAATACATATCCGGTACGAATTGGGACAGGCATTGCACCTATCTGTATTCCCTGTTCAACCTGAATACTTGTCGGAGAGACGTCGCCGCCGTTAGGGTTAAAGATGATTGTTTTGCCATTGTATGTCCATTTTGCGTAGAGTTTTTCCATTGAATATGGCGTAAGTTGGAAATCATCAGTACCTTCAACTTCTTCGCCTATGGTGTAATTTGTATTTGGATACCATCCTTCAAACAGGAATCCGGGTCGAACAGGTACAGGTAATTGTCCGATTGGAGTTCCGACGGTAGCGTATATTACTTGTGGTGATACAGTGCCGCCTTGCGGGTAGAATGTTATTGTTTTTGCGCTATATGTCCATTTTGCGTAGAGATCGAGTTTTTCCCACGCAGGATCGTATATAGTATTTGCGGTAACTGGTATGTTATTACTTGTATACCATCCTTCAAAGAGGAATCCTTCTTTGACAGGAACAGGCAATGCACCAATTTCAGTGTCGGGAGTTATATGTTTGTAAGGAGGATCTGCTTCGCCGCCTTGTGCGTGGAATATAACATCTCGTGCGGCGTATTCCCAGCAGGCATATAAATATGGTGGAATAGATGGTTCGTCAGTGTATTTATATGTGGGGTCTAATTTGTCTCCTCCGCATTGTTTTCCAGGGTACCATCCTTTAAATATTGATCCTATGCGACCTGGTTCTGGGGTAGGGGTTGGTATTGTACCTACCTCAACGTTAAGCTCTACATATATGTATGTTGGATCTACAGTGCCGTCCTGTGGATCTAATGTTATTTTGTACTGGTTATATACCCAGTGTGCATATATTTCAGTATCATGTTCGAATGTAGAAGTCTGCCCAGATTCATATTGATTTCCTACACCGTTTTGGTATTCGTACCATCCGAGAAACTTATAGCCGGATTTTGTAGGGGTTGGTAAATTAGGTAGAGTTGAATTATATGGTATTTCCAGTGAAGCCGGTATAACTGACCCACCATCAGGGTTAAAAACAATTTCTGGATCATCGACTGCGTCCCACCATGCGTAAAGTGTTAGATTATCAGATTTATTATATGTCATACCTGCATCATATAGTTGTGCTGCAACACTACCTGAATTGTCTGGTTTATCATACCATCCTTTGAACTTATATCCTTCTGCAGTGGTTGTTGGCATAGTGCCGATTATGGCTCCATATTTGACTGATTTGGATGTAAACGGAGTTGGTGTAGTACCTCCATTTGGTTGGAATGTTATTGTATATCCTTCTTCTAAAATCGCGTTGATTTGTATTTCCTTCAGGTCTTCAAAGTTGTTGAATGAAGTTCCATACGAAATAGAAGGGTTTGTGCTACTGACTGTTACTTTACCTGTGCTTGTTGTAATGTCCCATCTTTTGAAACTAACATGATTGTCAATTCCTGTTTGACTTATAGTTACTGCTGCTGAATATACTCCTGGTGACTGATTTCCAATATTACATAGATTGTTTTGTTCTGTTATAGTTCCATAAGAATAGTTACTTACTGTCGCTGTGACGAGTTCACTAAATTCCTTTACAATGAAACCGGCACCAGTCCATGCTGAATAAGCGCTTTTGTATCCACATGGAACATATACCGTTATCTTGGTAGGGTCTGAGAAACTGTTATCAAAATGCCCTGTACCACCCCAACTAAACGTTGGCGCTGTTGTGCTGTTGATAAATATTCTTTTTACTCCGCTATTGAGAAAAGCACGTGTTCCTATATTAGTTATTGTATGTCCAAAATAAACATCTGTAAGTTCAGTTGTATTTTCAAAAACTCCGCGATATACTACTCCATTTACATAGTTTGCTATTGTGTCAGTGCCATACCATATAAGTTTCTACATCTTAGATCCGTAAAAAGCGCCTGCATGAACTTTTATTTGTGATCCAGTTGAACGGTGCGGTATTGTTACCGATTCAGCTTCTATATTTTCAAAAGCGCCGTATAATATTTCGTCAGTTTGATAAGTATAACCAGAAGTATAAATATCAAATGTAATTGTTTGAGGTTTCATGAATATAGTACCTGCTGGATAAGCAATAGGATTAAGATTATGATTTTCAGTAGTTTTTTTTATTTACAACATCTGCTCCCAGGACTTTAACTGATATATTAAGGTTTTTTACTGGACCATGACATGCATCTCCAGATCCTCTTAGATAGAGATTCCAATTAGGGGTATCATATCCGTTTCCTCCGCTATTGTTGGGTATCCAGCCTCCTGAATTATTGTCACCATATAATTGAAAGGTTTTATCTAAATAAAAATCCCATCTTATAGCATAAAGATCGGTATTAGTGCCATCAGTAAGTGTTTCGGTATTTGAGGCACACGGTGTTTGTGAAAAACTCTGACCGGTATTAGCGAAGAAGAGTATTAATATAAAATTGAGGACTGATAATTTCTTGAGAATTTTGCGCATAATAGCACTTGCTGTTATTGACATTTGATCTTGTCTCATAAATATTTACTTTTTAGTTGTTTAGTTTATTTTGATGGGGTTGAGGGGGTTAATGACGATAAGGTCATTAAAGGCTTTAAAGACGGAAAAAACTTTAAGGGCTCGAAAGCCCTTAAAGCACAAAGAGAGAGTATATGTTGTTTTGGGGTTTTGGGGTTTTGGGGTTTTGTGACGCTCATGATTGTAATTGATTTAATTGATTTACTGACCTGAATAACTCTAAGGAATATTTTCCGATACCACAGGACTCCAAGGACCGGTCTGCCCCTTCTCATTTTTCCATGCGATAGAAAAAGATGCAGTCTTTTTACGATCGGCTGTAGTAAAAGAGATGATTTTCTTTGTCCTGGTAGATGTGACGCTTAATCCAAGTTCGGAATGATCCGTAGCCGGAACATCAAATGCGCCATACTTAATTACCGCACCGACATATCCGTAAGGAATATTTCGTCGCTTACTTTCATTTATATTGCCAAGTTCCTGCTTTCGGAACTGAACAAGTAACCGTCCGGGATCAACCTGCTTGACAGCCAAGACAGGATACGTATCCGGCACGTCAATGCTTGTCCGGGTTTTCTTACGGACAGTAATGCCGATATATTCGCGCTGAGCGTCAGTCAAATCTGGATTGAACGCCAGATAAGTCCTGACAATGTCACGGATATATGACTCGTAAATTTTCCTCGACTGCTTACGATCCAATATAGTGGATGAGGTTCGCGTCTTTGGATTCTCTGAGATGTCATACTTCTGGTTATAATCGGAATATAACCGCATAAGTTCATGATACCTTGGTGGAGGCATATACTGCTCCGCCCCTAATTCACTCAGGATTGGTGACAAACACATGCTGCCACTTGTGAAAATCTTCTTCCCTGCGAGGGATGTAGTCTCTTACTGCCATGATCTTTATCTTTGTTTAATTAATACTTCGTTTTTATATTTTGTTACATGTAACAAAACTTTTATTTCATATAACAAGACCGCAAAGATAGAAAAAAAATATTTTATATCACAAAAACATTCGAAAAATCTATCTTTTACCAAAAAATTTTTCATCACCTCTCGCACGTATATATGACTGCGCGTAATAAATATTGTATAACAGAACAAAACATATAAGATATTTGACAAAGCAAAACTCTTATCTGATGCGGAATTGAATACAGTAGCAGTTGACTGACCGACTGATTGACACAACATCCTTTGACCTGTTATATATATGTTTCCTGTGTACATTTCGGCTGCAAATATAATACTTTTTTTTGAAACAATAGCAAGTTTTGTAAAAAAAAGCGGTTTTCTCGCACATTCCTATTAAAAAAGCCGAATTTGCCATGATTTTAACAAAAAACCAATGTATTTTGCCCGGTTTCGACCGATTTTCTTCCACAATAATCCACATTTTCTACCACTCAAAATCTTCCGAAGTCCCCTACCCTACTGCAATTCCAAACATTTCTACAGCCAAAAAAATTTTTTCTAAACTTTTTTAAAAAAAATCAACTTTTTTTCTCAATATACCCGCATCATCCACATATTTATCATCATACAAAATAAAAAAACTTGCGTATGTGGATTAATTGATATACCTTTGCAGCGTAAAAATTTAACCACACTATATATATATGTGTATGCTCGAGAAAATTATTATTCTTGATTTTGGATCGCAAACAACTCAACTGATAGCCAGAAGGTTGCGAGAACTAAACGTGTACTGCGAAATTGTTCCATACAATAAATTCCCCGCAGATGACAAGTCCGTGACAGGCGTAATCCTCTCCGGTAGCCCCCTGTCAACGTGCGACAAAGAGGCATTCAAACTCGACCTGTCACCAATACGTAAAAAATTTCCATTGCTCGGTATATGCTACGGAGCGCAACTAATCGCATCAGAAGCAGGCGGTCACGTGGAAAAAGGCGACAGCAGAGAATACGGTCGCGCAAAATTACACGTGTCAACCAAAAAAGATATACTAATGTCAGGCGTGAAAAATGGCGCCCAAGTGTGGATGTCCCACGGAGATACAATAACAGTATTACCGCAAAAATTTACCGTAATAGCCGGAACAGACGATGTATTCGCCGCAGCATTCCATATAGACAACGAACCGACATGGGGAGTACAGTTCCATCCAGAAGTGTATCATACAGAACCAGGTACAATAATACTAAATAATTTCCTGACAATATGCAACGCCAAAAGAAACTGGACGCCCGCATCGTTCGTCGAAACAACAGTAAATAACCTGAAAACAAGCCTCAATGACGATAAAGTAATACTCGCACTGTCTGGTGGCGTAGATTCCTCAGTATGCGCAGTACTGCTCAACAAAGCGATAGGTAAAAACCTGACCTGCATATTTGTAGATAATGGTCTGTTACGCAAAAACGAGTTTGAAACAGTGCTGTCAGATTATAAACATATAGGGCTAAACGTGGTCGGAATAGATGCAAGTGACGATTTCTACAACGAACTCGCCAACATAAAAGACCCCGAACAAAAAAGAAAAATAATCGGTAAAGGATTCATCGATGTATTTGAACGTGAAGCACGTAGAATAACAGGCGTGAAATGGCTCGCACAAGGAACAATTTATCCAGATATAATAGAGTCATTGTCAATTACCGGAATGACAATAAAATCACACCATAACGTAGGTGGATTGCCGGATAAAATGAACCTTCAACTCGTAGAACCCCTCAAACTGCTGTTCAAAGACGAAGTAAGGCGAGTAGGACGTGAACTCGGAATGAAAGATGTACTCGTAAAACGTCACCCATTCCCAGGTCCAGGGCTCGGAGTACGTATCCTCGGAGATGTAACCCGTGAAAAAGTAAAAATACTGCAAGAAGCAGATCATATATTTATACAAAGCCTGAGAGAGAAAAATCTGTATGATACAGTGTGGCAAGCAGGAGCAGTGCTACTGCCGATAAACTCAGTCGGAGTAATGGGTGACGAACGTACTTACGAAAACGTAATCGCACTCCGTGCCGTGACGTCAACAGATGCAATGACCGCAGACTGGGCGCATCTGCCGTACGATTTCCTGGCTTCAGTGTCGAATGAGATAATTAATCACGTGAGAGGCGTAAACCGAGTAGTGTATGACATAAGTTCAAAACCACCCTCAACAATAGAATGGGAGTGAGAAGAAATATTAAATATGTTTATTGCGTTTAATATTCAACGACTAATAATAAACCACCCGGCAAATGTAAGCGAAACACCGACAATGATACTTGTAAAGACATAGAGAACAGCATGAAAACTGTGACCTTGCATAAGTAACTGTAATATCTCACGGCTGAAAGCGGAAAATGTAGTAAATCCTCCACAAAAACCTACCGCAAAAAATAAACGAAAATCCCCCGAAAGACTACCGTATTTTGCTATCAAACCCGCCGCAATACCTATCAGAAAACATCCCAAAAGATTCACCGACAATGTAGCCCATGGGAATACACCCCGCATCCTGACATGAATACATTCGCCGGCAACGTAACGTAATACCGATCCTAACGCTCCACCTAAGGCAATTAAAAGTATCGTTTTCATTGTTTAACCGTATTTGCCGGCAAAGGTACGAAAAAAAAGTTAAGGGTGAAGAACTAATGGTCAAGAATGAGGGCGGCACACTGCGCCGGCGTATTGAGACAATGTGCGCAGGCAGTCGATGACAATGAGCGCAGGCAGTCGATGACAATGTGCGCAGGTATTCAACGATCTCCGACGCCTGCGTCGGAGAAGCACCGACGCTTGCGTCGGAGGAGTCCCGACGCCTGCGTAGGTGTTTTTTATGCGCAGGCTTACAATGATAATGTATGCAGGCTTACAACGACAATGTATGCAGGCTTACAATGACAATGTATGCAGGCTTACAATGACAATGTATGCAGGCTTACAATGACAATGTATGCAGGCTTACAATGACAATGTATGCAGGCTTTCCGTGTCTCGGATAGCCCGTGCGCCATGACGCCGTGCACTCAAATAACGATAAACCCTTAACCCAAACACGCGCTTACCCTTGTTTTGCATACACCTGTATCGCTATTCAAAATATTTAATGTAATTTTGCAGCGCATTTCCTTATTAAATAATGTATATTCTATGGCAACAATAGTAATAATGCCTAAGCAGGGACAATCGGTAGAGAGTTGTATCCTGACTGAGCTGAAAAAGAAAAAAGGCGACACAGTGGCGGTTGGCGATGTGCTTTTTGCATACGAGACCGATAAAGCCGCTTTCGAGGAAGAGGCGAAAGTAGCCGGTACTGTGCTCGACGTACTGTTTACAGAAGGTGACGAGATTCCTGTGCTGTCCAATGTGATGGTTATCGGTGAGGCTGGCGAAGATTATTCCGCTCTTATCAGTGAACAGGTTAATACGGATACTCCTGACGTAACGCCCGCCCCTGCAACTACCGCAAATCCGGTACAGACAGAAAAACCTGTTATACCCGCACCATCGGGAAAAGTTTCCCCAGTATCACCACGTGCAAAAACTCTTGCACAAAAGAATGCCATTGCAGCGGAAACGATTACAGGCAGCGGTCCAGGCGGCAGGGTTATCGAACGTGACGTAATGGCGGTCATCGATGCTTCTCCCAAAACAACGCCCCTCGCAAAGGCTGTCATCCGTACAACCGGCGCAGCGATACCCAACACCGGCACAGGTCCGGCAGGGAAAGTGACCGGCGCAGACGTTAACGCACAGAAGAACCCGGTTTACTCCTATGACAGTGAAGTGAAACCACTGACCAATATCCGCAAACTTATAGCAAAGGCGATGCACGCCTCATTGCAAAACTCTGCGCAACTTACCCACCACCTGAGCGCCGACGCACGGAACATCCTGGCTCTTCGCAAGCGTATAAAGAAGGCAGTGGCAGAAGGGTATCCGACAGACATTACCCTCAATGACATGGTTTGCATGGCAGTAATTCGTGCACTGAAACTCTTCCCGCAAGCGAACGCACATTTCCTTGGAGACAGTATCCGGTACTTCAATAAGATACACCTCGCAATGGCGGTTGATACCGAGCGCGGACTAATGGTGCCTGCCGTACGCAATGCCGACGATCTGTCAATAGCGGGCTTGGCGAATCAACTTAAAGGAGTCGCCAATGCGTGCAAGAAAGGCGGTATTGATCCCGACCTGCTTTCCCCCGAAGCGGCGTCATTCACAGTCTCCAACCTCGGCAACTACGGCGTGGAGATCTTTACGCCGGTCATTAACCTTCCCCAGGTGGCGATACTTGGAGTCAATACAATAATCCCCCGCCCAAAAGATCTCGGTGACGGCTTGTATGGTTTCGTTCCGCATATAGGGTTAAGCCTGACGTATGACCACCGCGCCCTTGACGGAGGCGAAGCAACAAGATTCCTTAAACAGATTGCAGTCGAGATTGAAAGCCTTGAGATAGGGATATGATACATAACATTATAATATAAACATTTCACTATGACGGATCTTATAATTATCGGAGGTGGTCCCGGCGGATATGTGGCTGCCGAGCGTGCCGCTGCGAAGGGGTTGAGCGTTATCCTCTTTGAAAAACGCGAACTTGGGGGTGTGTGCCTTAACGAGGGATGTATTCCAACGAAGACGCTACTGTACAGCGCCAAGGTGTATGACTATGCACGGCACGGCGACAAATACGGCGTTGGGACGGAAGGCGTCACGTTTAACTATGGTCAGGCTGTCTCACGCAAGAACAAGGTGGTAAAGAAACTTGTCGCAGGTGTGGGTGGCAAAATGAAAGCGCATAACGTACAGACAGTACGCGGCGAAGCGTACATCAACGGGCGCTCGAAGGATGGCATATCGGTTAGCGCTAACGGCGAGACATACTATGCTGCGAACCTGTTGATTTGTACTGGATCTGAGGCATTCGTTCCACCAATTCCAGGCATCACCCAAGCAGGTGACACGGTCATGACTAACAGGGAGGTTCTGGCGCTCACCAAGCAGCCGGCGTCGCTGGTTATCATTGGTGGCGGTGTGATAGGTATGGAGTTCGCGAGCTTTTACAATAGCATATCGACTGAGGTCACAGTCATTGAGATGCTGCCTGAGATACTGGGCGGTTTAGACGGCGAGGTTAGCGCGTTACTGCGTGATATATACGCTAAGCGGGGCGTCACGTTCCACCTTTCCAGCAGGGTCACTGAGGTAAGGGATAACGAGGTCATATTCACCACTCCCGATGGGAAATCTTCCACTGTGAGAGGAGATAAGATACTTGTATCGGTCGGCAGACGTCCCGTTACTTCTGGCTTAGGGCTGGAGAATCTTGGTGTGGAAATCGTTCGCGGAGCGGTGAAGGTGGATAGCAGGATGCGTACCAACGTGCCCGGTGTATTTGCTGCTGGCGACGTTACGGGATTTTCGATGCTTGCCCACACAGCAAGCCGTGAAGGGGAAGTGGCAATCAACAACATCATTGGTCGTGACGATGTGATGCGGTATAAGGCTATTCCGGGCGTGGTATATACCAATCCTGAAGTAGCGAGCGTTGGCTTGACCGAAGAGCAGGCTAAGAAGGACGGCATTGCCTTTCGCACGGCTAAGTTACCGATGGCTTATTCGGGGCGTTTCGTTGCGGAAAACGAAGGTGGTACGGGCTTGTGCAAGGTGTTGGTCGGGGAACGTTACGGCGAGGTGTTGGGTGTGCACCTGCTTGGTAATCCTTCAAGTGAAATGATATACGGCGCCTGCATCGCTATTGAGCAGGAGATGACATTGAGGGAACTTGAAGAGGTCGTATTCCCGCATCCTACGGTCAGCGAGATTTTAAAGGAAACCCTTTTCGCCTTCTAAGGCGGTTCACTCAACTCTCTGTACAATTATCAAACTTGCTACAATGTGCAAGATATTTATTACCTTTGCAGCCTCAAAAAACCAATTACTATATTATGCCCAAAAGTCAGTATATTGATCCGTCTAACGTGCGGAAACCAGGCGATGTAATCTTCTCGCCAATTCCGGTCAATCAATACCGGAAGACAGTGAAAGACGAACTGAAAGACAAGTCGTTCACTAAGGAAGATTTGACAGGAATATATCACGATATGGTTGTCATACGTGAGTTCGAGACAATGCTGCAAGCAGTCAAAACTACCGGTAACTATTGCGGTATAGAGTACAATAACCCTGGTCCGGCGCATCTCTCCGCAGGGCAGGAAGCGGCTGCTGTCGGTATGGCATATACGCTTGACATAAACGACTTTATCTTTGGCTCGCACCGTAGTCATGGCGAGATCCTCGCAAAGGGTCTGCGCGCTATCCATAATCTTAGCGATAAAGACCTGGCAGCAATCATGGACGGGTTCTGGGACGGCGCGACTGTCAACGTTGTAAAGACATCATATAAAGGAGCAAACACCAAAGAAATCGGTATCCGCTTCCTGCTTTACGGTGCCCTGGCAGAGATCTTCGCGCGTACCACCGGCTTCAACAAAGGGTTGGGTGGTTCGATGCACACTTTCTTTACGCCATTCGGTATATATCCGAACAATGCAATAGTAGGCGGTAGTGGAAGCATTGCAGTCGGCGCCGCGCTCTATAAGAAAGTAAACCGTAAACCGGGAATAGTAGTTGCTAACATTGGTGACGGTTCGATGGCGCGTGGTCCGGTCTGGGAAGGACTGTGTTTCGCAACCATGGATCAGTTCACCAAGTTATGGGAAGGTGATATGAAGGGCGGTCTTCCGGTGATCATTAATATAATGAACAACCACTATGGTATGGGCGGACAGACTAACGGCGAGACAATGGGATACGATATTGCCGCACGAATAGGCGCAGGCGTTAATCTTGAGCAAATGCACGCCGAACGTATTGACGGATACAATCCCCTTGCCGTGATAGACGCTTATCGTCGCAAGAAACAACTGTTGGAGGAGAAGAAAGGTCCTGTATTGTTGGACGTTGTCACATACCGTTACAGCGGACATTCACCATCCGACGCTTCCTCGTACCGCACTAAAGAAGAGGTAGAAGCATGGGAGGCGAATGACTGTATCGCATGTTACGGGAAACAACTCATCGAGGCGGGAATAGTTAACGATGACGACCTCAAAACTATTACAGGCAAAGTGAAGGACATCATGCTGGAGATATTTAAGTTAGCCATTGACGACACATTATCGCCACGTATGGACCTGGAAAAGAATCCTGAACTGCTTGGTTCTATGATGTTCTCCAACCGGTCTGTAGACTCCATGTCCGATGCAACTCCCGACGTCAATCACCCACTGATAGAGAATCCTCGTGTCAAACAGATAGCCACTAAAGAGCGGTTCGCGTTTGACGGAACCGGTAAGC
Organism: Dysgonamonadaceae bacterium; assembly: GCA_031269685.1. Taxonomy (GTDB): domain Bacteria; phylum Bacteroidota; class Bacteroidia; order Bacteroidales; family Azobacteroidaceae; genus Azobacteroides. The sequence goes on along the minus strand of JAISYU010000029.1, from coordinate 10,068 downwards.
CATACTCTAAGATGAAGCAGTACCAACTTCGGGACGGTATCTTCGAGGCTATCATTGACCGCTTCTACAAAGATGCTTCTCTTGTAGCATACGGGGAAGAGAATCGCGATTGGGGCGGCGCTTTTGCCGTCTATCGTGGATTAACCGAGGCGCTTCCTTACCATCGCCTGTTCAACTCGCCCATTGCTGAAGCGGCTATTATTGGGACGGCAATTGGTTATGCAATGTGTGGCGGCAGGGTTATTCCTGAAATAATGTACTGTGATTTTCTTGGCTGCTGCGGGGACGAGGTGTTCAACCAACTTCCCAAATGGCAGGCAATGAGTGGAAATATCTTAAAGATGCCGGTAGTTGTGCGTGTCTCTGTTGGTTCTAAGTACGGCGCTCAGCACTCACAGGACTGGACATCTCTCGCGGCTCACATACCCGGATTAAAGGTAGTGTTTCCTGCGACCCCTTATGATGCGAAAGGTCTAATGAACAGCGCATTGCAGGGCACTGACCCCGTGATATTTTTCGAGAGCCAGCGCATATATGACATTGGCGAGCAATTTCACAGGGAGGGTGTTCCGGCTGGTTACTATGAGATCCCGTTTGGGGAACCGGACGTCAAACGTGAAGGCAAGGATGTCACTTTTCTTACAATAGGAGCGACGCTTTACCGCGCTCTTGACGCCGCGAAGAGGCTTGAGGAGCAATATGGGTTATCGGCTGAAGTGATCGACGCCCGTTCACTGGTACCTTTTAACTATGAGACGGTTATCGCATCCGTTAAGAAGACGGGACGTATAGTTGTTGCCGGCGACGCTACCGGTAGGGGGTCATTTCTTAACGATTTAGCGCGGAACATTACCGATCTTGCGTTTGATTACCTTGATGCACCGGTTGCTGTTCTCGGTTCTCGCGACTGGATTACCCCTGCCTATGAGCTTGAGTACGCGTTTTTCCCGCAGGTGGACAGTTTCATCGACATTATCCACGAGCGGATCTTGCCGCTTAAGGGACATGTTCCGGTGCAGAATTTTACACCGGCGGAGCAGTTAAGGAGGGCGAAATACGGAATATAAGTTAAGGATTTAGAGTAAAAGAGGGGGAAATTTCCCCCTCTTTTTGTTTATAATTGATCAGGAAAAGCCTTATTTACGATAACTGCATTTCGCATAAGTTGCGGGATGCAGTTAATTCGTTCATCTATTAAGGGATAATGGCGTACATAATAGCCGTCCAGGGTCCTTTTTTCGCGCGTGTATTTTCCCATCTTGCGGCAAACCATACGGTTTTACCGCGTTCTGACTCTTTGAAGCTGATATTAATCGGGGTACGTGTAAATGACTTGGAGTTATTGAGTTGTGCAATGCTGGTAGGTCGTTCTTCGGAGATGACATAAATAAATTCGATTCTCTGTTGACCGCTTGGTTTCGCCTTTGAAGTTTCCGATTCGCCGAATTCAATTATAAGGCTACGGATAAGTCTTGTAACAACCTTCAAGTACGGAGATTTTTTCGATACCTGAGATGGCGTACGCGTTGTTTTATGGATAGGAAGCTTCATATCCATGCGTTGTTTGTCTGTAACATCGGGATTATTGATGATGTACACTTTAATAACGCGCCTAAGCTCCTTTTCATAAATTTCACGTGCGTTATTTCTTGCAACTATAGCGCCGCTGGTGCGGGTTATAGGATTTTCGGAGATAATATAACTTTGTTTATAGCCGCTCTGCAGTGAAGTAAGGTTGTTATACACTGCTACAGGCATCAAGGTTTCCGCTCCGATTTCGCCAAGATTCACCATAAATACTTCTTGCCATTCAAAAAACAACGACTGAGATCTTGGAATAAAGTTTCTTCTTGCCATTTTTTTATTATTTAATTTTTAAACGATTCTTTTACTGTATTTTTTGTTTGTATAACTCTGTTAATGTGAGATATAATGCAGTTTTTAAGTGACATGATACCGATTTTTTGTATCGTGATTTTATTTTTTCGGATCGTGATCCCATTTTTCGGGAGCATAATCCCATTTCTTGGGAGCATAATCCGGTTTTTCGGGAACGCAATCCTGTTTCGTAGAAGCACGAGCCCATTTCTTGGGAGCGCGATCCGATTTTTCGGGAGCGCGATCCTGTTTTTCGGGAGCGCGATCCTGTTTTTTCGGAGTATGATCCGGTTTTTCGGGAACGCAATTCGATTTTTTCGGAGCACGATCCTGTTTTTAGGGAGCGCGATCCTGTTTCTTCGGATCGCGATCCGATTTTTTCTGATCGTGACACCGTTTTTTCGAGTAACAATTTACTTTCATGCAATCTCGATACGCTGTATATGTATTTACTTCCTGACATTATATATTATTTTATTAATACTATATCTTTGCTTCTTGATTTCAGGGTGCAAAGGTACAAAAAAAATTGTAATAACAAATGATAATCGGTGTTTTTTGAATATTTTTTGTGTTTTTTCTAATATTTACCGGATTTCTTTGAATATTTATTTGATAGTTCTTGATATTTATCGTATTGCTTACAAATTATATAAGACTGCAAGCAATTTATGAAGGATTGCTTGCAGATTATATATAATTGCGTACAACTTACAAGTGATTGATTACAGATTATATAAGACTGTAAGCAATTTATGAAGGATTGATTACAGATTATAAAACAGTTCCCAGCCTTTACGCGGGGGTGATTGCGTAAGCAGTGCGTTAGCAAAGAGGTTGTCTGTGATTGTTTTCGTTTTTCTGTCGAACGTGAACGATGTGTTTAAGCGCTGGGCGATTACTCCAAGGGAAAAGACCTGGCTGAGTACGCCATTGATTTCAAATGGTGAGCGGGTGCGCTCTTCGCCTTTGCACGCGAGTAGAAAGTTTTTGTAATGGTCGGATGTTGACGCCGGTACGTTGATTTTTGACAGTACAGGTTCCATTTCTTTTGCTTTCTGTTCGGGGATTATTGTGAGTTGACTGCCATGCGATCCGCCCTTGAAGGTCAACTCTTTGGAATAGATTTCTTTTCCCGGTCCAAGTCTCGCAGGCTTTATTTTACCTCCCGCGACCGGCGGGATATTGGGATCAATTTCTATCTCACCGTACCCATCCGGCACGAGTGGTACGTTGTCCGTTCCGTCATACCACGTAATCGTCATGGGCGGCATTTTCTTGCGTTTTGGAAAGTGGAATTTCAGTGTGCTCGATTTCGGAAAAAAGTAGTCATTATGCCCGTCCGCTCTGAGACATTCGACTTTTTCCGGCAGTCCGAGTTCGAGAAATTCGTGAACAGTATCTAAAATGTGCGCCCCCCAGTCACCGAGCACGCCCATGCCAAAATCGTACCAGGACCTCCAATTACCGTAGTGGAACTGGTCACTGTAATCGTGGAACATTTGCGCGGACAGCCACGTATCCCAGTCTAAAGTTTCGGGTATCTGCGTGTCTGACGGGAACTTACCAATATTTGTATCGTAAGCGTACCATCTCCTGTCACTATTCATGTGAGCGATTACGGAATGTACGTCCTTTATTATCCCCGCATCCTTCCACGCCTTGAACTGGAAATAATTCTCCTCAGAATGACCCTGATTTCCCACCTGTGTAGCAAGATTTGGTCGCTTCTTTGCGGCATTAATCATGAGTTCTGCCTCAAAAAATGTCCGAGCCATTGGTTTTTCTACGAAAATGTGTTTATTTTCCGAAAGGGCAAGCATAGCGATCGGGAAATGTGCGAAATCAGGCACGCACGCTACCACAGCGTCAAAGGTAGAGACAGATTTGTCGAACATCACACGGAAATCTTTGTATCTGGTAGCGGCAGGGAATTTTTCCATAATCTCCTGAGTATGTTTAGCTCCCATATCGACATCGCACAAGGCGACAACGTTCGCGATCGATGTCCTGTCAAATCTTTTGATGTCGTAAGATCCCTGGTTGCCGATGCCGACACATGCGATGTTAACCCGTTCATTTGCGCCGATTATGCGTTTGTAACTTGCTGCACCCGTTTTGTTTGCCGTCGCGATGCGGCTCAGTGCGATTCCTGCGACAGTCAGTGCGCTCGTTTTGATGAATTTTCTTCTTGTACTCATAACACTTTTTTGTTTTACGGCTACAAAGTTAATCATTTGTTTATTATTTACATTAATTTTTTTATTAATTTTGCGCCTTATTATAAAATATATTTTAATGACTGCAAATAAAAGCGACATAGTATGGTATGCTGCGAGAGTGAAATTTCACACTGAAAAGAAACTGAAAAAATTCCTTGAAGAGTCAGGAATTGAGCATTTTATACCGTTTCACGATGTGGTCTATGAGCGGCTCGGCAAAAGAATTACGATGAAAATGCCGGTCATACCGACGTATATTTTTGTACGTACCGACAAACGCACGGCTTTCAGTTTGCCGGAGAAAGTCTTTACAAATATTAATTTTGTTTACCGAGCAGGCAGTAAGGAACTGCTGGTGATTCCTGAAAAGCAGATGCAGGATTTTATTATTGCGATTGATTTTTCCGAAGGTGCTATTTTTATCAACAACGGTGCACTGAAACGTGGTGACAGAGTGCGGGTGATAAAAGGTCCGATGTCGGGACTTGAAGGCGAACTTGTACGGATGAAAGGTCACAAGCGCGTAGTAATCAGGCTCGAAGGAATATTGTCCATGGCTATGACCTTTATTCCTATGTGCTTCCTGGAAAAAATTGAGGTAGATTAGTATATGTATGCGATTTATCTGAAAAGAATTATTGACGTTACTGTTTCAATCGCGGTACTTATTATATTATTACCGATTTTTGTCGCAATCATAATCGTATTGTCCATAAATAATAACGGTAAAATATTTTTTATACAGGAAAGAACAGGAAAAAACTGTCAACCGTTCAAAATAATTAAGTTCAAGACCATGACAGATTTTGTAAACAACGCACAAAATATGATACCGGACTCTATGCGTATCACTAAAACCGGAAAATTTTTGAGAAGGTTTTCAATGGATGAACTTCCACAACTAATAAATGTAGTCGCCGGACGGATGAGCCTGATCGGTCCGAGACCGCTTCCGGTAGATTATTTGCCGATGTACAGCGAAACGCAGCAAAGACGTCACTCAATCCGACCCGGTATCACAGGCTGGGCGCAGGTTAACGGGCGTAATTTATTGACCTGGGAAGAGAAATTTAAACTTGACGTATGGTACGTAGATAATATTTGTTTTACGTTGGACATCAAGATATTAATGCGTACAATCAAAAGCGTTATCTCACAAAAAGGCGTCTACTACGGGAAAGAACCGACCATAGGACGATTTAATGGCGTAAATTAATTAATTTTCAGCATAATACGGAATTTTATGAAGATAAACCTGCGAAGTAACACGGTAACGTCCGGACGGAGAATGGCTGGGGCGAGGGCGCTCTTGAAAGCCGCCGGAATGAAGCCGGAACATATCGGAAAACCTGTCATCGCGATCGCTAACTCATTCACCCAGTTCGTGCCCGGACACGTACACCTCCATGAAATAGGGCAAGCGGTGAAACAGGAAATTGAAGCGCTCGGATGTTTTGCGGCTGAGTTTGATACGATTGCGATAGATGACGGAATCGCTATGGGGCACAACGGGATGCTCTACTCCCTACCGTCGCGCGATCTGATCGCGGACAGCGTGGAATATATGGTCAACGCACACTGCGCGGACGCGATGGTATGCATAAGTAACTGTGACAAAATCACTCCGGGTATGATGATGGCGGCAATGAGGGTTAACATACCGACTGTCTTCGTGTCGGGAGGTCCGATGGAAGCGGGGAATTTCAACGGGAAATCGCTCGACCTGATCGACGCAATGATCAAAGGCGCCGACGACACAATCGCAGACGATGAGGTAACATCGACAGAACTTAACGCCTGTCCGACATGCGGTTGCTGTTCCGGCATGTTTACCGCGAACTCTATGAATTGCCTTAACGAAGCAATCGGACTCGCATTGAAAGGCAACGGAACGATCCTGGCAACACACGCAAACAGGCGGAAACTGTTCTCGGAAGCCGCAAGCGTTATCGTGAAAAATGCATTAAAGTATTATATGGACGGAGATAAAAGCGTGCTACCCAAAAGTATAGCAACACGGGAAGCGTTCCTTAACGCAATGACCCTTGACATTGCCATGGGAGGCTCAACAAATACCGTACTGCATCTGCTGGCGATAGCAAACGAAGCCGGTGTTAACTTTTCAATGACAGACATTGACAATCTTTCCCGAAAAACGCCCTGCCTGTGCAAGGTTTCACCAAATACCGACAAATACTATATGCAGGATGTCAACAGAGCTGGCGGAATCCTCGCGATAATGAACGAACTCAAAAACGGTGGACTCGTAGACAGTACAGTCAAAAGAGTTGACGGAAAGACTCTGTCAGAGGCAATTGAAGACAATATAAAATATATCAAGGAAAATAAGCCGGAAGCGCCGGGAAACAACTTTAACCTCAAACTCGGATCGCATGAAAATTACTACGAAGCGTATGATAATGACCGTATTAACGGATGTATCCGCGACATCAAACATGCGTACAGCGTCGATGGCGGACTGGCTGTCCTCAAAGGAAATATTGCTGTCGACGGATGCGTAGTGAAAACGGCAGGAGTCGAGGATAATCTCCTTATATTCAAAGGTCCAGCGAGAGTTTTCCATTCACAGGAAGACGCCTGCGAAGCGATCCTGGGAAACATCGTGCAAAAAGGCGACGTGACCGTAATCATTTACGAAGGTCCAAAAGGCGGACCAGGTATGCAGGAAATGCTCTACCCCACTTCCTATCTCAAATCGCGACATCTGGGAAAATATTGCGCCCTTATCACAGACGGCAGATTCTCTGGTGGAACATCCGGGCTCTCTATCGGGCACGTCTCGCCAGAAGCCGCAGCCGGCGGAAACATAGGCCTGTTGCGCGATGGCGATATCATAGAAATCAATATACCCGAACGAACAATTAACGTAAACATCAACAACGAAGAACTCTCTACCAGAAGAAATGAAGAAATGAAGCGCGGAAATCTTGCATTTACCCCAATCCGCAAAAGAGAAATCCCTAAATCCCTGAAAGCGTACGCACTTCTCGTAAGTTCTGCCGATAAAGGTGCGGTAAGGATTATATAATAATCCGACATTACAATTTTTTTTCCGCAGAAAACCAAATAAAACAATAGAATTATTGTTAAATATTGGCGTTGTATCTTAAAAATTACGCTACTAATATTATTTATTGCCAACCCGCACTCAGCAATCGAAATAAGCATTATAACGAGTCAGAACAAACCGCCAAAAACAGTGTGCTTTCTAATTTTATTGAATAAAATAAACATTATTTGTCGGAATACTTGTATTTTCAAAAAAGATTCGTACCTTTGCAGCCAATACAAGAATAATTTTTTCATTATGGACAACGATCGTAAGGCTATTGATGCCGAAAATAACAACAAGAACGGGCAATCAAGACCCGAATGTAAAGTAATTAAGGACGCGCTCGAGAGCATTAAAGTATATCTCTCGGACATAGAAGGCAAGACCCCGATTCCATCGGAAGTTATCGAGGAACTTGTTGGGCTCGTCCATGTCTCGCGCGAGATCTTTGAGGAATATTCAGCATTGATCTTGCCGGAAGAACGCAGGAGGTTATCCGGGACTGGCACAAAGAGTTACGGATTTATCGAGAAGGCATGTGCAAGCGCAGCCGACAACCCTCAATTCCTGCCGCCTTACCTTAGCGTCGAAAAGTTTCAGAACGATTACGGGGATGTTTACCGCAAACGCACGCTGCACCAGCAAGTAAAGTTGTACGAGCAGCAGGTTGGCGATTCGCTCCTCTCTTCGTCGAACGCTGCCTACCACGACGCGCTTGATTACTACAACTCGCTCAAGGACGCCGCGCGCCGGAACATACCCGACGCGAAGGAACTTTACGACGAGTTAAAGCCGTACTTCATCCGCCCCAAACAGGGTGGCATTATCCCGTTAACGGACTGAAAATGGCGGGATAAGATTGGAACAATTCAGTCACAAATAGTCATAATTTTCAAATAATTAAAAACAATTATCAACCCCAAATTTAGTAAGTGTTATTTAATGTGCAACGTTTCGATGTGAATTGCGGCGTTGCTCTTTTCAAAGATAAAGGTAATACAAAAAATATATAAATAAACAAGCGAACCGTAAAAAATAATGTTTTTCATAAGAAGTATTTAATTACTTCAAGCAGCGTCTCGATGTGAATTGCGACGCTGTATTTTTTTAATACATAACGCTTTACGTTTAAAGTGAAAATGTTTAGAAAACAACATAAATATCTATAATTCAACAAGAAAGGTAAAGTATTAAAGAATGAGCATTATTGAAAAATTGCCGAATAACGACTAAAAAAGATTAACCTATGTAAAATCTGAAATGAACACATCATAAACCATTATCAATGAATCAATAGTAACATGCAGAATTTCGTGATAAATTGCGGAATTTCTACATTTTTCATCACACATTATCAAAAAAGCCTAAATAAATTTTGTATATTCCAAAACAATTCATACCTTTGCACCAGATATAGAAATTTTGATCTCGGAAGTCCGGTAAAATAAGCCGGAAAGCCGCAAAACATGATCAACAAATTAATGTTAGTGAGCAAATTTCTAAGATAGTAATAGTAGTTAATTTTGTATTATCTGCGGCGTTTCAATGTGAATTGCGACGCCGTTATCATTTTTACTAAAAATTTCAAAAAATATTTATTAATTTTGTTGAAATAATAAAAAAATTCGTATATTTGCACCGGACATAAACAAAATATCAGTGAATTGTCCGAATAAAATTGCTTATAGTCAGCAATAAAAAATAAATCATAACAGATTTAATGTTTATTTTTACCATAATATACTATAATCATTCATTTATAAGTAACGTCTCAATGTGAATTGAGGCGTTACTGCTTTTTTTGATAAAACATTAAACCTTTTTTACATAAATATTCTGTAATTATTGTATTATATTTACTGTTTTTAATTAAATACTTCATCTTTTTATATAAATATTTGGTGATTATCATATAGCATTTCATTATTTTAATTAAATGTTTATTCTTTTTATATAAATGTCCGGTATTTTATACCGGATGTCAGATATTTTTTACCTGCACTTAGGTATTTTTTATCAGACGTTTAATGTATTTTGTTAAATGCCTGATGATTTTTACCGGATGTTTAATTATTTTGATTAAATGTTTAGTGTTTTTAGTTAAACATTTCATGTTTTTCTGTAAGTGTCCGGTAATTTTTACCGGCTATCCGACAAATTTTGTAAGACTTCCGATATTTTTTGTCGGAGTGTTTACAAATTTTGTCTTACTTCCGATACTTTTTATTGGATGTCCGATGATTTTTATAGGACATTTCATGTTTTTTGTTAAATGTTTCATGATTTTTACTAACTATCCAATAAATTTTATAAGACGTCCGGTGTTTTTTATAGGATGTCCAATATTTTTTATCGGCTATCCGGTATTTTTTACCGGACGTTTCATGTTTTTTATGAAATGTCTTATAAATTTTGTAAGACGTCCGATAATTTTTATCGGACATCCTACAAATTTTGTCGGATGCTCGATAATTTTCGCCGGAATTTGATTATTTTACGGTAAATATTTCATGCAGATTTGATAGTATTTGGTATAGATTAGTTTATATCTCCTGTTAATCTGTAAACGGTTAGTATTATTTTACAAAGTTATCGTGTTTATTTATTTTGATTACCTGTTGATTTGCAAACAGTTAGTGTAATGTTAAAAAATTATCGTAATGCCTGTTCGAGGTCTGCAATAATATCGTCGGCATCTTCGAGTCCTACCGAGAGCCTGAATATTCCATCGCCGGCGTATTCGTCCCAGGAGCGACGCTGCGCGGTTGATGCGAAACGGAAGGTTGTTTGAAGTAAATCCTCTGTGTTGAGATAGAAGACGAGTGACCGGTGATGCCCGAGCGATACTGCGTAATGGATTATTTTTAGTCTTTCGGCTAAAGTTTTTGCTGTTTT
>JAISYU010000036.1 GCA_031269685.1 Dysgonamonadaceae bacterium | reverse complement strand
TGTGTGTGTGTGTGTGTGTGTGTGTGTGTGTGTGTGTTAACAAAATATTTGACATATCCAAATCCTGCTCTGATTTAGAACTGACAATGCCTGACGTTATCAAGTACTTTTCCGTATTCGGCATCCTATTCTCTGTGATATATAAAGTTTTTGTTTTCATAATCCGCGGCAAAGATACGTACTTTTTTTGAACAAACAATAGGTTTTGCGAAAAAAATGCTGTTTTAACGCCAAATGCTATAAAATAAGCCGAAATTGCCGGTATTTTGTTAAAAAAATGATGTTTTGTGCGGCGGAAATCTTGATGAAGAAAAGTTAGGAAAGTTTAGAGATTAAATTTCTATCACCAAAAGCATTATCAACGCGGGCTACGTCGATCCAGAATTTGTTTTCGCTAACCCATTCAAGCGGAAAGGCGGCTTTAGAACGGCTATAAACGTGATTCCATTCGTCGCCGGCAACCTCATATTGCGGGTGGGGAGCGTTAAGCAGTACATTGTCAGTTTTATCTGCTTTCCCGTTGGCTATTTCGTCAATCTCTTCGCGGATTTTTATCATTGCGTCAATAAATCTGTCAAGTTCTGCAAGGCTTTCACTTTCGGTGGGTTCAATCATCAGTGTGCCATGAACCGGAAATGAAAGTGTGGGAGCGTGGAACCCATAGTCCATTAGGCGTTTCGCGATGTCGGTCTCCGTAACTCCGGCGTAGTCTTTTATCCAGCGGCAATCGAGAATTAATTCATGTCCGACCCTGCCGTTAGCCTTGTAAAGAATTCCGTAATAAGGTTCTAATCTGGCAGCAAGGTAGTTTGCGTTGAGGATGGCGATTTTTGTGGCACGTTCGAGTCCTTCTTTTCCCATCATACTTATATATGCGTAGGTTACAGGCAGGATTCCGGCGCTTCCAAATGGTGATGAAGCGACTTGTGTAGTGTTTCCCGGAAGAAATTTTACAAGATGTTCGGCACAACATATCGGACCTGCGCCCGGACCACCTCCTCCGTGAGGTATTGCACAGGTTTTGTGAAGATTAAGATGACAGATGTCGGCGCCAATAGTTCCCGGGTTAGTCAATCCTGCCTGAGCGTTCATGTTTGCGCCGTCCATGTAAACTTGCCCGCCGTTATTGTGGACTATTGTGCAAATTTCTACGATTTGAGGCTCAAATATACCGTGCGTGGATGGATATGTTATCATTAACGCTGCGAGTGTGTCGCGATTTTCTTCGGCAATGACACGTAAATCGTCAATGTCGGTGAGTCCGTCTTTAGTTTTGATGGCTATAATCTGAAATCCTGCCTGTATAGCCGATGCAGGGTTGGTTCCGTGAGCGGAATCAGGTATGAGGATTGTGTTTCTGTGCCCCTGACCTGTATTATTCAAGTATTGCCTGATAGTTACCAGTCCCGCATATTCTCCTGCAGCACCGGAATTTGGCTGGAAACTGACACCGGCGAATCCTGTGATGGTTTTAAGGTATCCTCCGAGGCTATCAATTAGCATCGAGTAACCCTTCGCCTGGTTTTTCGGCGCCAATGGGTGAATATCGGTGAAGCCGGACATGTTTAGAGGCAGAAGTTCTGATGCGGCGTTAAGTTTCATCGTGCATGAACCGAGCGGAATCATGGAATGAGCAAGCGATATATCTTTACGTTCCAAACGTTTGATGTACCGCATAAGTTCCGTCTCGGTATGGAAGGAATTGAAGACGGTATGGGTGAGATATTCGCTTTTGCGGAGGAATTTCTTATCAATTGTTGCCTCTATCCTGCCTTCTTCATAGTCATACCATGGAGCGGTTTCAAAGGTACAGAGTAATTTTCTAACATCATCTATGCTTGTGGTTTCGTCAATGCTGATTCCGACAGCTCCATCGCTGTAATAGTAGAAGTTAATCCGGTTGTTGAGGGCTTTTTCCCGAAGTTTTTCGAGGGAAACGGTTTCCGGCAGGCGTATTTTCAACGTGTCGAAGAAGTTTTCATTTTCCTGCTTATATCCAACCTTTTCAAGTTCCTTAGCAATGAATGATGCGATGGTATGGATTCTCAATGCAATGTCCCGCAGTCCTTCGGGACCGTGATAGACAGCGTAAAATGAAGCCATTGTCGCAAGTAACGCCTGTGCGGTGCAAATATTGGAAGTAGCCTTATCCCGTTTGATATGCTGTTCGCGGGTTTGTAAAGCCATCCTCAGCGCGCGCTTGCCGTAAACATCCTTCGACACGCCGATAATGCGACCGGGCATGACACGCTTATATTCATCTTTCACCGCAAGATACGCTGCGGAAGGTCCGCCGAAATACATGGGGATGCCAAACCGCTGAGATGTGCCAAATACCGCGTCAGCACCCCATTCACCCGGAGGCGTGAGAAGACAAAGCGATAACAAATCGGCAGAAACTGCAACTTTTATCCCAGCCTCATTTGCAAGAGCGGTAAATCCGGTGTAATCTTCAACAGATCCGTTAGAATTGGGATATTGAAGTATTATTCCGAAAATTTTATCAATATTTCCGTCGGAAAAAAGCGTCTTATAGTCGCCGCACAACAGTTTTATTCCCTGATTAGCCGTCCTGGTTTTCAAAACGGCAAACGTTGTTTCAAAAATATGTTCATCAACAAAAAGGATATTCGCATTATTTTTAACCTGATCCCTGCTTCGCGACTGGAAAAACATGTTTGCAGTTTCCGCAGCGGCAGTAGCCTCGTCAAGAAGCGAACAATTGGACAGCGGTAATGCAGTGAGGTCGCTGATTATCGTCTGAAAGTTTAGCAAAGCCTCAAGGCGACCCTGCGAAATCTCTGCCTGGTAAGGAGTGTATGAAGTGTACCATACCGGATTCTCAAATACGTTGCGGATAATCGGCGCCGGTGTAACCGTGTTATACCAGCCGCGACCAATATACGAAGTAAAAATCTCATTCATAGAGGCTATCCTGGCAATATGCGTGGCAAATTCATACTCATTCATTTCTTTCGGTAAATCAAGCGGACTTTTTAACCGGATATTCGCCGGAATAGTCTCCTCTATGAGTTCTTTCAAACTCTCGGCTCCAGTTACTGCAAGCATAGCCTGCGATTCTTTTTCTGTTATGCCGATATGGCGATCTGAAAATGTTTTCATTTGAAAATAATTTGAGTGCAAAAGTACAACAAAATCGGCAAAATCAATAATGTTTGTAATATATATCCTTTTTTTTCGTTCTTAAATAAGCTATGATTCAAACAGGCAAACATATTCTTATATTTTTTAGCTTCCTTCTGAGCTGTAATCCAATGCTTTCACAAAGACAGAAAGTAAAACACCAGCCGTACGGTGATTATAAGCTTTATCATTTCGGAATTACCATCGGGATGAATTTTCAGGATGTTATCATTACTAATTCAGGGATTCCTACCAATGGAGAAACGTGGTACGCAACAATACCAAACTATTCGCCAGGGTTTAGTGTGGGTATGATTGCCGATCTTTTCCTTAATCCCTACATGAACCTGAGGTTTACGCCACAACTTTTGTTTGGGGATAAAACATTTGACTTCATAAACCCAGCCTCAGGTGAACATTTTCAAAGTACGGTACGTTCTAATTACCTGATGATGCCTCTTGACCTTAAATTTCGCTCTTTCAGGTTAAATAATTACCGTCCGTATATACTTACAGGCGCTTATTCCATACTTGATCTGAGCCTTAAAAAAGATGATCCGGTTTTGCTTAAACCGCTCGATTACGGTATTTCTATTGGACTCGGTTCAGACTTCTATCTTCCGTTTGTTAAGATTGCTCCCGAGATTCGTTTTTGCCTTGGTCTGAGTAATATTATTGAAAAAAACCGAAGCGACCTCACCAATCGTGAACTACTTAAATATACCGACGCTATCACCCGTGGCGTATCGCGAATGATTATACTGACAATCAATTTCGAGTGAATAATATGACCGTCAGCCTGACTGCACCGTGCGCACCATAAACAAGACTTTGCTCTATATCAGCCGTTTTTGAAGGACCTGAAATAAATACCCCGTATCCGGTATCTGCTAACCGTATACGCCCGTAAGCTTCGTGCATTGTCGGAACAATGTTTGAAGAATCGAGCAGCAAAACCAGATGACGGGTAATAAAAGGTAGAATACGGTGAGGTAAAACCTGATCCTCAAGCCATATTGAGGCATTTTCCGCAACCCCGAAAGCACCCTCGAAGATCGCAATCTCAATCTTTTCAAATTCGGATAAATCATTATTCACTGAAAATTGCGCGAATGTATCTTCTTTTGTAAAATCAACAGCCACTGGGAACCGGTCGGTGATGATTCCCTCAATATCTTTCGCATTGCACTCAATTATATTGCCTCCAGCCGCCTCCAACATGGAAACAAAATCGGAAACTTTAACCGGTTCCGTCAAACAGCCGGATTCTTCAGGTACAGGGGAAAAAGGAAACACGGGCTTGTTTTCCCTTATCGTACTAAGTATAGATTGTTTACTCATATTTATGGAAAATTTTGGACAAAGGTACGGAAAACTATTCGTAAATTCGATTAGTTGAAAGTTTCTCCGGCGCTTCGTTTGCACCGTCAAGTGTCACTTGATACTCTGTCCGAAGCCTCGTTTACGACATCAAGTAACACTTGCTACCCTCTCCGAGACCTTGTTTGCAGCATCAAGTGTCACTTGGTGCCATCCCCTCGTGTAGGCGGCTATAGTGTGCTATATGTGGCGGAATTAAGGGTCAGTATTCTATTGAAAATCCCAAAAATTATAGCGAAAACGCGGAGTTTTACCCTAAAAACAGAGAAAAAATCATTTTTTTTGAAGAAAATTTGCGCATCTCTTTTTTATTTACTTACTTTGCAGCCTAAATGTTAAGTTTAAATAAAAATAAATTGCCTATAGGAAAAAACATTACTCTTAATTTTAAAAATAAACAGTAATGGTTGAGATTAAACAGATGACCGATGAAGAATTGGTTGTGGCTTATGTCAAAGGTAATAACAGCGCATTTGATGTTCTGTTGAATCGTCATCAAAGCAGTGTCTATTCCTATATCTTCTTCATAGTCAAAAACAGAGAACTCGCAGAAGATATTTTTCAGGATACCTTCGTGAAGGCGATTACTACCATCAAACAAGGACGATACACCGAAAACGGCAAGTTTCGAGCGTGGATCAATCGTATCGCTCACAATCTTATTATCGATTTTTTCCGGCAGGAAGGTAATGAACATGTGATCTCAAATGATGAATGTGAGGTCGATCTATTCAATAATGCCCGCTTCTCCGACGGAACGATTGAAGATAACATGGTGAAAGAACAAATTCTTTCAGATGTGAAGAAAATAGTGGATCATCTTCCCGAACATCAAAGAGAAGTGCTCGTACTGCGTTACTATCAGGACCTGAGTTTTAAGGAAATAGCCGACATTACAGGAGTCAGCATCAACACCGCCTTAGGACGAATGCGCTATGCAATTCTCAATATGAGAAAACTCGCACAAGAGAAAAACATGATCCTGAGCTAAACGCATAACAAATGATTGCTTCTGAAAAAATACGCTTCGCGGTTGTTGGTTGTGGACATATCGGGAAACGACACATAGAGATGATTTCCCGCAACAGAGAAGCAAAACTTGTTGCCGTATGTGATATTTTGCCGGTCGAGAAACTAAATTTCTCTCCAGAGGTATATTCTACAATAAGTTCTTCAGAAATATCTTATTTTTCCCAATACTCGTCGCTTAATACCCAATGCTCTTTCGATGTGCTGAATATTTGCACTCCTAACGGGCTACACGCTGAAATGGCTGTCCATACATTGAGAACCGGACATCATGCCGTGATAGAAAAACCAATGGCGCTCAATACTGCCGAGGCAGGGGAAATTCTCCGTACAGCAGAGGAATCAGGTAAAAAAGTGTTCTGTGTAATGCAAAACCGCTATTCGCCGCCTTCCGTGTGGATTAAGGATTTAGTGGATTCGGGCAAACTTGGGAAAATTTTCCTTGTACAGGTAAATTGCTACTGGAATCGCGACGAACGCTACTACAAGGCAGATTCGTGGCATGGTAACCTCGCCCTCGACGGAGGTACGCTCTTTACACAGTTTTCTCATTTTATCGACCTGATGTACTGGTTGATGGGCGACATAACCAATATTAGTTCCCGGTTTGCGGATTTCAATCACCGCAAACTGACCGATTTTGATGATTCGGGTATTGTCACCTTCGACTTTGTGAATGGAGGAATGGGAGTTCTCAATTTTTCTACTTCTATTTATGAACGTAATTTTGAAAGTTCGGTTACGATTATTGCGGAAAACGGTACGGTCAAAATCGGCGGACAGTACATGAACGAGGTAGAATACTGCCACGTGAAAGATTATGAAATGCCTGTGCTGCTACCTACCAATCCGGGTAACGACTACGGTGCCTATAAAGGTTCTGCTCAAAACCATCATTTAGTTATTGAAAATGTCGTGAATGTACTTAAAAACAACAATATCGAAATCACCACAAATGCTCATGACGGATACAAAGTCGTGGATATTATTGAAAAGATGATGAAGAATGGCTGATTTTGAAAGATATTTAGTTGTCGGAGCGGGAGGTGTAGGCGGAAGCATCGCAGGATTTCTCGCCCTTGCAGGTAAAAATGTAACTTGCATAGCGCGGGGTGCTCACCTGAAAGCGATTCGAGAAAACGGGCTGACGTTGATTTCCGATTTGAAAGGAAAGCATACACTCCGCATGAGCGCTTACGAAGCAGAAGAATACACTGAAAAAGCAGATGTGATTTTTGTTTGTGTTAAAGGTTATTCGCTTAACTCGGTAGCGGATTTGTTGCGGCGGGCATCCCACGCCGGTACGTTAATTGTTCCTGTTTTGAATGTTTACGGTACGGGAGAGCGGATTCAGTCATTTCTCGACGAAGGCACCGCTCTTGATGGCTGTATCTATATTGTTTCTTTCGTTTCGGCTCCAGGTGAAATCACTCAGATGGGGCGGGTATTCCGACTTGTTTTCGGTATTAGGAAAGACAGTAATGTTGCACCGGAAAAAATAGAATCCATCAATAGTGCACTTGTTGACAGTGGGATACATGTTAAAGTTTCCGACGACATCAACCGCGACACCTTTGTCAAATGGTCATATATTTCGGCTATGGCTTGCACGGGTGCCTGTTTCGATGTGCCGATGCGCGATATTCAGCGTGAAGGTAAGGAGCGCGATGTGTTTATCGAACTTTCCCGTGAAAGCGCCGAGACAGGACGGAAACTCGGCATAGCCATCCCTGAAGATATTTTAGCGCATCACCTTAGAATACTCGACAGCCTCGCGCCGGAAAGCACCGCTTCTATGCAGAAAGACATTGCCCGAGGACATCAATCGGAAATCAACGACCTTCTTTTCAACATGATACGGACTGCTGAGCGATGTGGGGTCAACGTTCCTGTATATCGAATGGTAGCGGAAAAATTTAAGAATTTCACATAAAATCCTACCCTGTTTCCCTCTGTGAGTAATTCCTATTTTCGTTTCAAACAATTCACAGTCAGGCATGACCTGTGTGCGATGAAAGTCGGTACCGATGGGGTATTGCTTGGTGCGTGGGCGGACTGTGATGGCACAAAAAACATTCTCGATATTGGAACAGGTTCGGGACTTGTCGCCCTAATGCTGGCGCAACGTTCATCTACCTTCGTGCATGCGCTTGACATTGACGAAAACGCTTGCCGACAGGCTGAAATAAATTATAAAAACTCCCCTTTTAACGAGCGGTTGACGATAGAAAAGGCTGATTTTCATCTATGGAATACTTCGTTACGTTTTGACTTGCTCGTATCAAACCCACCTTATTTCGTTGATTCTCTAAAACCGCCAAACGCGGCACGCAGCGCAGCACGCCATAACGACACTCTACATCCTGAAATCTTGATTCGTAAAAGCATTTCTCTGATGAGCGCTCGCAGTCGGTTGGCAGTGATACTTCCTGTCGGAAACAGCGAACAGTTTCACAGTCTGTCCATTGCAAACCAACTGTATCCTTGCCGCAGAACATTCGTAATGTCACTGCTTCACAAGCCTCCCATACGGGTACTGATGGAATACGCCAATTATCCCGTCGATTATAAGGAAGATAACCTGACGATTGAAACTGCGCCAAAAGTTTTCACTGAAAACTTTATCTGCCTTATGAAAGAATTTTACTTAAAATTGTAGAGCGTCAGGAATTTATTCTTTTTCATCTTCCTTTACAAAGAAAATACTCATTTCGTACAGTCCGTAGAGAGGTATAAAAACGAGCGAAAGAGTAAAGGGGTCGCCGGTAGGAGTTATTATAGCGGCGACTATCAGTAGCACCACAATGGCGTGTCGGCGGTAATTGCGAAAAAACGACTTCCTCAGTATTCCTACCTGCGAAAGCAGCCATGCAATCAGAGGCATTTCAAACACAAGACCCATTGCCATGATCAGCAGCACAAAATTATCCATATAGGAACTCAGGGACACCTGATTCTCAATCACATCGCTCAACGTAAAGTTATAAAGGAAACGCAATGTCATTGGGAAAATCACATAATATCCCACCAGGCAGCCAACAAAAAACATGACAGCGCCAAACGAGAACACCCAGCGGACTTTATTCCTTTCATGGTCATACAGGGCAGGGCTTACAAAACACCAGAGTTCAAACAATATATAAGGGCAACCAACTATCAGAGCCAGATAGAACGACGTAGTAAAATATCTAAAGAACTGTGCTGTAAGGTCAATATTTATCATTTTAATCCCAAATGTACTGTCACAAAAATCCGGCATAAACGGGAAAGTATTACTCATAGCGCAAAGCGCTCTGTAAAGAATAAAATCAGGTTTGGAAGGCGCGACTATCACATTGTCAAAAATCCATGGCACGAAGACAAATCCTGCGACAGCAAAAACGATCAACGCTATCGCTATCCGCAACAACACCCAACGAAGTTCTTCGAGGTGGTCCCAGAACGACATTTCCTTAACGCTCATTTTTTTGTATAGGGGAGGAATTACTTACTTTTCTCGTCGGAATTGATATCTTCTTCAATTCCCTTCATTCCATCTTTGAAGCCACGGATACCTTTACCGATACCCTTCATCAGTTCCGGAATTTTCTTTCCGCCGAAAAGTAAAAGAATTGCAGCCAGAATAAACACCCATTCCCAGCCGTTAAGATTTTGAAGAAACAACAAACTATTCATAATTGTATTGTAAAATAATGATTAAAACTTTGCAAAGGTAATAACTTTTCACGAATAAACCAAAGTACGAGCCGGTTTTTTGCCGAATTGATTATTTTTTATACCTTTGCAGCCGTTTTTTAAAATAGAAACAATTATGAATGCATATGTATTTCCAGGGCAAGGCGCCCAATTTACAGGCATGGGTAAAAGCCTGTACGAAACCTCCGCAGAAGCGAAACAACTATTAGATCAGGCGAATGAGATACTTGGATTTCGCATCACCGACATCATGTTTACCGGAGCCGACGAAGAATTACGGCAGACAAAAGTAACGCAACCGGCAATTTTTCTCCATTCCGTAGCGCTCTCGAAAAGTCTTGGCGAAAACTTTCATCCGGCGATGACCGCAGGACATTCGCTCGGCGAATTTTCGGCATTGGTAGCAGCCGGAGCGCTGCAATTTGAAGACGCCCTGCAATTAGTCTACAAGCGCGCGCTGGCAATGCAGAAAGCAGGAGAACAGAACCCCGGCGCTATGGCTGCAATTCTTGCCCTGCCGGACGAAACAGTTGCCGAAATTTGTGCAGGGATCGATGACATTGTGGTTCCGGCGAATTATAACTGTCCTGGTCAGATAGTTATTTCCGGCACGGTCAATGGAGTAGAAAAAGCCTGCGAATTACTGAAAGCGGCTGGAGCAAAACGCGCACTGAAACTAAATGTTAGCGGAGCGTTCCATTCGCCGCTTATGTCTCCTGCAAAAGAGGAACTTGAGAAAGCGATCCATTCCACCAAGTTCAGCGCCCCGAGATGCCCTGTTTATCAAAACGTTAGCACACACGGCGAAACGGATCCCGACATCATCAAAAAGAACCTGATATCACAATTAACATCACCCGTTCGATGGACGCAATCGGTACAAAACATGATAGCCGACGGCGCTGACAACTTTACCGAACTCGGTCCGGGCAATGTCCTGCAAGGTCTGATTGGTAAAATAAACAAAGAAGTTGAAACGCAGGGACTCTCATAACCATACCGTAAGGGTAGGGCACAGAAAAGCGCCTCAATATCCGATAAATACCTTTTAATCAACAATTATTTCAGGCTCTTCGTTTCCGGTTCAATTTTTTATATAAAAACAAATGGAATAAAGAGCAAAACCGTGCCGGTTTGAGTAGTTTCACGCCGGTACGGTTTATTGCGAAATTTTACGTAAATTTTTCCAAACAGACGTGATATAACATCCGGTTATGTGATATTACCAAACGAGACGTATATATTCCAAAACGGACGTAAATTTACCAAAATTTCCGTGATTTTTGCCAAAATTTTGGCTTATAAACCAAAATTTCCGTGATATTACCAAAATTTCCGTGATTTTTGCCAAAATTTTGGCTTATAAACCAAAATTTCCGTTATTTTTCCCAAAATTTCCGTGATTTCTTCCAAAATTTCCGTTATTTTTCCCAAAATTTCCGTGATTTCTTCCAAAATTTTGGTGATTTTTACCCAAAGTTTCGTGATTTTTACCCAAAGTTTCGTGATTTTTACCAAAATTTCCGTGATTTTTGCCAAAATTTTGGTGATTTCTTCCAAAATTTCCGTGATTTTTGCCAAAATTTTGGTGATTTTTACCCAAAGTTTCGTGATTTTTGCCATCCTTTCGGATGTATGCGTCAGTAAGGCTAATATCCTGGAAATGACGGCACAGTAATGATATTTACCGTATTGGCAGAAAGAAATCGGCTATGCTGCGAAGGATAGCCTGTTTTTTGCCGGATGGCTACTTTTTATTCAAAGTGAACGAAATAGGGATATAATTCGGCGAAATAACCGTCTTTCCGCTAACATTAACGCCGGGTTTCAGGCTAAATGTGACATTGCTCGGCTTATCCCCGATTCCGATGAAATTAAGGGCTAAATTCTTTATAACATCAAGAGATTTGCCGCTCAGCGATTGTTTCAGGTCGAACGCGATATTGAACGATAATAAACTCTGACCGCCGGCTGGAATGTATATTGACTGTTCTAACGCGCCTCGTGTCATTTCTATTCCGTCTATTGCGATAATATAGTCAAATCGACTAAGCGATGCGTCGCCGGATGCAGGATTGCTTACATTAAGGTTGAGAGTGAACGATAACGGCAATTTTCCCGACGGCGAGGAGAAAGATGCGTATAATTTCGCAAGCGCTAAGGGATTTAGGGACGAAATCCCCGTAATGCCCCGAAAATCAATGCCAGCCAGAGTCAAGTCGGTGATTGACTTATATTCGTACTTGCAGCGCGTCATGTTGTAAATGTCCGCGCACCTGTTAACCACATAGCAGGATACCAAAACCACAACCATGCAGGGTATCAGGATCTTGTAGATTTGTTTCTTTTTCATACTGTTTTACTTATTTGTGTTTATTTGTTTATTAATAATCCATGTTTTGATATTTTGAAAGAACATCCGAAATTATTACCGTACAGGTCGCCGTTATCCGATGCAACCTGGAATCCTAACTCCCAGCCACGCAGAGCGGAAGATGTATAAAGACATTCAGTGAGAAAGGAAAAATTGTCATTCCGCTTCAAAAACGGATAACTCATCCTGCCCCAGCCGGACATGGACGTCAAAAGAACTCGATACGACAAACATTGCGAAATATTGCCCTTTATGCCGGCGTGAAACGATTTTATACGGTTATTCTTGAACTTCAAGTCTCCGTCGCCATTATATTCAGGAGAAGTCAGTAGAGGATTGCCGATTGACCTTCCGAAATACGACCAGCCCTGGTAATAGGCGCCATTATTGTAATAATCATCATTACCGCCTCCGCGATATTTTCCCCGATTGTCGTACATTATAAAGTGAAACGGACCGCTTTGATGCTTACTGTAAAGCATTTCCAGGACAATCTTATCTATAAACCGACTTTTTGGGAAACTGATCTCGCCACCCCAGATTCCATCCCGCCAGTTCGCATATTCCAGTCCCGATTTGTCGTCAAAGTAATGTTGTTTGTATAGCGCCGCCCCAAACATTCCACCGGCATAATCCAAACGGATATTGATCGTGCCGAGATGATTTCCCAATACATTTATGCGGTCGCTGCCGGTAGCGTTATCTCCCCCGCTGCTACACATAACAATGCGAAGGAAATCCTTAATTGAAGCCGGTTGGTAGTGAACAGATTCCCCCGAAACCCAGCCGCCCCATTGCGATGCATGAACCAAACCTGCCGTAAAAAATAAAGGAAGGGTATTAACTGGGGAATTTACTTTGAAAAATAGAGACTTATGATGAATTAATACTCCGGTTGCATAATTTGACGTGGCGCTCTTTGTACGAAGTATGTAGTCGTCATCTAATGATTTTCCTACGGCGAAATCGGCTTTGAACGCCAATATGCCGCCCGTAAACGGAACATCCGTATATTCAGGAAAACCTAAGAGAATCTCAGGATGAGGACGGGAATTTCCCGAATAACACATGTCGCCCTGACTTAAAGCCCTGTCAAGGATAGAATTGAAATATTCCTTAGAACCTACCGTTAATTTTAACTTGCGGTATGAAATTCCTGCGTAAAACTGATGCAGCCAAAGAGAAGAAGTATGATTAGAGGCTGTAACCAAATCTATGCCCGCATCAATATTAAAGACCCTTCCAAGAGTCTGTTTATACTTCATTTGCCCGCGGAAATAGGAATTATCGGCATTAATGGGTACTATTCCGTAAGTATTGCTCGCAATCCAAAACGGAGTGTAAGAGCCGTTAGCGATTGAAGCAAACGATTCTGCGCGAAAATACATGTCTGTTTGCGATAATACTATTGCCGGAAAAAAAGAAAACAGTAATAATAAAAGTTTCATGATTAAAATTGATGTAATTGTTCTATTAATTGTATTGTTTGACAGGAAACAAGAGCTGCGGTTTCCGTCCGCAGACGACTTTTGCCAAGCGAGACGGGTATGATTCCGTTTACTATTGCCGATTCCACCTCCTGTTCGCTGAATCCGCCCTCAGGTCCTATCAGTACCTGTACATTATTTCCGGCATGGTAAACTTTTAGCAGTGAAGGTGGATTATTTCCTGTCGCGCAGTGTGCAATGAACCGTGAACCGTCAAATCCTTTCCTGATTAGACTGTCGAGATCTATTATTTCCTCTAATCCGGGAAGCGTGGATTTAAGTGACTGCTTCATTGCGGCAATCATTATTTTTCGGATGCGTCCGGTTTTAATCTCTTGCCGTTCGGAAAATCTGCTGCGTATAAAACTTATGCGGTCTATTCCGATCTCAACTGCTTTCTCGGCAAGCCATTCCATTCTGTCGGAGTTTTTGGTTGGTGCGACGGCTATTTCAATAAAACTTGTCCATGTCTTGGTTTGCGGGATGGTTTCCAATATTATCAGGCGGCAGTTATTTATTTCCGGTACGGTTATTTCCGCTTTATAAAAGTTGCCTTTACCGTCGGTAAGGTCAATAATATCACCTTCGCGCATACGCAGGACGCGCAGGCAGTGTTGAGCCTCGTCTTTTGGGAGGACGGGGATTTCAGTGACTTCAGGAGCGTAGAATAGAATCATGCCTGTAAATAAGAGTGGCAAAGATACTTATTATTTTCTTAATATCAACAATATTACTTGGATAGACATTAAACTTTTGTTATAGCCGAAAGTCATTAATAGCATGAGTATATCAATCAAGAGTCTGAACAAGATATATGCCGGGGGGAATCATGCGTTAAGAGATGTCAACATGGATATTCCGGCGGGAATGTTTGGTCTTCTCGGACCAAACGGGGCTGGGAAATCGACGTTGATGCGGATTATGGCTAACCTCATGGAGCCATCTTCCGGCACGATAAGCATATTCGGATACGACACAGTCCGTCAGAGGAAAGAAGTACGCAGTCTGTTGGGATATCTGCCTCAGGATTTCCGTTTTTTTGCACGCTATAAGACGCACGAGTTTCTGGATTATGCGGCTCGTCTGTCGGGAATCTCCGGCGGGAAAGAGAGGAAGCGGCGAGTTGACGAGATGCTTGAGACTGTTGGCTTGTTTGATGCTCGAGAGCGGTATGCGGACAAGTTGTCAGGCGGGATGAAGCGTCGTCTTGGTATAGCCCAGGCGCTGATTCACAATCCGAAGGTTATAATTGTCGATGAACCTACCACGGGTCTTGATCCGGAGGAGCGCATACGCTTCCGCAACCTGTTGTCGGAGACGAGCGAGCGTAATGTTGCCGTTATCTTGTCCACCCATATTGTTGGTGACATTTCGAGTACGTGTCGATGCATGGCTCTGATGAATCGCGGGGAAGTATCGTTCTTTGGCTCCCCCGAAGAACTTCTCAAGCAGGCTGAAGGCAAGGTATGGAGGCTTCAGGTGAATGATGAGGAGTTGCGTGAGATAGATAGTAAATACCCTGTCATTGTGACGGTTCCTTCGGGTGACGGTTGGGAGATTGAGGTAGTTTCCGACGAGGTATTGGGATATAGTGCGGAGCATTGCCAGCCTAATTTGGAGCATGCTTACGTCTATCACATCAACGCCGGTCTTGGATTATGGGGATAATGCTTAGGGTTTGATGCTTCTTACCGTTCTTTTTTCCGTCCCCACTTTTTATTTGGCTTTCGGTCCATTTCCAGTTCGAGTTTTCCACCGTTAATAATATCTCGGTAGTCGATGTAGCATTTATCGTGAGTCTTGTTGTTTAGCTTCGCAGATTTTATGTAGATGTTTTCCTGCGAGTTATTGCTTGTGGTTATGACAAATTCCTTACCGTTATCGAGGTTAAAGCGTATCTTTCCGAATACGGGGGAGGTCAATTCGAACCTTGTTTCGCCCGGGCAGATTGGGTAGATACCGCTTGCGGCAAGTACATACCATGCCGACATTTGTCCCACGTCTTCGTTGCCTGCTATACCGTTGACGCCTTCTTTGTAGGCATTGGAACATATAAATCGGGACTTGCTCTGAGTTTTCCAGGGTTCTCCGAGACGGTTATAGAGGAAGGGAATATGATGAACGGGCTCGTTAGAGTGGTTATAGAAGTCGTTCCATTTAAAATCACCGGGTGTATTATCGAATAAGAGGTCAAGTTCTTTTATGGCAGCCTTCTTACCGCCTATTAATTCCGCCAGCCCGTCTATATCATGGGGGACAAACCAGCCTTGCTGGAAAGCGTTTGATTCTACCGCATCATAATCCTGGTGCAGCCGTCCCCGCTTTGCCGGAGGCAGGAAGTCACCGTGTTCGTTCTTCGCTCGAAACCAGCCGGTGTGTTTATCCCATATATTACGGTAGGACAGAGACCTGAGCGTGTATTCGGCGTAATCGTCAGCCTTGCCGAGGGCTTTGGCGAGTTGTGCCATGCACCATTCGGTGTAGGCGTGTTCGAGGGTTGTAGAGACACCGCCAGCCCATGATATGCTTGGAGTGAATCCGAGTTTTCCATTGCCGAATTTCTCCGTCGTAGCGGCTGCGTATCGGTATGCACTGTCAATATTGAATCCGCCGATATTCTTGGCGTATGCGTCAGCGATGACAGAGATCGCGGGATTACCCACCATGCAGCCGCTATATGCATTGAGGAACTCCCAGCGTTCGAGGTATCCCTTTCCGCTTTCATTGGCGAGCGTGACGAGGGAATTGATAAGGTCGCTCACCATTGTCGAATTGATGATAGTTTGCAGCGGCATCTGGCTACGAAACACATCCCAGCCGCTGAAAATGCTGCGCTTTTGGAAATCGCCCGTTTCGTGCACCTTCCCGTCTCCGCCCGGGTATTTACCGTCGATGTCGGACAATAATCGGGGGTCGATCATGGTCCTGTAAAGCGCTGTGTAGAAGATTTTCTTTTCGGCTTCGGAGCCACCTTCGACAGTCACCTTCCCCAGAGCCCTGTCCCATGCGGCACTGTTTGCTTCCGCAATCCCGTCGAAGTTCCAGCCGCTGATTTCGGCTTTCAGATTCTTCTCGGCGCCTTCTTCGCTGACGAAAGATATGCCGGCTTTGAGAAAAACCTGTTCATCTTTGTCGGTATCGAACTCGGTGAAGAAGCCGACATGTTTTCCTTGATGTTGAATGATGTTATGTATTATGGCGGAATGTTTGACGAATTCTTTATAGTCATCCTTGACCACGTCGCCAAGTTTACGGGGATGTCCATCGGGAATTGTAGCGCTCCATACACCGTACTTCTTGAGTGGTTTTGAGAACTGTGCATAGAAATAAACCGTATAGTCCGCCATACCGCCGCCGTTTCCCCAGCCGCCGCATCGGTGGGTGCATCTCATGTATCCGGCGATAGTGTTTTCATTTACGACCCGTATTCTTTGCCTGTCGGAAGTGCCGCCGACGCGCCTGGCGAGGTCGATTTGTATCCTCGAATCCTTTCCCTTGGGAAAGGTGAACCTCAGTATTCCTGCACGTCCGGTGCAGGTGGCTTCAGCCCGCACTTCACAGTCGGTAAGGAAGACGGAATAATATCCCGCGCGGGCAATTTCCGATGACTTGTCTATCCTCGAACGGTATCCGTTGTCAGGATTATCGTCGGAGCCGGCGATAAGTTTCATGGCGCCCCTTGAAGGCATTACAAGGAAGTTGCCGAGATCTCCGTACCATCCGATACCGCTCATCTGAGTGAAGGCGAAACCTTCGACGGAGGTGTGTTCTGCGCTGTATCCCGAGCCGTTATCTCCGCCCGTGACGGTATTTGGACTCAGTTGCACCATCCCGAACGGCGTAGCCGCTCCTGGAAAAGTTTTCCCCGCCTCAGCGCCTTTGGTGGTAGCGCCGATAAACGGGTCAACGTAGTCGGAAAGTCTCTTTGCGGAGGCATTGCCGGTAGCGCACGCGGCAAGAATTCCGGCGAGCAAACACACATACTTATTTATATTCATAGGTTATAATTCTTAAAAGAAAATGTCGGTTTCGATGACGTCGGAGATTCCGAGGATGTCCGTCACGTCATAATAAACGGAGAATTAATCCTAAAATTGCCCTCTTATAATATAATAAATAAGGAATAAAATTAAATTTCCGATTTCAATCATTGTCGGAAACAAGAATCATATATGAAAGTAGGTTTCTACCGTCGCCGGAAACAAGAATCACATATGAAAGTAGGTTTCTACCGTCGCCGGAAACAAGAATCATATATGAAAGTCGTTTCCGGCGGCTGCCGGAAGTAAGAATCACATGTCAAAGTCGTTTCCGGCGGCTGCCGGAAGTAAGAATCACATACGAAAGTCGTTTCCGGCGGCTGCCGGAAACGCGCCTTTATCTCCGGCGCAGCAAATACAATACATTTGTATCAAGAATCGTGTTTAAAAATCGTTTTCGAAGGATGCCGAAAACGGAAATCACATATAAAATAAAGTATCTTATATCCTAAGAAACCTCACCGTGAAAGGATTATACCTTTTCCTTCCACCTCAGATACGCATCAAGATATTCCGCAGACTTCCCTACCTCCGGCTCGATGGCGTCAATCTTTTCGAGGCTCGCAAAAGCCTCGTTATGCGATGAGTATATACCCGCACCGATGCCCGCACCCTTCGCAGCGCCCGCCGCTCCGTCCGTGTCGAATATCTCTATCGTCGCACCACTCACCCCAGCAAGCGTACGACGGAACAAAGGACTGAGGAACATGTTCGCATTGCCCGCACGGATAAGACTAACGTCCATACCCATCTCCTGCATAATTCCCATGCCGTAGTAAAACGAAAAGGCAATGCCCTCCTGTGCCGCTCGCACAATGTCTTCCCTGGTATGAATGTTGAAATTAATTCCGTGCACGGAACATCCCGCCTCTCGATTGCCCAACATCCTTTCTGCCCCATTCCCAAACGGTATAATAGATAGCCCGCGAGATCCAACCGGAGACCCTGCGGCAATCTCATTCATCTCGGAATATGTGACACCTTCTCCCATAATGTTTTTCCTGAGCCAGGAATTTAATATCCCTGTCCCATTAATACACAGCAGAACCCCAAGTCGCGTTCGACTCTCCGAATGATTTACATGCGCAAAAGTATTCACGCGCGACCTCTTATCATAGTTAATATTGCCCAAAACACCGTAAACCACGCCCGATGTGCCCGCCGTAGCCGCAACCTCACCCGGCTCGAAGACATTAAGAGACAAAGCATTGTTCGGCTGATCCCCAGCGCGGTAGCATACAGGCGTACCCTCCGCCAAACCAAGTTCGCGGGCGGCGCCGACGGTCAATCTTCCCTGGATACCAAAAACAGGGACAGTGTCCGGTATAATATTACGGTCAAAACCAAAACATTTGAGTAGATCGTCAGATATACTATGCTCCCTGAAATCCCAGAAGATACCCTCCGACAAGCCCTCAACCGTGACGGAAACTTCGTCCGTCATCCTCATCGCAATATAATCCCCCGGCAACATCAAACGGTCAACGCGTTCATATATATGAGGCTCATTCTCCTTCACCCACGCAAGCTTAGATGCAGTAAAATTGCCCGGAGAATTTAAAAGATGGTGCAAACAATACTCCTCCCCCAATAACCCAAGCGCTTTCTCACCATACGACACCGCTCGACTGTCACACCAGATAATTGACGGACGCAATACACGCCTATCCCCATCCACCAGAACCAATCCGTGCATCTGCCACGAGATACCTATCGCCTTCACATCCTCCTTCGAGATCCCTGCACGGCGCATCACCGAACAACTCGCCAATTTTAAGTTCTCCCACCACGATTCCGGATCCTGCTCAGCCCAGCCCGGCTTGCGGGCAATAATAGGCATCTCTGCCTTCGGAAAAAAATCCTGCGCAACCGTCTTACCCGTCTCAGCGTCAACCAGACAGGCTTTTACCGACGAACTACCTATGTCAAATCCTGCTAAATACATACAATATATTAATATAATTAAGCCGCAAAGATAAGCAAAATACTTAAGAACTAACAGTCATCCGTTAACTCGTTTTATTTTCTAACACGGGATATTAATTCGACTCTATCGTCAGACCGTCGTATGCAATGAAAATATTATCAGGCAGTGCGGTTTCAATCTCCGCATGGAGTCCAAAGTTATGCGACATGTGTATAAGGAAAGTTCTTTGCGGGCATATTCTGCTGGCTTGCGAGAGAGCCTGTTCAATGCTCTGGTGTGAAGGATGATCGGTATGCCGCAGAGCATTTATAATAAGCGTGTCAAGGTTTTGAAGCTTTGCATATTCTTCTTCCGGTATTGTCTTTACGTCTGTCAAGTAGGCGAGGTTTCCTGCGCGAAAGCCATATATAGGCAGACATCCGTGCATTATCCGTATGGGGGTTATCACGACGCCTGAGACGGTGAAGGGTTTACCGTCAAGGTTTTCAAGGGCAATGTTAGGTGAGCCTGGATAGCGGTTTTGCCTGAAAGCGTAAGGTAATCGCAGGCGAATCGCTTCCGTTACCTCCGGCGCTGCATATACCGGCACTGCTCCTTTGCGGCAAAATGTCCTCAAATCATCCAGACCGCCGGTGTGATCATAGTGTTCATGCGTCAGCAGTACCGCATCAAGGTTATCTATGGTGTTTTTCTTCATAGCACGAAGTATTTGCGTACGGAAGTCCGGTCCGCAGTCAATCAGGATGTTACGACCATCTATATTTATCAGCGACGAGGTTCGCAAGCGCTCGTCGCGCGGATCTGCGGATGTGCATACACGGCAACGGCATCCTATTTCGGGAATGCCTGTCGATGTGCCTGTACCAAGGAATTGGAGTGTCATTCTGTGTGTGTTTTTTCGTCAGGAAGTTGTCAGGATGTTATTTATTTTCCTTTTTATCCAAAGGATGTCAAGCAGGGATACGGACAGCATGAAAAGCAGCGCAAAAATAGCGGTCGCGGTGAAGGATCCGCTGAAGTCGTCGATGCCAAGTGCACGCAGACGCGGCTCATAGAGGCTTTGGACAAGGCTGACAATCCACAGCCCGAACCCGCCTACGGACAGGTTCAGGAATATCACCGCCGCGCAATACGGCATGATGAGCGACCATCGCCGGTATCCGAGCAGTAGGAGGTTGCCGAGGATCTTTTCGCTCTTGTATATCAGAAGGTTTATGCTGAGAATCATCATCAAGGTGGAGGGCAGGAGGATCATCGCACCGACAGCAAGGATGGCGGAAATAAGCAAGTTGAGGAAGAATGCGAGTTTCCCGGACTCACCCTTGTTGCGGGCGATTACATAGTCCGGTTTTGAGGCGAAAAATTCTGTGATACCCATGTCGGCAGGGTTTTTTACTTCTACAATTATACGTGTTGTTTTCCCGTCGTCATTTTCCCCGAACCGGCTGTTCGCCCATCTTAAAAATGTTTCGGGTACGAGGATAGTATTCAGGTCGGTCGAGAATCCGGCGATGCGCCCCTTAAATATTTCCTGCAGACCGTTCCCTGTGAGCCGGACGTTGAACGTAATTTCACGCATCAGTCCTTCGGATATTTGCGGTAGCCCCTGACTTCCCGCGAAGCCGAAATTGTATAGGTTTACATAGTCGCGGGGTATGAGGATCGGTATCTGTTTGCCGTCAACGTCCCAACGCCACTCAGGGCTGAGATTCTCAAGACATTCGTCCGGCACAGACTCGAAGAACATTTCCGTGCCCAAGTTTGTCTGCCCCATGCCGAAATTAATCCAGGCATAGACCTCAAAATGCGACTGCATAAACCGGTGCGTCGACCTGACAAATGGTTGACGGCTTATTTCTTCTATCTCCTTTTCCGTGAACGCAGTGTTGCTCTTGCCCCAAATGCCGCTCTTGACTTGCTTGTTGATGGTGAACAGTTCCTTGCGGCTTATCCCCCCCTCGCCCGAACGAAACAGTGGACGAATGTCCTGCGAAAAACAAAACCCGGCAAGCAATACAATAACACCGGTCAACGAGGCAATGAAATATGCGAAAGCCTGGATCGGACTGACGTTTTGCCGGAGTAGTTTCAGATGTATAAATGAATTGCGCATATCTAAATTCTGATCTTCTGTTGATATTCAAATCCGTGTTCGTCTCCTAGCGAGCAGATAATCAACCCCGCTCCCCGTGCAGTAATTTCTTCACCAATGATACCGGTCATGATCGCGATATTATCACGGTCAAGATGGCTGAAAGGCTCGTCGAGCAACAGGAAGTCAAAGGGTTGGCACAAGGCGCGGATTATTGCAACCCGCTGCTTCTGTCCCCACGAAAGATGCTCAACCCGTTCACCGGCTTTGTCTGCAATGCCTGCTTTTTCAAGCATTAATCGTATATCCTCTTTCCTCTTGTGCCGGGTCAGGCAGTTCTTTAACCCGATGTTCTCAATAACCGTCAGTTCGTCGAAAAGGCGTAAGTCCTGGAAAACATGACTGATGAAGTTACGTCGTACAACATTCCATTCGCGATCCCCAAAGGTGGAAATGTTGCTAAGATCAAAGAATATGTTCCCCTTAAAGTTTTTCCTCTCCCCAAACAGACAAGCGAACAGTGTCGTCTTGCCCGCTCCCGACGCCGCCGAAAGCAGACAGTTTTTTCCCCTCAAGAAACTTACCTTGTTAAACCATATTTCCGACGCCGAATTGTCGACGCCGGAAATGAATGGCGGTTGCAGGTTGGATAATCGTATCTCGTTCATAAAGATTTGGTGCGCACCAAAGAAATTATTCAAAATCGCCCGTCGACGAAGTCCGGTCAATAATTTCAAGCAGCGTTTGCAGTGAATTTTTGGACGGGTCGGCAAATTTGAACGAACAAAAAGAAACATACCTGTCGTCATGCCATGCTTTAACCGAATGTAAATTGTTGAGAATGTAGACAAGTTTGTCGGAGTTTTTCCCAAGGTTATTAAGGATTCCCCGTATGGATAACGGGTATGTACTCAAATCCAGATTGACATAGGCGAAGTTTATGCTGCCTTTGTGCTTTGTTAAAATCTCACTGTTCTTTAACGACCTGTCAAAACCTTTGCCAACAAATGCCTCTATCTGCTTCCGGTCGTTGGATGCTATCACACGGTTGTCTTTCTCTGCAATAAAGATGGATACCAGCGGCAAATGGGGAAGGGTTATTATGTAAATGTCGCCGGACTTGTTGAGATACCCCGGCGGAATCAGCGACAGGATGTCTTCAAAGCCCTGCTTCCCGGTTACCGTAAAACCTAAACCAACAAGCGGTACAGGTATAAACCCGTCGGCAAATCCGTGTATGTTTAACACAAAATCACCCGCAAAAGCATTGGTTACATTCTGTATTTTAAGATCTTCAAGAGGATTGTTGCCTTGTAAAAGATCTCCTAGCAGTGTAATATATTCTTTTATATTGACGGCAAACTTGAAAAGCAGAAAATTCTCTTCGGGAAAGTCCTCGAGCAGTTTATCATTGAAATCCTTCTTCAACACAGGATATTTCTCATTGAGGCGGTCAACCTCCGATTTTGGGAAAGCATTATAGTCAAAAAGAATCTCACCGTTCTCAAAATTTACGGAAGCAAGATAGTTTATTTTGCCAAATATTGCCGGCGGAACTTGGTCTGAATTAGCTAACCCTGATGCCGCAATAGATTTAAATAGATTGTCATACTTGAACCATGCTTTTATGTCGCCCTGTTTGTTGATAAATTCCGAGAACTCTTCATTGTCCTTGACGGAAGATTTCTTTTCAAACAGAAAGCTTAAATCGTCGGGGGAATGTTCAAAAGGAAGAGAAGAAATAACGGCGACTTCTTCGTTCCACATAAGAGGCGCATCATCGCCTTTCACTTTTCTGAAAGCGCCTTTGTTCTCGATTTCAAAATTCTCGTCGTCGAAAATCTTCTTGATGCTCTCTTCAAAGACAGACTGTTTCGCAACATTGAAAGCGATAAATACACCAAGAGATCCGTTGCGGGTTGTTTCAGGGGACAATCCGAAGAGATAAAATGTTTTCAGATTAAGCCCCAGGGAAGAAGGGTCTTTCACAAAATTGAAGATAAGTTCCCTGTCACCTTCGGGCATATCATCCGCAATTTCTGCTTGCAGTTTTTGCAGGAAGGCATAGTTGTCAAGATTGTCGAGTTGCCCTTTCTTGACGAGGTTTTCATAATCTACAGAAACAACAAAGGTTGCATCGGCAGGAATGATCTCAAGAGCAGCAGACGAATCTCCGGTTACACTTTTTTTGCAGGAAGTCATCAGAACGATTCCTATAAACAACAGGAATATTCCGGTTTTGATAGTTTCACGAAATAGTTTCATACGCTTGTATTTTTTATATGTAAAATTATTAAGGCACAAAAGTACATCAATTTTTCCAATAAAAAATATAATAGTTTTGTTTATTGGAAAAAATATTACCTTTGCAACCTCTTAAAAAGAAAAAAAAATATGAATATAGCGATAGTAGGTACAGGATATGTCGGTCTCGTTACAGGAACGTGTTTCGCAGAAATGGGTGTAAACGTAGCATGCGTGGATATTGACAAAGAAAAAATATCAAACCTTAACAATGGAATAATTCCTATCTATGAACCCGGACTCGAAGAACTCGTGAAAAAAAATACTGCCGCCGGAAGGTTGAAATTTACAGACAAACTTCCGCCTTTACTCGACAATGCCGAAGTTGTGTTTTGTGCGGTAGGAACTCCTCCGGACGAAGACGGTAGCGCAGACCTGCGTTACGTCCTCGATGTTGCCCGAACAATAGGACAAAATATAAATAAATACATACTAATCGTAACTAAAAGTACTGTGCCGGTCGGAACTGCCGCAAAAATTAAGGTTACAGTTAATGAGGAACTAAATAAACGTGGCGTATCAGTGAATTTCGATGTCGCATCAAATCCCGAATTCCTTAAAGAAGGCTCGGCTGTTAAAGATTTTATGACACCTGACAGAGTTGTCGTCGGAACCGATAGCGATAAAGCAAAAGATTTGATGGAAAAACTCTATAAACCTTTTACAATTAATCATTACAGAATGATCTTTACAGATATTCCTTCCGCCGAAATGATTAAATACGCTGCAAATGCAATGCTCGCGACTCGTATCTCCTTTATGAACGATATTGCAAACCTTTGCCGTATAGTGGGTGCAAATGTAGATATGGTGCGAAGAGGTATCGGATCCGATTCCCGTATCGGAAGCAAATTCCTATACCCGGGATGCGGATACGGCGGATCTTGCTTCCCAAAAGACGTGAAAGCATTAATAAATACCGCAGCGCAAAACGAATATACTATGAAAGTCCTAAAAGCAGTCGAAGAAGTAAACATGTATCAAAAAACAGTACTGTTCAAACGTTTGCAAAATATATTCGGAAAAGATTTCCAAGAGAAAAATATAGCACTGTGGGGACTCTCTTTCAAACCGGAAACAGATGACATGAGGGAAGCACCCGCTTTAGTGATGATAGATTTACTGCTAAACCAAAAATGTAATATAAAAGTTTACGATCCGGTCGCAATACCTGAATGTAAACGAAGACTGGGAAATAAAGTGCAATACGCAAAAGATATATATGACGCCGCGGAAAATGCCGACGCAATCCTGATGCTTACAGAATGGAAAGAATTCCGTATGCCGGACTGGAAAACCGTGAAACTTTCCATGAAACAACCAATTATTCTCGATGGAAGAAACATATACGACCGCACGGAATTACAAGCAGAAGGTTTCGTTTACGAAAATATTTAATCACAACTTATTCTTCAATACACACCCCGTAAAAGATTCCCCACACTTAACCAACTCTTCAGGCGTTCCGGCAAAAATTAACTTGCCGCCGTTATCACCACCTTCAGGACCCAAGTCTATAACATGATCTGCACATTTAATGACTTCAAGGTTATGCTCTATTATAATGATGGTATGACCGTCGGAAATTAGCGCATCGAAGGCTTTAAGGAGGACTTTAATGTCATGGAAATGCAGTCCGGTAGTAGGTTCATCGAAGATAAACAACTTTGTATGGGAATATTCATCACCTAAATGCTGGGCAAGTTTCAGGCGTTGGTTTTCACCGCCGGAAAGAGTACTTGAATTTTGCCCAAGTTTAATGTATCCCAATCCAACACCGTGAAGGCTGCGCAATTTGGATGTAATTTCCCCCCCCCTGCTGCTACTCTTATCGTTATTGCCGAAGAAGATAATCGCTTCATCGACCGTCATTTCCAATACATCATAAATATTTTTCCCGTTATATTCAACATCAAGTACTTCACGGCTGAAGCGGCGACCATGACAGGATTCACATTCAAGAGTAACGTCAGCCATGAATTGCATTTCCACAGTGATAACCCCGTCACCTTTACATTCTTCACAGCGCCCGCCTTCAATATTGAACGAGAAACAGGCGGGTGTTAAACGATACTGTTTTGCGAGTTGTTGGTCGGCGAAAAGTTTGCGTATTTCATCGAAAACCTTGATATAAGTCGCGGGATTGGAGCGTGATGACTTACCAACCGGATTCTGATCGACAAACTCTACCGATTTCACAAGCGACAAGTCTCCCGAAACGCCGGAAAATTGCAGGGACGAATCCTGAGGGTTGCTGCAATAACGACGTACAGACTGGTAGAAGACATCATACACGAGCGATGACTTGCCGGAACCACTCACACCGGTAACAACCGTCATCACGTTCAGAGGAAACCGGACATTGATCGATTTAAGGTTATTCTTGCAGGCGCCGGTAATTTCAATATAGTTATTCCATTTGCGGCGGCAAGAAGGTGTTTCGATTTTTTCCTTGCCTGTTAAATAATCTATGGTGTAGCTGTGCGCATTAGTTATATCGGCGTGCGATTCGTTTTTGTAATTGCCCTGGAAAATTATTTCACCGCCAAGTTTTCCCGCTTCAGGACCGATGTCTATAATCCAGTCGGCGGAACGAATAATTTCCTCATCATGTTCGACAACAACAACGGTATTACCTATCTCTTGCAGTTGCCGCAATACTTTTATAAGCAGCGCCGTATCACGCGAATGGAGACCGATGCTCGGTTCGTCAAGGACATATAATGACCCGACTAAACTGCTGCCGAGTGAATTGGCGAGATTGATACGCTGGCTTTCCCCGCCGGAAAGTGTTGACGACATTCTGTTAAGCGTCAGATAACCGAGTCCGACGTTGCTGAGGAATTGCAGGCGGTTATTTATTTCGCCAAGCAGGCGGCATGCTATAAGTTTGTCATGTTCACCGAGGGTTAGTTGTTCAAAGAAGATTTGCAGCTTGTAGAGCGGCAGCTCCACGAGCTCCGGCAGTGTACTTCCGCCGACTTTAACATAATTTGCCTGTGGTTTCAGCCTTGTACCTTTGCAGGCGGGACATACTGTTTTCCCGCGATAGCGTTCTTTCAGCACCCTGTATTGAATTTTATTAAGGTTTTCTTCTACGTATTGGAAAAAATCTTCGATACCTTTCAGATCGCCGGAGCCGTACCATAGCAAATCTTTTTCATGTTGCGAGAGTTGATTGTACGGGCGATGGACAGGGAAACCATATTTGTCGGCTTTCATTATAAAGTTACGTTTCCATTCGCCCATAACTTCGCCTTTCCAACACAGCACAGCTTCCTGGAAGATTGACAGCGAGCGGTTAGGAATCACAAGGGTTTCGTCAACGCCGGTAACTTTCCCTAAGCCTTGGCATCGTGGGCAAGCTCCTGATGAAGAGTTGAAGTTGAACATATAGTCCGAAGGTTCTTCAAATTCAATACCGTCCTCTTCAAATTTCATGGAAAATTCTTTTACCACTACGCCGCCGCCGGTATAAAATTTAACCATTGCATAACCGTCGCCCTCGTAAAAGGCGGTTTCTATCGAATCAGAAAGGCGCGAAACCGTCTGTTTATCATTTGCTGCGGTGAGCCGGTCAACTACGAGCATCAGCGGCGAATTATTACCATTATCATATTCACCATTCAACAGTTGGTCGATGTAAACCGTATCGCCATTAGCCTCTATGCGCGTGAATCCTGCCTTCTGCAACACATTCAACTGTTCGTTCAGCGTGCGTCCGCTTCTTACAATAACCTTTGTGAGCAACATGATTTTGGTTCCTTCGGGATATTTCGACATTTCGTCGCAGGCATCATTGACGCTATGTTTACGCACTTCATTTCCCGACACGGGCGATATTGTTTTCCCGACGCGGGCGAATAACATTCGTATATAATCGTAGATTTCGGTTGACGTACCGACAGTAGACCGCGTGTTACGGGTGTTGACTTTCTGCTGTATAGCGATAGCGGGCGGGATACCTTTGATGTAATCTGTTTCCGGTTTACTCATCCTGCCGAGGAACTGGCGCGCGTATGAAGAGAGGCTCTCCACATACCTGCGTTGTCCTTCGGCGTAGAGAGTATCGAACGCGAGCGAGGATTTTCCCGAGCCGGAGAGTCCGGTAATGACGATAAGTTTACCGCGCGGTATTTCTATATCAATTCCTTTCAGGTTATTAACTCTGGCTCCTTTGATTATGATATTGCCTTCGTATGACATTGTCTCAAGTAGTTTAAGTTATTATTTATAGCGTATATTAAAAAAACAAAGAAGTTGACCGGTTTTCTAACATTGTTAGAAACTTTCCTTGTCGCAGTGTGCGGCAGACTTTCTTCTGGGATAAAAATTTGCGTACAATTTTCCACTAACGATATTTTAAACAATGAAAAGGCGGTGTCATTTCAACCGCCTTTATTCATTGCAGGAGATTAACTCCCTATTTTATGACCTTCCTTACGTCTTTACCGTTTTCGGTTACAACCGTCACGATGTAAACGCCCTTACTGAGAGCGCCTGTTGCAACTTCACTGCGTGTACTGCCCGTTTCGGTGATGCCGGCTACGGTGCGTCCGCTGATGTCGCTGACAGTGATGTTATTGATCGTCTGGTCGGAGTCGATGTAAAGAACATCACCGACAGGATTGGGGAATACCCTGACTGTGGGCTTTACATCAACTTTTTCTATCGAGTACAGCCAGTCGTTGATACGTCCTTTCTCAGGATTCTGCCAGTTTATGATTTGCCCGAAAATCTCTCCGCCAGGCTGGAGTTTACTGTTGATGTAACTTGCACGTACAGTGCCGTTATTAATCAACTTGATGTCATCGGAAACAGTCATTATACCGTTTGTCGGAATACCGAGTGTGTAACCCGGATGAATTATCAGGTCATCTACCTCGATATATACGCTTGAACCGGTGTTACTGATGTTGAGATAATTTGGCGATACGTCTGTTTTCTGTCGGACGATCGCTGTTTCTTCTATTGTACCTTTGAAGGATTCACCACCGGAAAGAAATACAATGGCATTGCCGCCTATTTTGAGTGTCCCGGTGCTGTTGTTGTCGATCGGTGAACCGGATGCTACAGCATACACAGTGCCGCCGTTGATCTCTATGTTACCAAATGAACCCTCGCTACCGTAACCGATTGCCGAGCCGGGGTTGACGCCGATAGCGGTAATGACTCCGCCGTTGATGGTGACGTTACCGCCATTGCTTTGGCGTCCGCCGCCGATGCCTGAGCCGCGTGAAGTTTCGCTCACAGCGTGGATTATACCACTGTTGATGATGATATCGCCGCACTTATTAGTATTTGGGCTATCCTGCACACCCTTGCCTCCGATGCCGGCTGCGTACCTGCCTCCTTTGGCATAGAGTCTGCCGGTCGAAGATTCGTCTGCATTGGCTATGGTTAATGTTCCACTGCCGGCCTGTTCGATTGCAGCATGGTGGTAAGTGTCGTTTGTACTTGCCTCAATGATGTTGTCCCCTTTCAGCAGCAGTGTTACGTTTGCACCCGTAACCTCCAATGGGGATATGTTGGTTGCACGTTTGATTTTTGCATTGTCGAGCGTTACGGTTGCCGTTGCTCCTGATGCAACCTGTACCTGCTTGATCTGGGTTTCACCGCTTATAACTACATTCGCCCCGTCGGTAATCTTATATGTAGCGCCTGAATAAATCCAGTTTGTACCGCTCTTTACTTTCGGAGTGACGATAGAAAGGTTGATGAAGTTATCGCTGCTTTGCACAAACCATCTTGCATAAAGCGTAATGTCTCGCGCCGGCATTTTGTCATTAGCAAAGCTCCATGTCGTCGTGAACTCTGGGTCGATATGCCACATACCGAAAGCGAAACCGGCTTTGGTCGGTTCAACCGGAAGTCCTATCTTGCTGTCGTATTTGACTGTTACGGAAGCAACTGCCGAACCTCCATTACTGTCGAACGTGACCGTGTACGAATTATAACTCCATACAGCGTAGAGTGTCTCGTCTAATGTGCCGGCTGTGAAAGTCTTTGTTCCGTCGGCGGTAAATTCGGGTTCTGTTGCGCTTGCCGATTTCGCCCATCCGAGGAAGACGCAGCCATCTTTAGCGATTGCAGGTTCAAACAGTACGGTTACGGTTTCGCCTTCGGCATATAGGTTATAGTCCGCCGGTACGTATCCGTTAGTGTGCTGGTTACCGACATACTTTATCTGGACGCCTTCCGTCTTCAACTTCTTTGTTTGCGTACCTGAGTATTTTCCGATACCTCTAAGTATGCGGAAATTATCGTTATTAGGTCCGCCAATTTTTTCAAATACATAATCGACACCTTCTGTAAGAGTAGTGGTGCCGTCTTTTACTTTCTCTACGCCACCAGTAGTTGTTACGGTACATTTTGCTATCCATTTACAGTATGACGGGAAATAGCCTTTGTCGTGCCACTCTTTTGCAGTAAGGATAGCCGGTACGTTGTATAGACATTCACGGACACCATTTGCATTGTAGTTGTTAATGGTATCGAAATGAATGAAGTTTTCCAATGAACGCGGATGTGCAGGATCGGTAGCAGGGTCGAGGAGGTGCGCAGAACCTACGCCGGAGCGCTCAAGTACCTTGTTCCAAATCCAGAAGCGGGAGCCTACGTCGTGCCAGACGTTACCACCGTCGTCGCAATGCGTACCCGTGTTTTCGTTCATTACGTTGTGATTCTCAGGACGTTTGTAATGATCGACACCATTCAGGTTACCACCATTATAGACGCCGACATTATCGTAACCTTTGAGACCGATAAATGGTTTCCAGATAACTTTTGTTGGATCGGATTCCCAGTCTGTTGTCCACCAGTAACCATTATCCCAACTTGAAACCAGAGTCTTCAATGCGTCAATGACATTGTCGCCGCCACCGGTATAGTACTGCGGATATAAGCCGCTTCTGACATACTCCCTGTCAGTTCCGAACGGGATTGCGTCGTATGAAACGAGTTCTTTGTTCCAGTCAAGTCCGTCGTTGTGATAATAGTAGTCGGGCATGTTACTGAAATCATGTCCCATAAATTCGTGCGCCCACCAGTATTGTCCCCACTGTTCTTGTTCGGGCGAACCGTATGCAACGTACTGGGCAGAACCTCCAGCCCAGTTGCCTACTATGTAGTTGTAGCCGCCGGTAGAACCATTGGTAAGGTCGATAAATACTTCTCGGCAAGCATTAGGGTGATTTTCGGCGATAAGTGACAGTGTAGCGTGTGATAATCCTGCGGTCATGTCGCGGTTGTCCCCAAATCCGGCTTTAAGGGCAGTGAATGGGATATTCCCGCGCTGGTTGGATACTTCGCAGGATGCAAAGATGTCGAAATACTCCGTCATTTCCTTAAAAATATCCTGTTGCAGGAAAAGGTCACTCCAGCCTTTGGCATAGCGTTCCCAGAGTCCGTCGCCTTTTTTCATGTCGCCCAGATCCCATCCGTTACCTAATACAATAATCGGAATAGGTTTTCTTCCTGCCGGCATATCGCCATGAACGTGCAGCGGAATCAAGTCTCCCTGTTTCCAGTAATTGTCGGTATTCACCTGCTTGAGGGGAATATCTACCGTGATGTCGCCGGCAGCAAATGTGATTATTCCGTTACGGTCATCGGTTGCAGAATTCGCATCGACATTGACTGTAATAAGAATATCACTGCCGGATACTCCCGCAGATGGGGAAATCGACAACCATTCCTGCGGCGTGGATAAACTCCAGTCCGCATCAACAGCGAAGTAAAATTGCCTTTTACCTCCTTCGTTTCCTATCGTAAGACTCTTGGCACTTATGTCGTAAGTCAATGCGGAAACGTTTACAGACGTTGCTGTAAGCAACGTACAGCACAAAATGAAATTGAATACTTTTCTCATGTTGAACTTTTATTTAAATTAATATATAATG
Organism: Dysgonamonadaceae bacterium; assembly: GCA_031269685.1. Taxonomy (GTDB): domain Bacteria; phylum Bacteroidota; class Bacteroidia; order Bacteroidales; family Azobacteroidaceae; genus Azobacteroides. The sequence continues at coordinate 408 of JAISYU010000036.1, read as the reverse complement.
AATAATTATTTACTCTTACTGTATTGATATTGAATAAAAAAAATCCCGCAAAGATAATGAGTTTTTATGAATATACCAACATTTTATCTTCATTATGCAAGGATTAGATGTTTGATTGATTGTTTCATTACGTTTATGATTTAGTTATTAATAAAATAGAATTTCCTGTTTCTTCGTACATTTTCCTCGAAAAATCGCGGAAAACGGTTTCCATCTCTCCAGAGATAGGTTTCATCTCTGAAGAGATAAGTTTCATCTCTCCAGAGAATTTTTTTATCTCTCCAGAGAATTTTTTTATCTCTTCGGAGATTTTTTCTATCTCTTGAGAGATAAATTTCGTTTTGCGTATATTTTCCGGCATTTTGTCAGAGTTTACTATCATTTGAGATGTAAATAAAATACATCCCT
>JAISYU010000110.1 GCA_031269685.1 Dysgonamonadaceae bacterium | reverse complement strand
TTCTCAATGCTTGTAATGGCAATGCTTGGTACTGGTATTCCGCCCATTTTTGCGGCGTGCAACAGATTGGCAGCCGACAGGTTGTGTATTGCAATAAGTCCGTTTTTAGCAGAAACAGCCTTCATAATTGTCATAAACCGTTCCGCGCCCGCTTTCCCCAGCGCCTTTTTTAAATACTCCCGCATAACTGCTGCATCGGCAAAAACATTCCTTGCCAGTCCCGTCTGTTTGAGCCGTTCTATCAGTTTTTTCAACGCTTCTGGGGAGATAGTTTTCGTTTTTTCACCGGAAACATGCGATTTTTCTGTCGAAAGTGTTGGATTCTTGAAATTTTGTATTACCTTTGCAATGCTTTTAGTTGATAAGCCGACCGAGCGCACGTTGGATGTGTTGTCTGCTAACCAATTAAGAGCTTTTTTTGTATCTACCCATTTCAATAAATTCCGTCCTACATCTTTACTCTGACCACCTAAAAACCATTTTGCAATATGAATACTGCTTTCTTTCGGATAAAGGCTTATTATGGAATTTACAGTATTTACATTCCTGCCTCTTTCTTTGGCTATATCAAGTATGGCAATAAAATTATTTCCTTTGCCGTCCTTTAATTCGGTTAGAACGACTGTTCTGTTTGGATTTGTTTCACTCTCGAATACAGCAATAGGATTAGATAACGCTTGTGGAAGGTTTTTGATGTCTTTTAAATCGAATGGATGATTACTTTTATATTCTTTGCTTGATTTTGTTTCAAGTGTGGAAGATGCCATTTCAACAGGAGAACCATCAAGATTTGACAATAACGCTTCACTTGGCGCACCCAATTTATACACATGTCCTTTCGGCAGCGTCCCGTCAATTTGCTGCTGCAACTCCTCATTGAATTTCTCATTGACCGCCGCTAAGTCTTCGGATTGGTTTATAATCTGGAACGGAAGATTGTCATCATGCGAGGGTTCGTCCGGTAATTGCTCTTCAGTTTTAATTTCCATTTGAGAGATTGCATCCTGTCTTATCTTTTTCAGTGCTGCCTCCCTGCCGGCTTTTAATTTCTGCAAATCATCCTTAATTTTATTGATTTGAGACTGCATAGGGTCTAATATCCGTTTTTGATTTTCGGAAGAAAAATCACTTACATTATCAAACATCCCCTTTCCTGCCGTATCCCCGAATAAACTATTGCGACTGAAAATCTTATTTTGTTGCTTGATATAAGCATTTTGAGCCGCTGTCAATTCGGCTTCCGTTTCGGAAATAACTCTGTCGTATTCCGCTGTCTGTTCATCAATATATTTTTGTTGAGATGGCGTTATATAAGATCCTTCTATCTCCTCTTCGGTGCGTGTATCTTCTCCGAGTGCATTAGCGAATTTTTCACGCAAATAACCCGTTGCTGCGCCTACGCTGTTTACTGAACTTAATACATCAAGTATTTCATTCATTATCTCTAGGCTGTCCATTTCCCTGCCGCTGCCCGTCTGTTCCTCCCACAGGATGTGTGCATATTGTTCGGGCGTTAAGCCGGATTTATTATTTAACAAGCCAATATATGTTCGCCTGTCGGATTCCTTATTTCCTGATGAGGCTATCATCGAATTGCCCAAACCAGGAGATGTTACCGTGCCGGATGCGGTTACCTCATCTTTCCATTTGAACTTGACGCCGTCGGTTGCTATATCGTATGCTATTTTCCCGTGCATAGGCAGCGTTTCACGGTCAACACCTTTAAGAAACTTCCACCTTTCCGATAATTTTTTCGGTTTATTCTTTCTTTTGGGTGTATTTTGCTTTGCGGTTTCAGAATTTGTTGTACCTTTGTTGTCGGAAGTATTTCGATACGGTTCCATAGTTGGGTAGGGAGCATGTTGGGTTTTACTCATTTCGCCATCGTTACTCGTTGCTTCCGAGTTTCCCGAAGGAGTTGCAAATTCTTCGGGATTTTTTTCTCCCTTCTCCTCTAACTCTCCCTTAGCAGCATTTTCGCCTTGCGTTTGAGCCGGATTTCTTTCTTCTGCTGCTTTTGTTGTTTCTTGTTCCCCTTTGGCTTTTTGGTCATCGGGATTAGATTCTGTTTCATTTTCTTCGCTTTTTTGTAAATCTTTATTGTTTTCTAAATTATTTTCCGTAATTTTGCCGGCAGAAATATTTGCTTGCGTAGGAACAATGTCCGGCAGACCATTTTGGTTTTCAAGTAAGTACCCTTCAGACTTGTTGGCAAATCTATTAAAAGCGATAGTTCCATTGATTAATTCTTCGGCTATCGCTTTTCTTTCTGCTATATGGCTACTTATGGAAACTTCCAGTCCGTCTTTTCTTACCGTAACGCTCTCGAAATGGATATATTTTTTACCTTTGTTATCCGTGAATGTTTTGACGAATAACAATTTTGTATCTCTCTCCGCGCCTTCCTTAGGGGCGTATTTTTCAATGATGACATCAGGATTAGTCAAAGTAGGCTTTATCATTCCTAATTGCCCCTCGCGTTTGTTCGCTTGGAGTTTCAAATACTGATTCTCACCCATTTTCACTTCACCAAGTGGGGTTTCAACTGTCCCATCCTCGCCAAATTCAGCATACCAGTTCTCAGGCGTGAGTTCCAATACAGGGGCTTCGGCTGCCTGTTCTTCCATTCTTGCAAGCAGGTCGGTTGCTTCCTGTTCCGTCAGCGGCGACTTTGTCTCTTGCACCTTAGATGCTTCCTGCTGCGCTGCCTTCCGGCTCTCTATTATCCTCTCGATTGCCGCTTTTTTATCGGTCAGGGTCTGTATTCCCGCCCGTAAAGCCTTCCGTTTATTTATACTGTCAGTGGCTTCGAGTTTCTTTTTCTCCGCTTTAATCTTTTTATCTAACTTTTTGGAAAGGGTATCCAGTTCACGCGCCGTTTCCTCTGCACCTTCCTCATGTTCGTAGATTGCGACAAAATCTTCGGGGCTTTGTTCCAGCAGCGCATCATAGTCAACAGTGCCGTCCTTCTGCTTTGGCGCGCGGGCGATAATCTCTTCTATCTTGTTGCCTTCCGTTCCGCTCTCAGATCCGCTTCCTGTTCCATTATCGCTGCCTGTCCCAGTTCCTGTCTTGTCATTTCCCTGTAAGGCTTCCTTATTTTTTTCATTTTCAATCTCCTCTTCCGTCAGTCCGTTCTCATCAACGACGCCGATAACATTCTCGGCATGAACTTCGGGACTGCCCCCCTCTTCCGGCTTAACGACAAAAATACCATGCTCCTGAAAAAGGCTCATATCCTCAACCGTGCCGAAGCGTTCAACGGCTACAGCCTGACCGTCCGCCGTGACATGAATGTCCCTGTACCGGATACGGCTATCGACAGACACATTACGCACCTTGTTTATATTCTTAACCTCAGAGGGGCGAACCTCAATCGTCACGCCGCTAAGCAATTCAACCGTAAGACGACCATTTTTACCAACTCCGCGAACGGTACCTGCGCCGGAGGGCGTCATCACAAAGTCATCATTTACCTGAATCGGTGAATCCTCATCAAGGAACTCTTCTGTGAGAGGCTGGGAGACAAAATCCCCCGCCCGTTTCATTGCCTCTTCGGAAGGAATAACCTCTTTTATGACAACATCATCAACCCGTGCAATACGCCTGACGGGATTACCTTTATCATCCGTCTCAGGCTTGCCTGTCTCTTTATCGAGATAGACAACGGCAAGGGTTGTGCCGGTCTCGTAATTGCCCGCCACCACTATCACGTTGCGATCATCCTGCCCTTTCAGGCTGCCGGCTACCAAAGAATTATGATCAGGGTTTATGTAGGG
>JAISYU010000054.1 GCA_031269685.1 Dysgonamonadaceae bacterium | reverse complement strand
CATCCTGTACAAAAGATTTCCAAAGCGAAATACAGTCTGGTGTTAATATCTGCAAACTTGAACGCTTTGTTTCTTTATAATTCAACAAGCGATTGCGTTTGCCTAAATCAAGCAATTTGGTTTTCCAAACGGTTATTTTATGTTCAATGTTTATATTCATTGTTTTGTGTTGATATTATGCAGTACAACTTTTAACGCTTTCCCTGCCAATTTATTTAGCCGTTGTAGTTTATTATCATTCACAATCAATATAGTTTATTTCATTGACATACAAAGCATTACTCGGTATATTCCGTGAATATCATTAAACGAGATCTCGAAAGATGCATATCTTTCGTCTTTATTAATCGAAAGGCATTTAATATATCCTTCCCGTTCCGATGGTACTAATATTTTTATCACAATTCCGTTGCAGGTGTCTAAAACATAGACTTTCCCCCAATCGATAAATGCGTTTTCGTTTATCTTCTTTATTAAAATCTGTGAACCGGAAGGATATTCCGGCGCCATCGAATCACCTGATACGGTTATTGCCCAGTCAGCCCCTTTTATAGGAGATATAATTTTTTCACATTCACTTCCTTTTACTGATACTACAAAATCATCCAAAGAGCCACCTTGCGCCGAAATGGGTAGCAGAGGAACATAAACTATCTCCTCCATAGAACTTTTTACTGTATTATCTTTTAACATTTCTCCTTCTCCGGTTATTAGCCATTCGGCATTTATATCCGGCATTGAATTTAGTAATCGTTCTAGATTATCAGACGAGGGTTTGTTTAATCTATTTGCAACAATATTATTAAGTGTTGGTTGAGGAATGCCACTTTTTCGGGCAAATTCCGATACATTTCCAGCAAAAAGTCTGGAAAGTATTAAATTTAATCGCATATTTATATTTGTCATATTTTATTGTATTACAAATTATTAACTATAATGTCTTATTTAGAATATTCTAAATTTCATGCAAATCAATTAAAAAATTTGGTTGTTTAATTCAAATGAATTACCTTTGCGGCGTGTTTTGTGATGCATATAAAAACAAAGCAAAACAAAAACACAAACAAACGGCAAAGATACTAAAAAGTTTCTTGCGTGACAAAAAAAGAAAATTAAACTAAACAAAAATTATATGCGTATGAAAAAAAGTGTAATCATAGACGCCTACTGGCAAGTCCCCCGAAACAAGGGGAGAGAAGTGCTTGACCGGCTCGGCGTTATTTTAGGGGTAACAACCGACGCCGCTATCCGCAATTACATAAACGGCGTGCGAGAGCCTAAAATCTCAGAGGCGATCGCAATCAAGCACCTATTCCAAGAATACGGTATAAAGATTGACTGGGAATCCTCTGTATCAGAGGAAACGACGTCAACAAAATAATACACTTCTATGATAACGCTGGACTTGTACGAATTAAAGACACTTTGCGCTGATATGGCAGAGTTAGGCGCGGCAAACTATGCAAAAAAGTTTTGCCCCGTCGCTGACTGCCTTTCGCAGCGCGAGGCGTACAACAAGTTTGGCGAATCATGGGTAAAAGCCCGCGAACGTATGAATATCATACACTCGTTTCGAGAGGGCACGTCGAAAAACAGTAAACGACTGTATTCTTATGCTGAACTTCTGTCGGCAAAAGAAGCAGAGAAATTAGGTAAACTTTTAATTAATAAATAAATAAAAAAAATGAACACAAACGAAAAGAAATTTTACATCATCCGCACCTACTCCGCCGGAGTGTGGTTCGGGAACATCAAGTCCTTAAAAGGGACGGAATGTGTAGTCATAAACGCGCGCCGAATCCACTATTGGGCGGGCGCGGCAAGTCTGTCCCAACTTGCACTCGAAGGCGTAAAGCGCCCTAAAGAGTGCAGATTTGCCATGACTATAATAGACCAGGAAGGTGTTTACCTTCCTCAAACAATCGAAGTACTGCCCTGCACAGATGCAGCGGTAGAGAACATCAACGCCGTTCCCGTATGGAAGATTCAATAAAAATCTTCCTGTCCGGTAGCGGGCGCAGCGATGGCTCTGGCTCTGGCAATGGCTATGGCTATGGCTATGACAATGGCAATGGCTCTGGCTATGGCTCTGGCGATGGCTCTGGCTATGGCGATGGCTATGGCTATGGCTCTGGCTATGGCGATGGCGATGGTTATGGCAATGGCTCTGGCAATAGCGAGTTTAAGGCTCGCGGATACAAAACCGACTACAAATCCGTCCTGACCAAACTAAATGGTTGGGATGTCTGGTATGTGGACAACATCCCATGTGTGTTTTTCTCCGTAAAGGGAGACCTCGCAAAGGTCGGTATTGTGCAGGATGATTTCACATTTAAAGAAGCCTTTATTGCAAAATACAATGGCTACTTTGCGCACGGGGAAACCGCGAGGAAAGCCTTGCAGGACGCTGAGAATAAATACTTCTCTTCAGCTTCGTTTGAGGAGACTGCCGCGTTATTCAAGGCAGAAGTATCGCCAACAAAGAAGTATCCCGTACGGTACTTCTTTAATTGGCACGGCAGATTGACGGGTTCTTGCGAATTAGGACGGATGGAGTTCGCAAAAAGTCACAATTTAGATTTGGACAGGGATGAAATCTCCCTAAGTGAATTTTTTAACCTTGTGCGCAATGCCTATGGCGCGGAGAAAATCCGGTCGATCGAGGAATAACAATTTTAATAATAATAAGCAATGAAAAAAGCAGCATTAATTCAAATCAACTGGTTCGTCAGCCTCATGGGGTTGGCGATCGAAGAGCCGCTATGTGCGGCGGTGATAGGCTTTGCCTGGTTTTGTATTTCCACGTGGCTACTAATCCACGCCCAGAACAAGGGCTGGACAGATGAGTTTTGGAGAAGCAAGTTAGGTAAATTCCTAACGGAAAAGGGGGACGCGGAACAACTCCCCTGACATAAAGAAATCTGGCAGCGCTGGTGTCGTTCGGAGGGTTTAACGTCAGCCTTGTTAAAGTGGAACCCTCCTGGCAGCGTGGGAAGACACGCACAGGGGATTAGTGTAGTGGTAACACGGCGAACCTCATCGGTCGCAGGCAGCAGTTCGAATCTGCTATCCCCAACTGACATAAAGAGGTATTTTCTGAAAGTCGGTACTGTTTAAGGAGGACAAGTAGGATACCGAGAACAACGTGGATGGTATTACACGATTCGAAGTGTACCTCTTTATACCCACAGCAGCCCGAAGGCTACCGTCTATTAATGAACATCACGGGGATGTTTTCCGGCTGCTTTTTTAGAATATTTAGCGCGATGGTCAGGCGTTAAAATGAATAAAACCCGCAAGGCTGTACTGACCACCTCGCAAGAGGGCAGCCGAGCGGGATTTTTAATTAAAAAGAGATGATCGAAGAAATTTTAAACAAACAGAACATCGTTATCTCGCTCACGGGCGAACAACTGAATGATTTTGCGAACAGGATTCTGGACGGCGCGCGTTCCATTTACGAAAAGGAGGAACAGCCCGCCGAACAGTACCTTACTCGCAAGCGGACGGCGAAAACGTTGTCCGTAGATCTCTCCACCCTCTGGCGGTGGCACAAAGAAAATTATTTGCGCTCCATAGAAGTGGGCGGCAAACGCATGTATCGGATGTCGGACGTAAAAAAGATTTTGGAGGGGTAAGTATGGAGGTAGGGATTAAACAAATGAACCTCGTAAACTTCAAGGGCATTAAGAGCCTGACAATAGATTTTGGACAGGTTACGGAGGTCCGCGGCGCAAACGCTACCGGCAAAAGCACCATCGCAGACGCCTTTAACTGGGTGTTGTTCGGTAAGGATGCCGCCGGTAACAGTGACACGAAGTTCGGAATAAAAACCAACGACACAACCGGCAAAGTTATTCCGAGACTTGACCACGAAGTAACGGCACTGCTGGACGTGGACGGGCAAACGGTAGAACTCCGCCGCGTTCTGTCGGAAGATTGGGTAACGCCACGCGGTAAAGCAGAGCCCGAATTAAAGGGGAATACGACGTCCTATTTCTATAACGGCGTACCTTTGAAGGAAAGCGAATACAAGGCAAAGGTAAATGATATTATCAGCGAGGACTTGTTCCGTATGCTGACCAACCCGCTTCATTTCCCGCGCCTTGATTGGCAAGTGCAACGCGAGATGCTGCTGCGTATCGCGGGCAGCATAACGTTGGAAGAAATCGCCAACGACCGCGCCGAGTTTACAGAACTGCTCGCAAAGTTATCCGGCAAAAGCCTTGCGGATTACAAAGCCGAGATTTCCGCAAGGAAAAAGAAAATCAAGGAGGCTTTGGAGTTAATTCCCGCCCGCATTGACGAGGTAACAAGGGCGACGCCGGCAACGCCGGATTTTGCTGCTCTCGAAGCCGAGCGGCAGGCAGCACAAAAAGAATTGGAGGACATAGAAGCCGCGCTTAAAAATGTCTCAGAAGCAAGCCGACAGGAACACGAAGCGCAACTCAAAATTCAGGGAGAGATAAACACCCTGAAAAGCGAGCAGCAACAGGCGATCTTCCAGGTTCAGCAGGAAGAACGTGAAGCGTATAACAAAGAGTACGCAGGGTATTACGAAACGGAAGCCCTTTATACTACTTTGACGCGGCAGAACGATAATTCCCTTCGGGAGATAGAGAATATTAAGGCAGGAATACGTACCAACCTGCTAAAAATTGCGGACTTGAATATTCAATTAACCGCAAAACGGAAGGAATACACGGATGAAAACGCCAAAGAGTATAACCCAAACGACGATGCGATTTGCCCGACCTGCGGACAAAAATATCCGGAGGATAAAATCCTTGAATCTAAGGAAGCCTTTGAGAAGCAAAGAGCAACCTCTCTGCAAAAGATAAACATTGAAGGCAAATCTTTTGCATCCCGCAAGACGGAGTTGGAGAGCCGCAATGAGGAAATGAAAGCCGACATTGAGGCAATCACCGTCAAGATAGAGGCTAATAAACCTCTATTAGAGCAATACGGGGCAAAACTCACCAACCCACCTGCAAGGCTTGAAGCAACATTGCCTTCTGATATACCTGCATACAACGTTATTCAGGGAAAAATAGACAAACTGCAAGCATCGCTTAACTCACGTCCTGCGACGCCGGACAATGTCGAACTGACAGCAAAAAAGCGAGAAATGCAAACGCTGTTAGACAACATAAACCGGAATTTCTCATTAAAGGACGTAATCGACGCCAACAACAAGAGGAAAGCCGAACTACTGAAAGAGGAAAAAGCCCTTGCGCAACAAAAAGCCGACCTCGAAAAGCAAGAGTTTATTGCTGATTCATTGGTAAAGGAACAAATGAACGAGGTAGAACGCCGCGTAAATCTCAAATTCAATTTGGTACGGTTTAAGATGTTTTCCCAGCAGATTAACGGAGGAGAAAAGCCGGATTGCATCCTTATCAGCAAGGCAACAGGCGCGAAGTTTTTAGATACCAACAACGCAGATAAAATAAACATCGGGTTGGATATAATAAAAACCCTGTGCGATTTCAACGGCGCTTGCGCTCCTATCTTTATCGACAACCGAGAAAGCGTTACGGAGATACCTCCGATTAACAGTCAAATAATCAATTTGATTGTTGACGCTTCATGTAAAGAACTTACAATCAATTAAAATAGTTTAATATGGAACACAGACAGACAAACAGTCCTGTTGTGCAGGACAAAGACAGAGGTAAAACCACTTATAAGGTGGCAGGTGAAGATGTGACATTGTCATATCCGATAGTAAGGGATTTCCTGACAAAGGGTGACGGCAAAGTCACCGATCAGGATTTAACACAATTTATTTGCATCTGCAAATACAATCAGTTAAACCCATTCTTAAAAGAAGCCTATTTAATAAAGTTTGGCAACAGTCCGGCTCAGATGGTTGTCAGCAAAGAGGCGCTAATGAAACGAGCCGAACAATGCGCCGAGTATGACGGATTCAAAGCCGGATTGATCATCAAGCGCGGCAACGACATTATAGAAGTAGAGGGAAATTTCAGCCTTCCTACTGATGTATTGCTCGGCGGATGGGCTGAGGTGCACCGCAAGGATCGCAAATTCCCGTATGTATCACGTGTGTCTCTCTCTGAATACGACAAGAAACAGGCATTGTGGAATGAAAAAAAGTCCACGATGATAAGGAAAACTGCTATCGTACAGGCGTTGCGGGAAGCGTTTCCGACGCAACTCGGCGCAATGTACACAGCCGAAGAGCAGGGGGTGCAGGATGTACCCTACGAAGATGTCACAGAAAAGGTCAAACAGGAAGTCTCGGAGAAAGCAAACACCGGAACGCCTTTAAGTTTTGCAGAAGCTTCTGAGCCAAACACACGAACTGAAGCCCCAAGAACTGAAGCCCCAAGAACTGAAGCGCAACAACAACAAGGCGCACAGCCCGATTTTTAACTGTTGCCGTATGAAACTGAAAGTATTAGGTAGTTCAAGTGCGGGGAATTGCTACATTTTAGAAAATGATAGCGAAGCCCTGATATTGGAAGCGGGCGTAAAGTTTGCAGAAGTGCAACGCGCTTTGAATTTCAATATCAATAAGATTGCCGGCTGCCTGTCAAGTCACATACATTCGGATCATTCACGGGCAATTAAAGACTTTTTGCAATATGCTATTCCTGTTTATGTCTCAAAAGAGCATAAGCAGGATAGCGGAATAACGAGTGAAAAATTAATTGCAGTCGAGCCGAACAGCCAAATTGAAATTGCTGATTTTTCGGTCATACCTTTTAACGTTCCGCATGATGTCCCGTGTTTGGGGTTTCTGATTAATCATAAAGAAAGCGGAGTTATACTGTTTCTTACGGATTGTTACTATTGCCCTAAACGATTCCTGACGCTTAACAATATCCTAATTGAGGTAAATTATCGCATGGATATTTTAGATGAAAACACGCGGAATGGAAGAATATCGGCAGTACAGAGAAATCGGACATTGCAAAGCCACATGTCGTATGACACATGTATTAAAACTCTGCTTGCAAACGACTTGCGGGCGGTAAACAATATAGTGCTGATACATCTTTCCAACAGTAACAGCCATGCGCAGCAGGAATTTAAGGAAGGCATACGCAAAGCCACCGGAAAAACCGTGCACATAGCAGATTCCGGATTGGAATTATCATTTAACAAAACACCTTTTTAGATATGGCAACAACTGTAACATTCATAAAGCAATCAGGTGAAATACAGAATGTAGATGCTTTATTTCAGCATTTTGTAAACGCCGTTTCCACACTGAGGAACGGAAAGTACGTCATCAGGATTGAGAAGGACGTGCAGCGACGCACCGTTGACCAGAACGCACTTATGTGGTTATGGTTTACCTGTATAGAAGATGAGACGGGAACAAACAAGCAAGACGTGCATGATTACTATTGCGCCCGTTTCCTTAACAGGCAGGTATCGTTCAAGGATGAACCGTCAGTGACGGTTTCGGGCAGTACCAGCCGTCTTAATACCGTCTCGATGTCGCACTTTCTCGACCAGGTTCAGGCAGATGTAGCATCGGAGTTCGGAATACGCTTGCCGAATCCCGATGACATCAGATGGCAGGATTTCTATGAACGGTACAAACACATGATTTAACAATTTTTAAAAACTTAATTATGAACATTCAAATTTTCAATAATCCGAATTTCGGAGAAGTAAGAGTAACCGAAGTGAACAGCGAACCTGTATTTTGTTTATCCGATATATGCAAAGTATTGGATTTACAAACTACCGATGTAAGACAGAGGCTTGACGATGGGGTTGTTTCAATCCACCCCATAATTGATGCTCTTGGCAGAACGCAACAAGCAAACTTTGTAAATGAAGACGGCTTGTATGATGTTATCCTTGACAGCCGAAAACCCGAAGCCAAGTTGTTTCGCAAGTGGATAACATCAGAAATTTTGCCGTCCATTCGCAAGCACGGCGGGTACATGGTATCAAAGCCCGACGACACTCCCGAAGTTATTATGGCGCGGGCATTGCAGATTGCTCAAAGAACTATTGAGAATCATCGGCAGCGCGTTCAGATTCTCGAAGGCAAGAATGAGCACCTTGCCAATGAAGTAAAGACGCTCATACCAAAAGCAGAATATACCGACAAGGTTCTGCAATCCACATCTACCTACACTATGACGCAGGTAGCAAAGGAACTTGGAATGTCGGCAATCGCTCTTGAGAGGAGATTGCACGATGCGGGTGTCATGTTTAAGCAGTCGGGACAGTGGATACTTTATGCAAAGTATCAGAATAAAGGCTATACAAAGCCCCGCACGCATCACTACACGCATTGTGATGGCAGTACCGGTACAAACACCATCACGGTATTTACTGAGAGCGGGCGGGCTTTTATACACTCGTTTATAAGAGATGAGTATAAAGATAAAAATTCTTGTGTGATTCATATTTAATGCTTATTTAGTTTATTCAGGGCTAAGACGTTGTGAAACGGCGATGCCCACCTTTAATGCAACTTGCCGCCCCGTAAAGGTGGAAACGGTTACAAGTCCGTAAAATGCAGAGTAGAGGAATTTATAAATTAAAAAAATTTTATCAAATGAGTTTAATTAACATTTCGATCTGTCTGACGGATCTTCCGAAAGACAAAATCAAAGCCGCCAACAACGGTAAAAAGTACATTAACCTGTGCCTTGCTGACAGGAAGGAAACAGGTCAATATGGGGAGACGCACACATTATTTGTCTCCCAGACAAAAGAGGAGCGGGAAGCACGTAAGGATGTGGTTTATGTCGGTTCTGGCACTGAGTATAGCCCAAAGCCGGTAACTGCTCAAGACATCGATAACGCTTCCACAAGTAGTAACAATGATGACTTACCTTTTTAATTAGCAAGCATTATGGAAGTAGTCATTAAAAAAACCTTGCCGGTAGAAGAAGCCAACGGATGGTATCTTCTACAAACAGTATACAAAACTTGGACTGAAGACTTTGTAGACGACAAAACAGGCGAAGTAGTATCCGTCGAGCGAAACGAAACGATTTTACATAGAGATTGCAAAATTACAGACATTGACATTGCAACCTTGAAAGAGAACGGCATTACATCAGTCTACGTTTCCGACACTCAAATAAAAGGGCGTAAGTATGAGCGCATGAACTTGTGGGAGGCAAGCCTGAACTTAACCCTGATAATAGCGCATAAGCAATGCAAAAAGAAAAAGACGTACATCGTAACCGCCGAAAGCCCGACCGACGCAGAAAAGTTTATCTCCGATTATTTGGAGACAAACGTAGACTGTGCGTTCGAAGTCTTGAAAGTGTCAAAGATAAAATACAATACAGTATCTAAATTATACGACACCGAGCGCGAAGAATACGAAGCGGACGGCAATAGTCTAAAATGGTACAAGGCACAACTCGTAGCAACGACTGAGAATGAAGATGGCAAAATAGAAGTTTATTCTACAAAAAACATCCTCGTTCAGGCAAAGGATTTTGAAACGGCATTAAAAGCCATAAAAGTCACTAAGCGAAAAAATAGGTACGATGTCGAACACAGACACTTCAAATCAATACAAGAATTGAAGGTCGAAAAGGTGTTTGTGCCGGATAAAGCGGTTGTGTTTTATTCAAACAACGAATTAGACAACGAATACGATTTATAACTCCTAACTAATTGATTATGAAAACCCCATTACAACCAATAAAGAATGACAAGGGCGTTTGCCCTGAAACGCGGCTCTGTGATTGGTGTGGTGAGCCCTACAAGCCGGATGCGCGGAATTATTACCGCTATCCGTGGGGACTTTGTTGCAGCAAATCATGTGCGGCAAAGAAGCGTGAAGCAGTAAAGAGGGATATGAAAAGAGCATGAAAAAGGATACGTACTATTTTCCCCATGACAGTAATGCACGGAACGATAATAAGATTATTTCCGTTCGCATGAAATATGGTGCTGAAGGATACGGCATTTACTTTATGATTATTGAAAAGTTACGGGAAAGCGCCGATTACAAGTGTGTCAAAGATTATAACATTATAGCCTTTGACCTGCGAGTGGACGCTTCGATAGTAAAGTCTATTGTTGAAGAATTTGGGTTATTTGCCTTCACCGATGACGGTGAGTACATCTACTCCGAAACATTACTTCGACGTATGAACCCGCTGGATGAATTGCGTGACAAACGCTCAAACGCCGGAAAAGTCGGTATGGCAAAACGCTGGGAATCAACACAGTTACAACAAACCGATAACACTGTTATAACACAGTTACAACAAACCGATAACAATAAAAGTAAAGTAAATAAGAGTAAAGTAAATATTATAGAATCTTCTAACGAAGATTCTTTGTCAGACTTTACGAAAAAGCCCGACCCCGAATCGCCACCGCTGCAAGAAACACCCCGTGAAAGCAATGTACCATCCGAAAGGATAGATTACGGGAAGTTTGTTGAGTGGTTCAACTCCGATACAAAGGGCGCATTTGGGCTCCTTAGACTCCCATTCGGGGAGAAACGCCAAATAGCCATCCGTGCACGAGTGCGGGAACACGGAAAAGCCGCGCTATTTGAAGTGATAAAAAAAGCCTATAAAAGCGATTTTTTGCGCGGAGACAATAACCGCGGATGGGTCGCTACATTCGATTGGATACTCAGACCGTCAAATTTTGAGAAAATTCTATCAGGAAATTATGATGACGACAGAGCAAAAAAAGAAACAAAAACAGAGACAGGAAAAACAGTCAGATACGTCGTTGATTAGAGAAACAGGACGTATGATGCCCCAAGCCTGCGACCTTGAAAAAGCCGTTTTAGGAGCAATATTGCTCGAAAAAACAGCCTTTGAAACCGCATCGTCTATCATTTCAGGGGAAATGTTTTACAACCGGTCGCATGAATTGATATGGGATGCTTGCACCTCACTGGCAGCCGACCGCAAGCCGATAGACATACTCACGATTTATGAACAGTTGCGGAAGGACGGCAATTTTGATGCTGTCGGTGGGGCTTCGTATGTTGCCAATCTGTCACAAACAGTAGTATCGTCAGCGCATTTGGAATATCATTGCGAGGTGTTGAAAGACAAATACCTGCACCGCCGGCTGATTGAAGTCTGTTCGGAAAGCATATCGCTTGGATTTGACGAAGCAGAAGATGTTGATGAAACAATCGCCAAGTTAAATACCGAAGTAGAACGGATGCAAGAATCCGTTATAGGCAAAAGTGACACAAGCCACATTTCGGCAGCAGCGGAGGAATCAATCAATCGGATGCACGTCCGAATTGCCAACCGGCGCGAAGGCATAACACCTGGAATACCTACCGGATTTATCGAACTTGACAGATTAACGAACGGCTGGCAGCCTGAAAAATTTATTGTTTTGGCGGCGCGTCCTGGAGTTGGAAAAACGAGTATCGCAATAAAGTTCGCCAGCAAAGCGGCAAAATGCGGCACTCCGGTAGTTATCTTTTCCCTTGAAATGGGAAAAACGGAATTAACCGACAAGATGATAATAGCCGAAGCGCAGATAAACGCTGATGCGTACAATTCCGGTGAAATTCATCCCGACGAATGGAACAGGGCGGAAACGGCAACGGATGCCATATCCCGCCTGCCGATTTATATCGACGACAATCCGAAGGCAACAGTCGGCAATATTGCTAACAAAGCCCGATTGTTGAAAAAACAGGGGAAGTGTGGAATGGTCATTGTTGATTACTTGCAGTTGATAACTCCGAACATCCGGCAAGGACGTAATCGAGAGCAGGAAGTTAGCGAAATGTCCCGCCTGCTAAAAATCCATGCAAAGGAATTAAAAGTACCGTTTATCGTACTTTGCCAGATGAACAGAGAAATTGAGAATGACAAAAAAAACGAGCCTCAACTTTCTCACCTTCGAGAATCGGGATCTCTCGAACAGGATGCGGATATTGTGATATTTCTCACCCGACCGGGGATGGGTGTCGATGAATTACGTTATGAGGAAACAAACGAAATTCTCGACAAAAACTATATCAACATGTTTATCAAGAAACATCGCGGCGGGAAACTCGGCAAAGTGAAGATCAAACATAACGATTCAATGACCGACTTCTATGATTGGGACTATCGGGGACAGGCGCGGCATATACCACAGCCACAGAGGGAAATTACAAATTATTACGAACCGGCGGTACCGTTCTAACAAACACTAAACAAAAAAACAGGATTTCAATATGAAAAAAAGTATCTACATCTCAGGCAAAATAACAGGAGAGCCGTTCGAGAAAGTCAAAGAACGGTTTCAGAAGGCAGAGGATTTTCTGAAAAAGACAGGCTTTGAGGTAGTAAACCCGACCAAGAACGGGTTAACCGCATCCCACAAGTGGGAGCAGCATCTCCTACGAGACATAGAAACGCTCTTTTCCTGCGATGCTATTTACATGCTAAACGGCTGGGCGGATTCCACCGGAAGCCGAATAGAGCATAACATCGCATTAGAAACCGGCAAAGAGATAATCTTTGAAGCCGGTAAAGGCAATATAGACAGGATAGAGAGAGCCATCCGTGAAGTGACAGGCATGGAACTTTCCGAATACGCTACCGGCAGTAGAAAAACGCCCTACGTTTATGCACGACAGATATTTGCCTACCATTGCCGGCAAGCCGGTATGGAATGGTCTCAGATTGCGGAACGCATCAACAGAGACCGCACTACGGTACTTTATTCGGTCAAAATGTACGGAGACGAACTAAAATTCAATCCGAAATTCCGACGGATTGCGAACAGGGTAGTAATAGCCCTCTCGCAAGAAGAAACACATCAAGGTTCAAATTAAATACAAAAGTGATATGATACACCCAAAAAAAGACCAGGGTTACAACCCTGACTATGCCGACATAAACGGCATCAAATTGAAGAGGGTGAATGAAGGTCTTTGCTGCAAACTCTTTTCTCACGAGGGAGCCCTCTACTTGGCAAAGCGGCAGGGAATGCGGCTCCCGACAAGGGATGAGTGGAAACTGATGCTTAAGCCAGGTCATACCTGGGACTATAAAGAGAGAGGAATCTGGATAGGCGCTAATCACGCCCTGAAACAGGAGACAATCTACTCCACATTCCTGCCGGCTGACGGCTACATGTGCGACAATAGAGAAGAGCTGTACAACCAGGGAAGTACCGGCTACTACTGGAGCAGTACATTCTTAGGTGTTAATGCCTTCTACCTGAATCTCGACAGTGATTACGTCAATCCGGCAAACATATGCAGCCGCAGAGAAGGGTTCTCCGTGAGGTGCGTGTGGGTAGGTAAATAGGAAGGAATGAGATGAGCAATATTAAACTTCTATACATTGACCTCTTTTGCGGCGCAGGCGGTACAAGTACCGGAGTAGAGAAAGCAAAATATAAAGGCGAAAAATGCGCCAAAGTAATCGCTTGCGTAAACCACGATGCAAACGCTATCGCCAGCCACGCAGCCAACCATCCCGACGCACTGCATTTTACCGAAGACATACGCATATTGGATTTATCGCAGCTCGTGGCGCACATTGAAAAAATGAAAGCCGCTTATCCCGAAGCGTTAATAGTGTTACATGCGAGTTTGGAATGTACGAATTTCAGCAAAGCCAAAGGCGGCAAGCCCCGCGATGCCGACAGCCGGACACTTGCAGAACATTTATTCAGGTACATAGAAGACATTAATCCCGATTACATCCAGATTGAAAATGTTGAGGAATTTATGTGCTGGGGAGATTTGGACGAAAACGGAAAGCCAATAAGCAAGGACAACGGGCGTAAATACCTGCAATGGGTTAAGCAGGTCAAACAATACGGTTACACATTCAAACACCGGATTTTAAATGCCGCCAATTACGGAGCGTATACCAGCAGGAAGCGGTTTTTCGGAATTTTCGCAAAGAACGGATTACCGATTACATTTCCGAAGCCTGCCTACTCAAAAACAGGCAGTGAAAGTTTGTTCGGTAACACCAGGAAATGGAAGCCGGTAAAAGACGTTTTAGACTTTTCGGACGAAGGCGAAAGCATTTTCACGCGCAAAAAGCCGCTATCGGATAGGACATTAGAACGCATATACGCAGGATTGATAAAATTTGTCGCAGGCGGTAAGGATAAATGGATATTAAAATACAACTCAATAAACGGCGCAACAGGTAAACATGTACCGCCGTCAATAGATGAGCCTTGCCCCGTAGTAAGCTGCCAAAACAGATTAGGAGTAGTACAAACAAAATTTTTATCAAAGTATTACGGCGGACACCCCGAAAGCAAAAATTTTTCAGTAGAAGAACCCGCACACACGGTAACGCCAATCGACCATCACGCACTAATAAATGCGAGTTTCATTCAGCAGCGAAACACAGGCAACCCGAAAAGCAAAGTTTTTTCGGTGTACCAACCAGCCCGCACCGTAACCGCTACCGGAGGCAATCAAGAGTTAGTGCAAGCCCAATTCATAGGCAGGTATAACGGGCAGCCAAACCAAGAAATAAACGCCGTTTCGATAGAAGCCCCAGCGCCTACCCTCACGGTAAAAGACCGGTTATCGTTGGTTAGCCCGCATTACTTAATGAATCCGCAATACTTGAGCACAGGCGGCTCGGTAGAAAATCCATGTTTTACCATAATCGCCCGAATGGATAAAAAACCGCCCTATTTGATTTCCACAGAAACCGGACAAATAGCGATTGAAGTTTACGAAACGGACACCGAGCCGATGCGCCGGATAAAGGCATTTATGGCATTGTACGGCATTGTTGACATCAAGATGCGGATGTTGAAAATACCGGAGTTAAAGCGAATAATGGGATTTCCCGAAGATTATACGCTTATAGGCACACAGGCAGAGCTAAAGAAGTATATCGGAAACGCTGTCGAGGTAAACATGTCGCGGGTACTCTGCGAAGCATTGGTTAAGGAATTAAAACAATTTCAAAATTAAATATATGAACGAAAAACAACTTTCGCTCGTTGATTTCGAGCAAGCCGTAAGGCTAAAAAAATTAGGGTTCAACTTTCCTTGCACCCATAAATATGACTTTTCTGGAACGCTCACAGATTCCGTAGAAGAAACCGGCGAATATGTGTTAAATTCTGTCTTAGACAAGGATACACGCTTATTCCTTAAGAGTGAGTACGCAGACCCAACCTTCGACACGTTCGAGAATAATGAAGACTTTGCCACTCCCACAGTTGCGTTAGCGCTTAAATGGGTTAGGGACGAAAAAAACTTAACAGGTCTAATTGCGAGAAATGCCACAGAGTGGTATTTTGAGATTTGCAAAGCAGAATGCGGAACTACCGTTTATTTCTCACCTGACACCCTAAATTATGAACAAGCTGAAAGCACCTTGTTAAACGAGTTGTTAGACATTTTAGAAGAGGAGGAAGAACAATGAGACAACTCAAATTAAAAGACATTATCGGCTATTTGCCGTATGGATTGGCAATGAAATATATTGACAACACTGTCACTATTTTTTATTCACTTCCTGCTTTGGAACCCAATATCCCCATCCTACGCCCTCTATCCGACCTGTACCGGACAATCACGCATAACGGAAAAGAGATTGTGCCGATTATAGAGTTGGCAAAAATAGCGTATCCTGAGGGTGATTTTCAAGTAGTTAATATAAAAGGAAGTGAAATATACGCTCAATATAGAAATATTTTTAGATTCTTCTACAACGAAGGACTATTTCAGAAAATGGACGGATATGGCAAGACATATCCGTTGAATGATCAAATAGTTTTTTTCGACTACCTGAACGAGTTAAAAATTGATTACAGAGGTTTGATTGATGAGGGGCTCGCAATCAACATAAACACTTTGGATTTTAACCTTTATAAATGATTGAGATATGGAAAAGAAAATTAAAAGTTTGGAAATTACCGTAACTTACAAGGTAGGTTACTGTGATGTCGAGATTTCCGATGAGATGTTAAAGAAATTTATCGACGTGTATGATTGCGGGGGATGTAATTTCGATAGCGATAAACATGCAGACGCCGTAGAATGGTTAAACCAAAATATTTGCGAAGCGGATGCTTACGAATGGAGTTATGAAATTATTAATTTAGAATATGATGAAACAGAAAATTAAAATTTACTGGATGCCGTTGAGCCGCGTTTTTCCGGCGACGCATCCCAGAGCGGGAGAGCAAACGCATTTTGCACAGTTCGTTATTAACGGGCAGGGATGTTTAATGTGTTCAGGCAAGGATAACAAAATTATCTACATGGACTGGGATTGTAACGACCCGTCAATACGAAGTAAACTCCACACCATCCGCGCCGACAAAAAAGGATTGTGGAAACACCGTATCGAAAAGGTACAGCAAGGTAACGCCGTATTGGTCGTGTATCAATGGAACGGCAAACCTTACAGTAGGGAAGGTAGTACTAACCTGTTCGTATTCGGAACGAGTGCAGTTAGAGAGTTCATAAACGAACTGTTGAGTACTGAAAAGTACAAACGTGCTATCCCGGTTATTGACAGCGGGATTGGAACACAGGAATTAAAAATAATTCCCGTACATCCAATTGATTTTGGCGGGAATGACATTAAAGGCAGTTTCCCGCTTCGGCTCGATGTGAGCGTAGGAGGGCGGTGTTTCTCCTATAAAGATCTTGCAGTAAACGACGGGCTTTCCTGCGACGATTTTATCGCATGGTTCAAAGATTATGATACAAACGATCGTATGACAATTATTCACTTTACAAAATTCAGATATTGATTATGAAAACAAAAAAAGAAGCAGCACAAGAGTACGCCCAAAGGACAGATAAGGCAAATGCCGAATTTGTTGCAGAAGACTTCATCGCCGGCGTCGAATTTGCTCAACGATGGATAAGCGTTAAGGATGAGTTGCCGGAAGAAAACGGCTGTTGTTATTTTGTAAAAACTCCCCGTCCCCCAAAAAATTGTGATGTTATCGTTGCGGAATTTTGTAATCGCAATGATATTTTTTATTCGGAAAGTAACGATAATCCCGTAGAAGCAACCCACTGGCGACCGATTGAATTAAAATGAAGGAGGAAGTTATTTATTTTGATTCGGTAGAATATGAAAAGAATATCGGAAAAAAGGATTGACCGGATTCGGGAAAAGTATCCGGTTGAATTTGACGAACTTTGCCAATATAATTCATTTGAGCAAATCTTGGGAAGAAAAGACGACGAGTACACGCCAGACGAAAGGAAGCGACGCTGGAACAAAGTAATGTCGTTTAATAAGGGAATGAAACAGATATGGGCAGATTGTAGCGGTTGTTACGGCTGCCTACATCTGAACGAAAAAGAGGCATGGTGCAACTGTGTTGATTTCCCCTGTACGGTAAACCCGATATTGTCGTTTCGGTACGGCATGATTGGAATGGCATGTATGGGAACTTGCATGACTAAAAGAGAGCCTGATTTGTTTGACGACGACGATTGTGTCTTCTAAGTACACGAATAGAGAATGAAACAAACCGAGCATGACATCCAGGTAGCATGTGTGATGTGGTTCAGGTATCAGTATCCGAATATGATACTCTACGCAGTACCTAACGGCGGGCATCGAAATGTCATTGTAGCCGCCAAAATGAAAGCGGAGGGAGTTTTAAGCGGTGTTCCTGACCTTTGTATACCTGTTTCAAGAAAAGGCTTTCACGGGCTTTATATTGAGTTGAAAGCAGGCAAGAACAAAACCACCCCAAACCAGGAGCAAGTAATGAAACAACTCATTGCAGAGGGTTACAGATGCGCTGTTTGTTACTCTCTCGATGAGTTTATTAGCGTAGTAAATGGTTATATTTTATAAACAATCATTTAACGTCCTACTGGATTTTCTCTGCAAATAAAAACTTTATCCTGGAAGGGGGATATATGATTTATTTGAAGCTCACTCCAATCGGGGTGGGCTTTTTTTGTCCCTGTAAAGAATCTCACCCAGCCGAGACTTTTATCGGCTTTCCACAGTGAGGGCAAGAAATTTCGTACTTTGCCGGTTGCTCGAAAAGTTCTGTGACTGTAACGTCAAGCGCTGCGGCGATTTTCTCCAGAGTGTTTTTTGTTGGGTTGCCGTTTAACCTCTGTGACAACCCTACCTCTGACATTTTGATTTGTGCAGCTAACTCTTTTTGGGTTAGTTTTTTTTCTCTTAAAATATCTGCGATTCTTAACTTCATATTTATATAAGTTTAATTACTTGTTTCAGGCTGCAAAGGTACAAAAATAACTTGACAGTTATACAATAGGGTACTCATAATACCTATACACTTAATATTTAACAAACTTTAACAAAATTTTATTTCATTGAATAATAGTGAGTTATATAAAAACATGTTTTATAACATAAAAATGATTTGTTCATGTTAAATATTTGTATTTAATTTGCGGCTCTTTATAAAAGATAAATATTTAATAAATTAAATAAGAACAAGAATGAACGAAAGAATTAAAAACGTGCTAACAAGCACAGACACAAACCAAAACAAGCGCAAATCGCTTGTTGAGATCGGCTTAACAGCCAGAGAAGCGAGCCGTATAATAAACGATTACGACAAAAGTCGTTTCGTAACGGCGGGCGTTGAAATAGAATGTTTCAACGTAAAAAAAGAGCAATTTATTCAAATTGCGTCAAAGAAAGGCGTAGCAGTGGTTTTTGAAAATTACAACCACAAATCGAAAAACCATTTTAAAGTGGTGTCTGACAGTTCTATATCAGGTGGTGCTGATGGTAATTGTTTAGAAGTCGTTACGCCTGTCTTAAAATCAGAGAGAGACCTGAACAAATTACAGAAAGTTTGTGACGCTCTTAACGAAGCGGGTGCAAAAGTCAATAAAACATGTGGCTTGCACGTGCATATCGGGCTGCAAAATGTAGATGATGTTCATTACAAGAACGTCTTCGTCAACTACTATTATTTAGAAGGTGTAATTGACAAGTTTATGTCAAAGTCGAGGCGGGCAAACGACAATATTTATTGTAAGTCTCTTAAAACAATAAGCGTCGAAAGCATCAAAGCGACCGCTGATCGTGCCGAAATATCTAACTTGTTTCGGTCAGATCGGTATTTTAAGTTAAACCCTGTTTCATATTTGAGACACAACACCCTTGAATTTAGACAGCATCAAGGCACAACCGACCCTGATAAAATTGCGATGTGGTTACGCTTTGTAATTCTGTTAATTGAGTTTTCAAAATTGACACAATTAACAGAGCCTGTAACAGAAATCTCAGCAATACCATTTATAACAGAGAGCGACAAACAATATTTTATTAACCGCGCCGCAACCCTTGCATAAGGGTGCGGCTTTAACATGTAAAAAAAATGAAAATCAATAGTACAACACTAAGAGAGATAATGCGCCTTGCGTGGCAGTTTGTAAAGCGTAATGGTTTTACGATGTCAGAGGCTTTGAGGGCTGCATGGTTAAATATTAAACTGCTGTTTGCCTTCAAACAGCGTATAGTGAAATTCTACTATCAAAAGGTAGATTCAACTTTACGCGAAGCATACGGCACATTTTCACCGGCGATAATGCCTGAAATATCAGGCAACGACCGGCGGGCAAAAAACGACACGGTACAGATCTATTATGATACTGAACGGCAAGAATTTAGATGTTTTAAAAAGGCAAATTTGATAAAAATATGTGTGTAATCATAGTTAAAGAGGCTGGTATTAAATTACCGTCTGAAAATATGCTGCGAAAAGCGGCTGTGTACAACCCGCATGGGTTCGGGTTCTGCACAAAGAGAAGGTTGTTTAAGACACTTTCTATTGAGCGGTTTCTAAATGAAGTCGGCAAGGTAGAGACAAACGAGCCTTGCGTGTTGCATTTCAGGTTTGCAACGCAAGGCTCAGTAAAAACTTCAAATAGCCACCCGTTCAAACAAGACGGTGTTTGCTTCTCTCATAATGGCGTTTTGCACAATGTCAAAGCAAAAAACGACCAGACCGACAGCGAGATATTTTTTATTAACGATGTTGTGCCTGTTATTAATGAATATGGGTTTGATTCAGATGAAGTCGGTGAATTGTTAGAACAATGTGCAATTTTTGAGTGTTCACGCTTTGCCTTGCTGAATCAAGCGACCGGTAAAATAATTACCTTTGGGCGGTTTCATGATTATAAGGGCTGCAAATATTCAAATAACCGTGTATTTGAGTGGTGATAAAGCATCAGACACAAGGGTATAAATAAAATATAAATAACTTTTCCGTTTATACCCTTGCGTTTAAAAAAAATAATAGTACTTTTGTTGCATGATTCTAAACAAAGACAATAGCATTGAATTGATTTTGCAGACACGATATGCAGATGAAATTGTTGCAGGTACAAAAGTACGTGAATATCGTGCCGTATCTCAATTTTATTTTAGTAGATTATCGGTTGAAAGTAAAGAACCTAAACCGAATTTTACAAAAGCAGGTAATAAATATTACGGGTTAAAACATATAGAGTTCATCAAATTCAGGGTGGGCTATACCGGCAAGTTTTTTGTTTGTCGATGTAAAGGTTATGAGGCTGTGACCTATGACAGTCTAAGAAGTTTCGATGAAAACCGTATATTATACGATGAATATAAAAAAGAAAAACCTGAAAGCCTTTATGATTTGCTGTTAAACGATGAAGAAATTAACGGTGATGAAAAAGATTCTGATGGCTTGTTTATATTCAGTCTTGGTGAGATAGTTGAAAACAACTATAAATAATTATTAACACTTTAATTTACAAAATTATGGCAGAAGGAGGAGCAAGGGGGTTAAACCCACAGGTACAAACCTGGTTGCGTAACAGGGTAGGAGAAAGATGGTGATGTCACCCTTTGAGGCAATTTTAAAAGTTGCTTCGGCGACAGATAAGGCTATATTGTTTCACTCTGCAACGGGTAAAGACAGTATAGCCTTATTAGATATGATTCGCCCACACTTTAAAGATATTATTTGCGTATATATGTACATTGTTCCGAATCTGGAACACATTAATAAATATATCTTGTGGGCGGAAAATCGGTATAGTGTACAATTCATACAGACATTACACTATGCTTTGCCAAGTTACATAAAATCAGGCAATCTCGGAATGAGGCAAAACGGCAAAGTTAAAAACTACACACTCGGAAAAATAACCGATTCTATCCGTATGAAAACGGGCATCGAATGGGTTTTTTATGGTTTCAAGCAATCGGACGGGCTAAACAGGCGGTTAATGTTACGGACATACGAGGGTAATTGTATTTGTGAAAAGACAAAAAAATGCTATCCTCTGTCCGAATGGAAAAACAGGGATGTGCTGGCATATATCAGGCAAAACGATCTTATTGAGCCGATAAATTATGGGAAGGTGGGTTCAGCATCTTCCGGTTGTGCGGTAAATGATATAAATTTTCTTTTATGGTGCAAGCGTAATCATCATGATGATTACCGAAAAGTAATAAAGATGTTTCCAATAACAGAACAAAAAGTATTTGAATATGAATATCACGAAAGGAAAAGAGCAGAAGCGAAATTATAACGAATCCGAAACGGTTGTAATAAAACGTAGCCAGATACAGATCGCACCTTACAATCCACGTAAAGAAAATGCCAATGTAGTTTCCGAACTCAAAAAGAATTTTAAGCGGGTAGCCTTTTGCGGCGGTATCGTTTGGAATGAACGTACCGGCACGCTGATAAGTGGACACAAACGGTTAAAGGCGCTGGATATTCTGAACGGTTATGACGGAACGACAGAGGCGGATTACGATATAAAGGTTGAAAAGGTCAATTTGGATGAGAAGACAGAAAAAGAACAAAATGTCTTCATGAACTCAAAAACTGTACAAGGGGCGTTTGACTTGGACTTGCTGGGGGCAATACTACCTGAGATAGATTACAAATTGGCGGGCTTGGATGATGGGGATATGAACTTGATTGCGGCTCAAACATCGTTGGCTCTTAAAAGTGCACCGATAGACCTCATAGAAAAGGACATGGCTGACATTGACAAACCTTACGAAGAACGTAGGGAAGCAATGAAGGAATTAAAGCAAAACATCAAAGAGAGCATAAAAGATAACTGGCAAGCAAGTGAAAATTATTTTATGGTTTCTTTTGACAATATAGACAATAAAGCCGCTTTTCTTGAACTCTTTGGATACAATCCCGATGACAAGTATGTAAAGGGCGAAGAATTGATGCAAAAAACAGAAATGTTTTTATAATGGCACGAAAAATAACATACACTTTCGCAGATCCGATTAATGATGCTGATAATTTGGCGATAGTCGAAGGTTTAGCGCGCGATGGTCTTGACAACAAGGACATAGCAAAGTATTTTGGTTATAACACCTCTTATTTCTCTACCCTTGTTCAAAAAACGCCCGAATTATTAAAGGCATTAAAAAGGGGACGCAAACCACTTGAAATAGTGGTGGAAAACTCGCTTTACCGTAGGGCTACCGGATTAAAAGTAAAAACGCAGGTACGGAAATTCATTGAGAAAAAATGTGACTGCGGTGGTCGAGACGAAGATTGTCCTTATTGCGATGGCAAGGGGAAAATTATTACAGATTTAGAGATTGTCCAAGAAACAATACAGGAACTACCACCGGATACGGGTGCGGCTGCATTGTGGCTCAAACAGAAGAAGCCGGAAATATGGAATAAACAGCCAATAAAAATTGATCACACATCCGAAGGCAAAAAGGTTGAATTTACCGGTTTTAGTTTCCTACCATCAATGCCTAATATAAAAGAAGATGCAAGAGGTGATCAATCTGAGACAGCGAAAGGCGTATGAATATCTTAAAGATGATATTTATAAGTACATTCTTTATGGTGGCTCAGCCGGTTCCGGTAAAAGTTTTTTGGGTTGTGAATGGTTGATGCAATGCGGATATTTCTTACCTGAAACGCGATGGTTTATCGGGCGCAATAATCTGAAAGATTGTCGGGAATCCGTATTAGTTACGTGGACGAAAGTGGCGCAGCGGCACAATTTCCCGCATTATAAGCCGAATGATAACGGTATAAAGTTTTCCAACGGCTCTGAGATTATTTTTCTGGACTTAACGCTATATCCTAAAAAAGATCCGATGTTTGAGCGGTTAGGGTCAAAGGAATATACCGGAGGTTGGATCGAGGAGGCTGGTGAAGTGCATTACAAAGCATTTGAAGTATTAAAATCGCGAATAGGTCGGCATCTAAATGATAAATACGGCATACCCCCCAAACTGTTTTTAACCTGTAATCCTAAAAAAAATTGGCTATATACCGATTTTTACAAACCCCATATATTGGGAATAATCAAAGCGCCGTATTGCTATATCCCTGCTCTATGTACTGATAATCCATATTTGACGGACGATTACATACGCAACCTTAACGAGATAAAAGACAAGGCGATGCGTGAACGGTTATTGTATGGAAATTGGGATTATGAAAATGAACCTGGCAGCCTGTGTGATTTTGATGCAATTTCCGACTGTTTCACGAACACGGCGCCGGCAGGAAAGAAATCTATATCAGCCGATCTTGCAATGCAGGGGCGGGATAAATTTATTGTCGGCTTATGGAACGGGCTACGATGCACGATTAAGATAGACAAAGATAAATCGACAGGCAAAAGTATAGAGGAAGATCTGCGGGATTTGATGCAAAAAAACGGCGTAGGACATTCTCAAACAGTAGCCGATAGTGACGGGTTAGGTGCATATCTAAACAGTTACATAGAGGGTATAAAGACGTTTCACGGCGGGGCGACTGCTCTTAATCCTGATTTGTACGCTTCAATCAAAGATGAGTGTGCGTTCAAACTTGCCGAGAAAATCAATAATCGCGAGTTGCAGATAATTTGTAATGAGGAACAGAAACAGTTGATTATTGAAGAATTACAGTTGCTTATCAATGCCAATATAGATGATGACAAGGCGAAAAAGCGTATCATTTCAAAGGAAAGAATGAAGGAGATAATACAAAGGTCGCCCGACTATCTTGATATGCTGTTGATGGGAATGATATACCATTTAGGTGTTAAACAAATACAACTTCAAAAATTTGAATCATGGCACAAGAAAAAATAATATTTGCCAAACCATCATCGGCTGGCTTTTGTTTTATCGTAACCTTTGAACAAGGAGGAAAGATGTATCTTGACGATGTTTTCTTTGCTGACGGCGCGGAAGAGTTGAACAAGTTAATAGCCGAAAATGCAGCAAACGTTGAACAAATCCGTTATGACTGCTCTATTTTTATGCAGGACGGCAAAAATTTACGCGCCCTTTTGCCTGATGTTGATATAAGGCTTTATGCTCCGAAGAAAAAACTAATAGAGCGCGTGACGGCACAATCCGAATGGCTGAATGAAAACCTTATTACCGACCCAGACTATGAACAGGTTGAATATGTCCGTTTTATTGGAATGACTGAGAATTATATGATAGGGGACAAACAGAACCCTACCATATCCGTCGATGTACTTTCCGATGCTGCAAATTATTACAGACGGAGATTGCTGTATGATATAAAATCTTAATTTATATACTTCACATAACCGACTTATTTATAAGTTATTTATATACTATTTATACCTCTTTTTCTTTGTCATTTACTTGCTTACTTTTGTGCATTAAAAAGTAGGCAGTGGGTTTAGTAGACAATTTTTTATCGACTTTTGGGTATCATAAATTTAATAACAGTGATATTCAGTTTTTCCATTGGGGAGGAGACAGTCAGCACGCGCCTATTACTTTTGATTTTGAAAGAAGTGGGGATTTAGCGCGTGCGTATGAGGAATGCAGCTCCGTATCGACCATTATTGGCAAATTATCTTCTGCAATGGCAAACGGCAAATGGTGGCTGGTAGATGGTGCCGACAACGACGTCAAAAGCCAAAACAGAAGTGTTTTTCAATTATTTAGCAATCCTAATCCACTTCAGACATGGACGGAGTTTATCATTCAGGCGGAAACGTACCGTCTTTTATATGGCGAGGTGTTTTTTATTTTTGGTATTCCCATTGGATTTTCGGCAAAAGATGCGACAAGCATTTGTGTGATTAGCCCTCGAAATATCGAAATCGAGTATACAGGAAAGATGTATTTGCAACATGATATTAATGATATTGTAAAATCGTATATACTTAATATTAATGGTAATCGCAAAGAGATAGACAAGAGTTGCATATTGCACGTCAGGGACGTTTATCAAAATTTGAACTTTTCCCCGTATGATATTCGCGGGAAATCCCGTCTTGCATCGCTTGCGTATGAGGTAAGAAACTCTGTTTTGGCAAATGAAGCCGTGTACACACTCAATAAAGACCGTGGGGCGCAAGGTATACTTACGAACAAGAAAACCGACGATGGCGGCAGTGTTCCACTTACAAAAGGCGAGAAGGACAATCTGCAAAGAGGTTGGAGTAGTTATGGGCTTAAAGAGCGTCAGAAGAAAGTAATTATTACCGATGCTAATCTCGGTTGGATACCAATCACATACAACGTACAAGAGTTAATGTTGTTTGATGGTATCAAATTAAATAAAGAACAGATAAGCGACGCCTTTAATTTCCCGTTTGAACTTTTAGCGAACTCAAAAGGTGCAACTTTTACCAATGGAGATACAGCAACAAAACGGCTGTATCAAGATGCGGTAATTCCTTTCTCAAAAATATATAGTGAAAAGTTTACCCATTTTATGGGTTTAGATAAGGAAAATAAGCAATTTATCATAGACTTTTCAGAAGTTGAGTATTTGAAAGAGGCAAAAAAGGAAGAAGCGGAAGCCTTGCGATCACATAACGCTGCCAATCAGATAGCATATCAGAATGGAGCGATAACCATCAATGAGTGGCGGTCGTCGATTGGAATGGACGAAATTCCCGACGGGGATAGGTATTACATTAAACAGGAAGGCAATGAGTAATCAAAGGGAAAATACATCTCTACCACCTATATCAAAAAAAGAGATTGAGCGGTGTAGAGAGAAAAGAAACAAAGAGTTGCAGGATAAAAAAATTATACTGAAATGATAGATTTAAGTAAATTCGAGACAACGCAGGAGATTTTTGAGTTTTTAAAGAAAAACAAAGATGAATTGCTTCAGCATAAGAAGCATGGAATAAAACATGCGGATGCATTTTCATTTGTTTTCAAAAGCCCTGTTAAAGAGGGAGAAGGATCGACTAACAAGTCGGAAGCCGAAACCGTTGAGACTCTTTTGGCTAAAGAAGAGATAACCGTCCATGCGATTATCAATACTACAAATGTTTTAGATAGCCACAGCGACGTTCATATAGATGGACTTTGGAAAAAGACATTGTCGGAAACAAAAGGGCTGTATTTGTTGGAGCAACATAAGCATGATTTTGACGGCGTTATTTCCCGTGATGTAAAAGCCAAGACCGAGAAAATGAAATGGCGCGATCTGGGTTTAGACGTTGACGGAGAAACAGAGGCTTTAATCTTTGAGGCTAAAATACGCAAATCGGACAATCAGAAAATGTTTGAACATTATGCAAAAGGTAATGTTCTTAATCATTCGGTAGGAATGGAATATGTCCGCCTTGAGTTGTGTGTCAATTCCGACGACGAGTACTATAAAGAAGAGAAGGCGAGCTGGGACAAATATATTGACCGGATAGTAAACCGTGAAGCAGTAGAAAAGAAAGGCTATTTCTATGCAGTATCCGAAGCGAAATTAAAAGAGGGTTCGGCGGTTCTTTTTGGTTCTAATCCTATCACACCTACTATTGAAACGAAAACTATACAGCCGTCCCAGGACACTGTAAATAGAATACCTGCGCCGTCCCAGGACACGCAAAAAAGGAGAAGTATGTTTGAGGTCGTCAGCATTGTGCTATCTGAACCTGCGCCGTCGACACTCAAACAAGAGAGTTTATTTGAGAAAATTGGTAAAACAGTAAAAAATTAAAAACAATGGATTATTTAAAAAATTTAATCAGAAATTCAAAGAAAAGCGGCTTACCTGGCTATCAGGGGCGCCGTAACCTGAGACTTTCTTTTATGGCTCTGGGCTTGATTGCTCTTGTTGTCGTAATGTTTTGTCTTAGTGGAACATTGGAAGGGATTGCATTTGGTACTATGATTGCCGCAGCTCCCGTCCTCGGATTCTCTGTGCCTGATGGTGTAAATCTTTCCGACGAGGAAAGGAAAGGTTTGCAGTTATTAGCCGACCATTTTAACGCCACATTTAAGCAATTTAACGAAGGCGCTATCACAGAGGAAAAAATGATGAAATCGTTCAACGACAGACTTAAAGAGTATGGAGAACAGAACGGTATCTCTCCCGAAGCGATTAAAAAGATGCAAGAGACTTTAAAAACGCAAGGTGCAGAGATCGCAAGCCTAAAGGAATCACCTTACGCAAGGGGTGGTGTGATTGGCGGACTGAAAAAGGCGTTTTTTGAACAGTATGACAAATTTGCGGATGCTATAAAGCGGGAGGTTGCGGGGTTTGTTGTAAAAGCGCCTAACGAACACGTTGCAGCAAACATTCAGACAACGGCAAATGCCATTACTACCACTACCGGCGCCAACCTTTTGGATAATGTCACCCGCGATCCCGAACTGTATCGCGCACGCAGTTCCCGTCAGTATATACACCAGATCGCCGACATCTCGGTAGTTCCGCAAGTGCCGGAAGCGTATGTATTTGATGAGGAAGGTTCGGAAACGGGCGTTATTGCTGTTGTTGCTGAAAATGGATTGAAGCCACACGTTAAAATGTCGCTTATTCGCAATCAGGCGAACGTACAGAAGGCAGCGGGATATATTGTCGTCACCGAAGAGCTTATGAACAACAAGCCGCGTGTTTGGACTGCTATCCAGCGTCTTTTCAACGACAAGGTTTATCGCGATTATGAGAATCAACTCACGACTTTACTTCTGGCAAAGGCTACGCAGTACATTAGCACATCTTTGGACGGATCTATTGCAAATCCGACAAACTTTGATGCTATTGCAGCCGCTATTTGCCAACTGGAAACGCTGAATTTTGCGCCGGATACTTTGGTAATCAATCCGAGTGACAAGTGGGCGATGGCTCTTACAACGACCTCAACTGGCGCGTACCTGTTCCCGATTATGACGGGTACGGGACAGTTCCAACTGTTGAGTCTCAATGTAATCACTACGAATAAAATCGCAGCCGGTAAGTTTCTCCTGTTGGAGTCAAACATCTGGAAAGGTGAAGAAGAGTCTCCGTCTCTGCGTACCGGACTTGTTAACGATGACCTCCTACATAACAGGACTACCATTGTTGGGGAAATTCGTTTCTTGTTTTACGTGCCGTCGAACAACATAGGCGGTGCGATTCATGGTGACTTTGCAGACATCAAAGAAGCGCTTACCTTGACGAGTGAAAGTTGATTTAGCAACTATTAAATACGTATAAATCATGGCAAAAGAAACAGAAAAAGAAGTTAAAGGTCAAGAACCTGTAACTGTTGAGTGGGGAGAGGGCGCAAAGTACCACAAAAAAGGTACAAAAAGCGTCCTGCATGAAATTCAGGCGAAAAAATTTGTCGCCGCCGGAATTGCAAAAATCATAAAAGACTAAGATGATTTTGTTGGACAATTCATATTTCGTTGGGGAATTATCGCTACCTAATATACCCGTAACCTCTCCTGAAGTTCAAGAGATTTCGGGGGTGGCGGCGGTATTGCAGGCAGTAGGCGAAAAGAATCTTAACTGGTTTGGAGATAAGTATGTTGTTGATTTTCTCGTTCATCTGTTCGGTTGGAAATTAGCAACAAAATTCCTTACAGAGATTCAGAAGCCGGAACCCGACGAAATATGGGTTGATCTAAAAAGTCACTTGCTTTTAGAATTTGGCTCCGTAAAAAAGTCACCCATCGCTAACTATGTTTATTTCTGGATAATGCGCGATGCGATGACAAAAACAACCATAGCCGGCGAAGCGGATGAGCGTTTTAATAACGCTGATAACGTGAACGCTCGCAGAAAGTTTGTAAAGGCTTGGAACGACATGGTAGATATGTTAGGCGGTTTTGTATCCTGGTATTACCAAAATACCGATACTTACAGAGAATATGCCGACAATGACACTATGTGCAATCCGTTAAGCATGAGGGAAGATTCTATTTATTATAAAATCAATGATTGTAATTTATGATTTCCGAGCATAAAATATTAGGGAGTTTGATATATCGTACAGCGCAGGCGTTGAACGATAACACAAATTTTAATCAAAATATCAGTCATTTGAATGAACAATTAAGAGAACAATACCCATTTTACAGTGCGATGGTGCAGACCGGTAGGTTGAATCTTTGGCATTATCCAGGAACGATAGAGGAGATACAGTCGCAGTATCTTTATTTAGATTCAAACAGACCGGACAAAAGTGCAATACTTAAATATCCGGCAGTTTTGAGTTTTACAAGTATTGAGCAAAAGTTTACGAAAGATTACAGGATAATTCAGTACAATTTATCCTTTATCACAAAATCAGTTTCAGGATGGACAACACAACAGCGGGATAAATATATATTTGAACCGTTTTTAACTCCAATCGTTGAGGAGTTTATCCATCAGGTTGATAAAGCTAATTATTGGGTTAAAGGAATTGAATACACTGTTTATAATGTTCCAACTACCGGAAACACCTTAGGGTCTTCGATAAAACTACAATACGGCGATTATATTGATGCTGTCGAGTTGCCAAAGTTTAGTATCCGTGTTATGACGGATATTTGTGACCGAACCCGAAGCCAAATAGAAAAAGAGAGTATAAATGTAACAGAAGAAATTAAAAATTTATTACAATGATCTATCCAATAAAAACAAATTGCAAAAGTGAAGAAAAGGTTTATACCAAAACGGGGCAATGCGCCGCTTTTGAGAACAGACCGGCAGGGTTCATCATAACCGATGAATCGAAGGAGTTTTCTCTTGTAGAGGAGACATTCAACACTGAAATACAGTCCGGCGTTACGGCGGCGGGCGGCAACCGTATTTATCCGCTTTTAAGTGGTCAAGTAACGGATTATCAAGTCAACGGCGGCGACGTCAAAACTTCTCAGGAAGGTTTTGGACCGGAAGAACCTGTCGGACTGAACAACAAGAGCGTAGTGTATATAATCAACAAGGGCGGATTGTGTCTGTATCGTGAGTTAAAGAAACTGAACGGTCGGACGGTTCGTGTAATTCCTGTTGATATAAATGGCATTGCTTTCGGTACGGTAAAAAGTAATGTTGCCGGCGTTGATAAATTTTGCGGCTTCCAGGCTACCATTTGGGTAACGAGGCGCGAAAACACCGGCAGCCAGCAAGGAGCGATTCTTTTCTCGGTTTATTTTGGTTCAAACTACGAAAACGAGGACAGCAACTTTACGACACTGCAACTTGCTAAACTTGTCGAAGGTTTAACGGGAATTGCACTGAAAAAGACTACATCGGGAAAGGCAAAGGTTATCAGCGCTTGCAGTGGTGACGATCTTACCGAAACTTTCGGAGCGGACTTGGCAGTAGCGGGGCTATATGTTAATTCGGCAGGCACCGCACCTTCGAGTGTATCTTACAATACCGCTACGCAGGACTTGTCGTTTACTCCGTCAAGTGCTTCTTACAAACTGGCAGATGCTCAGACGCTGACTGCGGCAGGGCTTGAGGGTGTAGAGGGGATTAACGAATATGTAAACCTTGCATAATTATGAATTCCCAATATACCATAGGCGCTATTACGTTCGGTTTTTCTGCTGAGTCAATAAGACAACGGTATAAGGTTAGCGATAAGGAGGCGTTTACACGTGAGATACTTACCGATAATCCAGGAGTCGACGAAAAGCCGTTAAAAAAAACTATTGATAAGGTTTGGAGAGAAGCCTTCCCAAAACAAGACGCGAACGAAGAAGAGGGGGCTGAATAGCCCCTTTTTTCTATTAACAAAATCAGGATGACCGTAAAAGGGTTAAAAGATAAAATAGAAGCGTTCAACAAGGCGCTTAAACCTGCAATTAATGAAGAGGTACACAGGACGCGCGATGTTATATTGAGCCTTAATCAAGATCAGTTGCTTTATGGACGGAACGCGGACGGCGAACTTTTAAAACCCGATTACATGGATGATCCTTATTTTGAAGGAGACAAAGAGAAAGCTTTGAATTACCTGAACGGAAAAATAAACCTTGAGGATATGCATGAAAGTCTTATCCGCTTTCCTGAGTTGAACCTTTTCACCGGCAAACCGAGAGGAACGCCCAACTTGATAATTAACGGGGCTTGGTTCATGAATCACTTGTTTATCAATGTCGGTGAGGGCACGTATACAATAGGGTCGTATGGAATAAAGGAAGGCGATATTAGTAAAAAGTACAATAACAGGACTTATGGGCTTGCGCCGCCATCGAGACGGCATTATTATTTTGAATACCTGCGTCCTGTGATAGAACAACTTTGGAAAAATACGAGATGAGCACTATTGTAACACCGATAGCGGTAAAATATGAACTTCACGCATACGGGCAAGTTTTGGACGTGAGTAACTGTCTCGAAGACTGGCAGGAACTTGAAATAAAACTCACCCGTGAAGATTTTTCCGGCGTGTTTCAGGAAATTTCATTTCCGCTCAAATTCAAATTAGAGGGTTACGATGCTGTAAAAAACATCTTTGAGCAGCATAAATACAAGTCACAAGCGCAGTTATATGTATATCTCAGGCAGGAAGACTGGACATATAGCGCTCCGTATATTTTTGAATTGGATTTTTCGACTTATTCGAGAACGGATGCGACTATTGAGATGAATATCGTAAACAGTTCGCTTGTTTCAAAGATTAAATCCAACGGGAAAATTAAATTTGAAATTCCGGTTAATGAAATAAATAACCCGTATCCACTTAAATATGACAGGATTACATTAAAACAAAAATTAAGAACCTTAGCAGACCTGGACAATGAAAAGAGAGAACAATCTCCAAGTGCGGATCCTTTGTTTAAGATACGTTATCCTATTCCCAGTTCGTTTGGTCAAAATGAAATTACTGTCGATGTGGGATTTGAACAAAAAACCATCCCTTTCTCGAATAACGATAGCGGAGACTTGTATTTTTTAGAGTACAACGGAACACACCCAATACAAATAGAGTTTAGCTTTAAATGTTCGGGTAAAATGGCTTCATCCAAGACGCCGTTTTATTATTTTCGTCTTGGCATATTCTTAAACAATGGCAAAGCCATTACAGATTTCTCGTCACCTAGTGGATATTATAATGTAGACTTAGACTTGAATTTTACTGAAACAATAACATTAAACCCTGGCGACAAACTTAAATTCATGGTAGAGTATAATATAAGTATAAAGACGGAAATAACTACAACCTTATCTGCTGAAATAGAATTAAAATACATAGCCGCAGACAAAGAACAGATGATTGATATTATCAATCCTAAGCGAGTTTTGCAAACCCTTATAGATAAAATTACAGATACAACGGGTACATATTCAACTGATATTTTAGATTTTAATACGAACTATTCGGATCTTGATATGATAATTGCAGCCGAATCAATACGTAAACTTGACGATGCAAAACTGTATATTAACTACAATGATTTTGCCGCATGGCTTAGTATGTTGGGATATGAACCTGAAATTAATGGCAACGCTATATCTTTTGTTTCGCGCCGCTCATTATACGATTCGGTCAATGTTTTTGAATTAGAAGAGGCGGACGTTGCCGGCATGAACGAAACATTAAACAGTGACTTGCTTTTTTCGGGTGTCAAAGTTGGATATGATAAGCAGAGTTATGAAAATGTAAACGGAAGGTTTGAATTTAATAACGGAATGACTGAGTATAAAACAGATGCCTTCGGAAGCGTTATAGAACTTAAATCCCCCTTCCGTGCAGACGCATACGGCATAGAGTTTATGCTTTCCGAATCGCTTGGCAAAGATACTTCCGATAATAAAGCAGACAAAGCGGTTTTCTTTGTCAATGTAAAAGCGATAGTTCAACATCATGAAGATCCTGGATTACCTGATGAAATATTCTATGCTGAAACGATTAAAAATAACTTTAATCCACCTTATAACGGATTAAATCTCTTTAATGGTAAATATAATCCATTCAATTTATTAAAACGAAATCTTGATATTATCGGCGCCAGCGCTAACAGTGTAGAATTTACATCAAGCGAAACCAATTCTGATATAATAATTGATGGTGAGGCAATTAATCAAAATTATATTATTCCGACAGAATTGAAAATATTAGATGCTGTCACTTACGAATTTGCGAGTAAAAATATACGTTCATTACCAGGTCAAAGAAATGGCTTGGTAAGATTCAAATATAAAGGTGAATTAAAAGAGGGCTATATAAGGGAGATTATGAAGAATTACGCATGGGAAACTGAAACGCAGTGGACATTAATGAAAAAATATGTACCTGTAAATTAAAAAAACTATTATGTTAATTATATCAAAATACAGTAGTTTATACTTCGGAAAAGAGGAAACATGGCAATCTCCCTTTGACATGAAGCACTTCTTTTGTCCGCGTTTTGCCGTCGGAGATGAATTGCGTATACAGTTTTCATCTCGCTTGGGTTTTTCGCTTCAAGCGAAAGTAATAGATGAGGATGGTGTTGATACTGATGTTTCCGTTGAATTACTTAAAACCATAAACGAATTTAATATGTGCGAGGCTGTTTTCACAGCCTCAGCAGAAGGGAGATATACATTTTATCTCTATAATAATACCGGAAACAGTTTTTCTTCAAAATTTCAAGTTCTACCGCTTGAAAAATTGAAAGATAATACCGTATTATTGACCTATACGCACAGACGCGATGAATACGATACGATTTTCAAAAACCCAAACGGAACGAATAAGATGTTTAATTTCAGGGTTGACGGCGGCTTATATCCTGGCGACAGGGTTCTAAATTTGGATAACGAAACATTCCGCGACCAGAGATTTGATTTACACGAAATCAGTGCAGAGGCTTATGAAACAAGTGTATTGACCGTTGGACTTTCTACCGGTGTACCGGTTTGGGTCGGAAATCGTGTCAATCACATATTTAATCTGTCTGACATAATGATTGATTCTGTCCCTTGTGTACGGAGTGAGAAATCAACTCCTGAACTCAACAGAATCTCTAATTGTTATCCGTTGTACGTTTTTAAACTTGAAGTAGAGATGGGCGATAAAGAGCAATTCAATCTTATTTATCTGTTATCTACATTTGATTTTACATTTAATGAAACTTTTTTTTAATAAAAATATGAAAACAATCGAGCAATTAATGGCGCAAGCCACAGAAATTAAAAATGCAACGCAGCCAAGTTCTAATACAGCGACGCGAGTAGGGGGGCAACTTCTTGACACGGTGGAATTCATTGACGGATTGAGTCAAGAATTGAACGATGCACAGACGGCATTAACCTTGCACAAAGCCATCAGCGGGGCTTTCGGTAGCGCTACAACAGCCCACATCATTGATTTGGGTGATATTGGCGCCTATGGCGATAACACGATCGACCTCGACACATTAACGACAACGGGATTGTATAAGTATAAAACGTCTTACGGTTCAATCCAGGAATACCTTTTGCTGGTAGTAAAGAGCCAATCACCGTCGTTAAGGTATATACAGGTGCGGTTTACATACGATGATATAGGATACCGCAAAAAAGTAGGTTCGGGCGCATGGACATACGGGGCGTGGGCGTCTAAATGGGAATCTCTTGGCGCCGACCTGACCGCCCTTAAAAAGACTGTTTATGTTGCAGGAACTAACGGAAGCGACAGTAACGACGGATTGTCGCAGGGAACGGCATTAAGGAATATAAATAGGGCGTTAAGCCTTTATGCAAACAATACGGAAAACCTGACAATATATATCTCGACATCTATTGCCGAGACTATCGAAGTCGATTTTTCGGAAAAACTCACCAAGAACTTGACGCTGATATGCGACAATGATTATCCGAACAAGTTCACGCTAAGACTTGCGAACCTTGATACGCTTTACGTGACGCGGGCGGAATCACAGTTTAACCTGCAAAACATTCAGGCTCTTACGCTGAGCAACTGTATTCTCAAGGCAGGGTCATTGATTCATTCTATCGCCTCGATTGCATGGTTGCAGTCCTGTTCTTACGAATGGGACATCGACTTTGCCGACTGTTTTGTTAAGGCGCAGGGAACATTGATTTTTGTTGCCGTCGAGAGCGAGTATCGGGGCGCTATTTTTAACCTCTTCCAGAGGGCAACGGCTGACTTTGGAGAGGTCAACCTCTCCAACCAGACATGGAATAACTGCTACTTTGCGATGCTGGATTTTGACAGCAAGATTACGGCAAATCTTATCAAATCGAGCAAACGTTATACGATGCATGATTACTTTGCCGACAGAGGCGGAGTGTTGCGTATATCGCAGTTTACCGGAGGTAGCGGCAATGAAACGACCGACGACGGCACGCGCATAGTGTGGGGCACGCTCCCGCAGCCGGTTTCGACCGGCGGTTCGTCGCCTGACCGCGAGCTGTTGCAGACGTTGTATTTCGATAGTGCAGGGCAGCAAATTTACGCAACTAACTTGCCCGACAACCTGCTGTCCGGCACTTGGGGCAACGCAGAGATAGGCGACGATTACATAATAGAGTTCTCGGAGGATGGAGTTACTTACAAGCCGTTAACTGCTTTCGACGGCACGGACGACGACAGCGGCACGGGCGGCGCTTATGCCGTTTGGATTTCACAGTCTGCATACAGCGCTTATAGTTGGTCGTATTGGGTGGATGCGGTTGAAACACAACCGGCGACAGGAACAATAACCGGTAGCGTTACCGCTGCCGCGAATTGTTACATGCGGTTAAAAGTCAATACCGCACTTGTCAATAACACCGCTACCGTATTTATTAACGATGACCCCATGCTTGTTAATTACTACATAGGACGTCAAGATAACTCTTACCTGTCCCCGCCGCTGTTTGTAAAGTCTGGTCAGGTGTTTAAGTTCTCATTAGCCCTCTCAGATAGCAGTGTTACGACTTTTATACAAAAGGCGGATATTGCGCCGGCAAGGGTTGAAAATAACGTTGCAAGGTTTTTCACGGCTAAGCCAGGAACGATGAAGATTTATAAGAAGATAAGTTAAAAATATATAAAAAGATATGTGGAATTTTCACTAAATTATTAATTTAAGATGGCAAACACTGAGATTGTTGATTCATTAGTATCCTCTACTGCACTTGAACAGTTATCTAAATTGGACACGGCGGTTGCAAACTCTTATAAAGAGATGGGCATACTGCTAACTAAGGCATCAGAACTGCAGACGACATTATCGAAAATGGGAATATCGTTTTCGCAGGTTAATGACGCCATTCAACAATCCAATAATGTAGAAAAGGAAGCGGCGGCAACAGTTGAAAAAATCAATAAAGACTCACAGGAGCGCGCCCGAATCATTCAGGTAGAGGTGGCACGTATCAATGAACGCCGGCAGGTTATGCTTAAAGATTTGCAAGTTTCCGAAAAGACATTGGAAATTATAGATCTAATAAACGGAAATTTATCGACAAATACCGAGTTATACGTAAGGTTAAAAAAAGAGTTAAAGGATTTAGCAGAGCAGCGTAAAAAGGTACAACAGGAAGAAGAGAAGGGGATAATTTCAAGTAAAGAGGCGCATGATCTTCTTGTTGAAATAACATTGCAGGAAAACGAACTGAAAAAAGGTATTCAGGAAGTTAGTCAGACAATGAACAATCAACAGAAAATCGCTAATGCTGCGGCTGGGAGTTATGACAAGGTACGTCTGCAACTCGAACAGATGCGAATCGCTTACCGTAAAATGACGGACGAGGAAAAAGAATCGGAAGCGGGTAAAGAACTCTTTGATACAATCGTACAGTTTGATGATGCGGTTAAAGCGTCGGCAGGCAGTATAGGCAACTTTCAGGCGAATGTAGGTGACTATAAAAAAGGATTAACCGATATTGGCAAATTTACCGCAATGATTAATCCTCAATTAGGTGCAATGGTAACTAAGGTGACATCAGTGACATTCGTCAAGGATTTATGGACAAAAGCCAATATTAAACTCGCCGCTTCGCTTAATCTGACTGCCAAAGCGTCGAAAGTGTTAATGTTAACCGGTGTCGGCTTGCTAATAGC
Source organism: Dysgonamonadaceae bacterium (assembly GCA_031269685.1). Classification (GTDB taxonomy): domain Bacteria; phylum Bacteroidota; class Bacteroidia; order Bacteroidales; family Azobacteroidaceae; genus Azobacteroides. The sequence goes on along the minus strand of JAISYU010000054.1, from coordinate 1,941 downwards.
AGGAATACTTGCAGTTGTTTCTGCTGTTAAATCTTGGATGGATACACAAAAAAAGATAACCGCAGTATTGTCGGAGGCAAATTCGGAGATGGGCGCCGAGATATTAAAAATAAATGGATTGTTTGATGCTTTGAAAAATGCAAAGGAGGGAACAGAAGAATACTATAAGGCAAAAAAGGCAATTATCTCACAATACGGTGATTATCTTAAAAACCTGTCGTATGAGGTCAGTTCCCTACATGATATAGAGAGTGCATATAACGCAATAACACGCGCCGCCATGACTGCGGCAAAATCGCGGGCGATAGAAAAAATTACAGAAGAGGAATCGGATAAGTTTTTGAAGAATATTTCGCGTGAAATGCAAGCTCTCTATAATTCCTATATTTCCAAGTTTGGAGAAGAGGGGGCGGATAAATATAATAAATTGATAAGTACTTTACTCAGCGGCGATAAATTGTCGGATGAGATGCAAAAAGATATTGACTCATTTGTAAAGCACATCGCTGGCAAATCTGTTCAGCAAATATTCGTTGACAAAATAGCAAGCGGCTATAAACAGTTACAGCAGGAAATAACCAAATATCAAAAGTTAATCCCCGAAATAAAACCAGTTGAGGGAGACAAAGACATAGATTTTGCTATTGAACGGGCTAAAATTGAGGCACAAATAGCCGAAAACAAGCAAAAGATACTTGCTATGCAGAAAGACGAGACTAAAGGTAATATCCAGAATATTGCCGATCTGATAGAAGAAAATAATTTGCTAAAACAACGATACGATCTTATGAATCCCGTAGATGAAAAAGAGGAAGCAAAAGAACGTAAAGAGGAAGTAAAACAAAGAAAAGACGATGCAAAGGAACGGCAAGCCGCTATTGAGGAGGAAATTAAACAAACGCAGGTACTTGCAGACGAACAAAAACGCATTTATGAAAACGAGGAGAATGATACAGAGACCCGTCTATCTGCATTAATGTCCTACTATGAACGCCGTCAGGAAATAATTGATTTGGGGGCAAAAAAAGAAGCATCGGCGAATGAAGTAAGCAATCAGGAATTATTGTATATAGAGGCGGACAGGCAGCGGGCGTCGACTGTGCTGGAACAAGCCAAACAGGATGAAATCCTCAATATTATCAAACAGGCGCAAGCCGAGCAATACAAGCAAGCGCAAGCAATAGGTGAAGACCTTGACCAACTTCGGCAGGTAGAACTTGGCGACCTTCTGCGTGACTTTACGAAACAGGTTGAGGCAAACATGGGAAACAAGGCGGCGCTTTTATCTTTGGAAGAGCAATATCAACAAAAGAAGAAGGCTATTATTGACAAGTATAACAATATGGCTTTGGATTCGGAAATTGAATACTTGACTAATCTATTGGCTGCAACAGAAAACAATTTGCAATTACAGGAACAAATATATGCACGTCTGGCAGATCTCAGAAAGCAACTTTCAGAAAATGCCTTTTCCTCTGCCGAAGATTCAACTGTCAATACTGTTAAACAGGCAACGGGTAAAGGCAGGAAAAGCAACAAAACAAAGGATTTTAACGATGTTATATTTGGATTAGATCCTAATACAACATCAGAGTCTGGCGAAAGTGAATATCGTGCGGCAAAAGCAAATGCCGAAAAGCAGATGGATATATATACGGATCTTTGGTCAAGCGCGACGGATATGATGAACGATTACTACGACCAGCAGATTCAACGCATTGACGAGGAGGAAAAGAGAGAAAGGGAGGCTTATGAAGAAAGTTTGAAAAATATTGATGAAAAATATGAACAAGGTATACTTTCGGAAGAACAGGCAGATGCGCAACGCCGTATAATTGAGGAAACATGGTTACAGAAAGAGAAAGAATTTGACGCGCAACGGCGGGAAATGCAGTTAAAACAGGCGAAGTGGGAGAAGGCTGAGGCAATAGTACAAGCAGG